>JBMNPV010000049.1:0-13536 GCA_050943775.1 Oscillospiraceae bacterium
CACGCGGATTGGGCGGCGGAAAAGAGCGCGCAGGCGCAGGCTCGTCTGGCGGCGCATCCGACCCCGACGGCTGCCGAGAGGGCCGCGCTCTTTGAAAAGGCCGCCGCTGAGATCCCGCCCATCGTTGCGCGTTACGCGGCGATCATGGACCTCGCCCCCGCTGGCGTCAAAATTACGGGCGCGGAGCGCCGCTTCGGCAGCTGCAGCGGGAAAAACAGGCTCTGCTTCAGCTACCGACTTGCGGGCTACCCCGCCGAGGCCGTCGAGTACGTAGTGGTCCATGAGCTTGCGCACATCCGTGAAAAAAACCACGGACCGAACTTTTATGCGCTGATCGAAGCCGTTCTTCCGGACTACAAGGCGCGGGAAAAGCTGCTTCGGCAGTGATCCGGCCGCGGTTGACACCCGGGAAAAAACTGTGTAAACTGTACGGGTATGTCCGCAATGGGCGGCATACAGGGAGTGCGGACGCTTGGAAACTGTCAAAAGGGAAACCGCTGCGCTGGGCACGGAAGATATCGGTAGCCTCTTGAAGCGGCTTGCCGCCCCGACCATCGCCGCGCAGCTCATCAATCTGCTCTATCATGTCGTTGACCGCGCCTACATCGGCCACATCGCGGTCACCGGCAAGCTCGCACTTGCCGGTGTGGGCGTCTGTCTGCCGCTCATCCTCATCATCTCGGCGTTTGCCGCGCTGGTGAGTATGGGCGCCGCGCCGCGCGCCGCGATCTACCTCGGCAAGGGCGATAAGCAGAGCGCGGAAAAAACGCTCGGCAGCAGTTTCCTTCTGCTCATTGTCATCGGCGTTGTGCTGACAGCCGTTTTTTCGCGCTGGGCGGAGCCGATGCTGCTCGCCATCGGCGCGAGTGAAAACACGATCGAGTACGCACTGGGCTATATGCGCATCTATGCGCTCGGGACTGTCTTTGTCCAGCTCGCCATCGGCCTAAACGCCTTCATTGCGGCGCAGGGCTTTGCAAAGACCAGTATGCAGACCGTACTCATCGGCGCGGTTTTAAACAGCGTCCTCGACCCCGTTTTTATTTTTGCGCTCGATATGGGTGTGCGGGGCGCGGCGCTCGCAACGCTTCTCTCGCAGGCCGTTTCCGCGGCGTGGACGCTCCGCTTCCTCACCGGCAGCCGGACGACCCTGCATATCCGCGCCGACTGCCTGAAGCTTGAATGGCCCATCGTCGGCCCGTCCCTCGCGCTCGGTCTTGCGCCCTTCATCATGCAGGCCACGGAGAGCGTGCTGTGCGTGTGCTACAACGCGTCGCTTCTCCGCTACGGCGGCGACATCGCCGTTGGAGCGATGACGGCCCTCTCGATCTTCAGTCAGCTCGTCATGCTTCCGCTGATGGGCCTTGCACAGGGTGCGCAGACCATCATCAGCTTTAACTTCGGTACGAAAAACGCGCCCCGCGTGCGCAGGGCATTCTCGCTGCTTTTAAAATGCTGCGTCGTCTATTCCGTCGTGCTCTGGACTTTCGGAGCGCTTTTCCCGCAGCTTTTCGCGCGCATCTTCAACCCGGACCCCGAATTCGTCGCCTTCACGGCGCACGCTCTGCGCATCTACATGGCCGCCGCCGGTTTCTTCGGCGTTCAGATCGCCTGCCAACAGACCTTTATCGCATTCGGACAGGCCAAAAGCGCCGTTTCAGCCGCGATCCTCCGAAAAGTCGTTTTGCTCATTCCGCTCATCTATATTCTGCCGCGGCTCGGCCTTCCGCTGCCGCATACGGACGCCGTTTTCCTCGCGGAGCCGGTCGCGGACGTCCTTTCCGTCACCTACACGACGATTTTGTTCACGTTCGTCTTTCGCAGGAGCCTGCGTTCCATCGGTGACGAAAAGCTTGCCGAGCGCGACCGGCAGAGGGCCCTGCGCGCGGAACACAAAGCGTTGGGCTACAAAAACTGGGAGGGACACCGAAGCTTTTTCTATGAGAAGCTGCTTTGCCCCGCCGTCCGCGCTGTGACCAAGCCCGTACGCACCGAGTGGGAGGAACCCTACGACGGGCGCCCCGCCGTTTTTGTCGCCAATCACGACCGGGCATACGGGCCCATCGCCATGATGGGCTGGTTCGATCAGCGCGAGACCTTGCGCCCGTGGATCAATGCCCAGATGCTCTCGGCCCGGCAGGCCCCGGCCTATATTCGACGCGACTACTGGTGGGACCCGAACGGCCGCTGGGCAAGGCTCAAGGACTACACGCTCGCCTATCTCGCGGCGCTGTTCCTGCCGCCGATTTTGCGCGGCAGCGACTGCATCCCCGTATATCACGACGCAAGGGTGCTCAAGACGCTCAAGCGAAGCGTTCGCGCCTTTGCGGAGAACAAAAATATTCTCCTGTTCCCGGAACACCCGACCGGCTTTTTGACCTATGCCAAGGAGGTCGATCCGGGCTTTGTCTCGATCGGCAGGCTGAGCTGGGCTAGGCTGAAAAAACAGGTGAGCTTTTATCCCGTCCACATCGACTGGGGCGGGCAGATCATCCACGTTGGGCCGCCCATCGTCTATGACCCGGCTGTAAGCTATGCCGAGCAGTGCAAAACGGCGGCTGAGACAGTCGAAAAATTCTATGAAAGCTTTGGAGTCTGATCTATGTCAAAACAAAAGACGCCCCGCCCCGCCGGGACTTACCGCTACATTTCCCGCTGGGTCCCGGACCGCAGGGAAGCCGTGCTCATTATTTATATGTTCATCCACCTCACGTGGTATTTTCTGGACGAGTATTTCATCCAGGCAGACCACCCCGGCCTGCACATCATGTACTGCCCGCTTGACGACAAGATCCCGTTTTGTGAATGGTTCATCTTTCCCTATCTCGGATGGTTCCTCTATATGGCCATTCCGGGGATCTGGTTCTATCTGCATGAGAAGCCCGTGTTTGAAAAATATGTGCTGACGCTGGAGTGCGGCTGGTTCGTCTGCATGTTCATCAACACCGTTTACCCCAACGGACAGCTCCTGCGCCCGGAAACGTATCCGGATAATATTGCCGGCTGGCTCGTAAAGCTCATCCAGACGGCGGATACGCCCACGAACGTCTTCCCGAGCATGCACATCGTCGGGGCCCTCGGCGTAGCCGTCGCACTGCTCAAGAGCGGGAAACTGCGCAGGAGGCTCGGACTGCAGATCTTCAGCATCCTGCTGTGCATCGCGATCTGTCTGGCGACGATGTTCCTCAAGCAGCACTCCGCCCTCGATGTTATGGGCGCCACAGTCGTCTTTGTGGCCACCTATTTCTTCGTTTACCACGGTCCGGCTTCAAAGCTGCTGACATGGCTGGCAGACGTCTTTCTCAAAAACTGCGAGCTTGACAGGCTCTGCGCCTACCGCGAAGAGCACCCGATGAAAAGATCCTCAAACGCATGAGCAAAAAAGGGAGCCTGCTTTTTAAGCAGACTCCCTTTGGATTTATTGTGCCATTTTTGTCACACTCGAAGGAAGCTTGAAAGAGGAGTCCCCCAGAACGGATTTGACCGTCAAGTGGAAGGCCTCACGATCCTCGAAGAGATTGATCTCTGTGCCGCGCTTGCCAAGCTCCGTGGATTCAAGCAGCCGGACCTCGGGACGAAGGACATTTTCCGAGAAGTTTCGCACCACGACGGCGGGCGACCCGTCGGAAAGCTGAACGACGGTGCCGGCGGGGTAGGCGCAGACAATGTGCATAAAATGGCCGACGTAATCGCGGTCAAACTGCGTATCGGAGTTGGCGATGATATATTCGATGGCCTGATTGGGCAGCCAGGCAGCGCGGTAACTGCGCTGCGAGGTCAGCGCATCGTAAACATCCGACACCGCGAGAATGCGGCCGAACATGGGAATACGCGAACCCTTGTAGCCATAGGGGTAACCGGTCCCGTCGACTTTTTCGTGATGGGACTGCACGCCCTGCAAGACCTCATGCGAGACATTGTAGCATTTGCGCAGCCGCTCGACGCCCTTTTCCGGGTGCGTCTTGATGATCGCAAATTCGCTGTCCGTGACCGGACCGTTTTTGTTGATGATCTGAATGGGAATATCGACCTTGCCGATGTCATGCATCAGCGCGCACAGGCCGATGTCTTCAAGACGATTGCGGTCGATGCCCATTTCGCTTGCCAGCAGGATCGAAAGGATACCGACGTTGAGACTGTGTGAGTAGGTATAATTGTCATAGCACTTGATTTCCATGATGTCGACGAGATACTCGTCGCGGGAAAGAACATGGTCCACGATCGTTTCCGCAATCTTCCGCGTGGATTCGACAGCCTTGGAGGAGATTGCGGGCCGGTTGAAATAGTCTGTATAAAGTTTGCGGAACTCGGCCGTGATCTGCTGGCGGACCTCCGGCTCCATGATGCAGGCGGGTTCGATATCTTCGCTGCCCTCAAACTCCACATATACACCGTCGATCCCGTGTTCCCGAAGCTTGTCGATCAGCGGCGCTGTCAGGACCTCGCCGCATTTCAGAAGCGAGAAATACCCGATTGAAGAAGGGATGCTCTTTGCCAGTACCATACCCGGCTGCGCATTATTCAAAGGGATATAGATCAATCGGAAGAGCTCCTTTCACACAGAATAGATGCCCTGCCTGCGGCAGGGATCGGCTGCTGCCGTTCAGACCCCAAAAAAGGGCCTTTTTACCGACCATAAGTGACATTATAACGGATGAAACGACAAGATGCAAGAGAATAATTGAGTATTTGCTGAAATAAAATAGCACAATTTCTACGTTTTGTCAATCAGAAACGTTTACCAGCGTTTCTGCGCCATCCGAAAAATGCAACTGGTAATCATTTGTTACAAATATGGCATAGTAACCCTGGTTTGCTGCAACCAAATCAAGACCGGCATCAAGACTGAGGGCAAAGCAGCTCGTCGAAAGTGCGTCGCAGTCGCAGGAGCTTGGCCCGATGACCGTAACGGACAGCAGGCCGTTGTCGAAGGGATAGCCGGTCTTCGGATCCAGAATGTGGTGATAGAGCCTTCCGTTCTCATAAAAGCAGCGCTCATAGACCCCGGAGGTCACGACCGAGAGGTCCCGTATCTGCACGGAAGCGATGGAGCTGCCCTCAAAGGGCTTTTCGATGCCGACGGTAAAAGGCGTTCCATCGGGCTTTCCGCCGACACACAGGACATTGCCGCCGAGATTGATGAGCGCATGTGCGCAGCCGGCTTGGCGGAGGTATGCGGCGATCCGGTCGGCAATATAGCCCTTGGCGATGCCGCCGAGGTCGATCTGTGTGTCCTCGTCGGCAAAGCTTACGCTTGTGCCGGAAACGCGCACATTTTTGTAGTTGACAGCCCGCGCGGCTTTCGAAATATCGTCTGCCGGCGGGACAGACGGAGAAGCGGCGTCAAAATTCCAGAGCGAGGAGAGCGGTTCGATCGTAATGTCAAAGGCGCCGCCTGTGCGCGCGCCATAGTCAAGCCCCTTTTGCAGCAGAGCCGCCGTTTCCTCGGAAACGCTGTCCGTTTGGCGGTGGTTGAGTTTGTAGATGTCGCTTGTCTCCCGCGTGGTGGAGAGCAGGTTTTCATACTCTTCGCAGAGGGCAAAGCAGCCCTCGAGCAGCTTCTCGTTATCGGCGCGGCTGCCGCCATAGATCGTGATGGTGCAGGAGGTGTCAAGAACAAAGGCGGTTTTGTTGGTCTTTTCCACCGTCCCCGTGCTCCCGCAGGCGCCAAGCTGCAGCAGCAGCGCCAAGATGAGCATGAAGCGGACCGCATGCTTTCCGTAATGCTTCACAGGGCGTGCCTCCTTTTCGGATAATGCGATAATCATACAAGAAAAAGCGTCAAAATGCAATGAAAAACGGGAAAATATACGAATTTTGCACGTTAAAAAATAGACGCTGATTTTTGTAGACAAGCGGTTTTCAAGACTATATAATACTTTCTAAAGCAGTGTGACAGTGCAATAGCTCGCCACACAGGCAAGGAGGAATGCCGCAATGAAAAAGCTGCACGGCGTGCATGTGCCGCACCGGAAGAACACGGCCGGACGCGCGCCCGAAAGAATGCCGGTCCCGCCGGCCATTACATTGCCGATGAATATGCACATCGGTGCTCCGGCAAAGCCCGTCGTCTCCGTCGGAGACGAGGTCCTGGTCGGAAGTCTGGTCGCTGAGGCGGGTGGATTTGTCTCGTCGCCGGTCTATTCCGGCGTTTCAGGCAAGGTCAAAAAGATCGATGAGATCCTGACTAGCGCCGGGAAAAAAGTCCCCGCCGTCATCATCGAAACGGACGGCCTGCAACGCCCCATCGACTACGTTCCCCCCACGGTCACGGATACAAAGTCCTTCCTCGAAGCGGTCCGCATGAGCGGCGTCGTCGGTCTCGGCGGCGCCGGTTTCCCGACTGCGGTGAAGCTCTCGGTCAAGGACCTCAACCAGATCGAGACTGTCGTCATCAACGGCGCGGAGTGCGAGCCCTACATTACCTCGGATACACGCACGATGCTCGATCAGCCCGAGCTTGTATTAAAGGGCATTGAACTGCTGCAAAAACACCTTTCCGCCAAGCGCATTATCTTCGCGATCGAAGACAACAAGCCCGACTGTCTCAAGCTCTACCGCGAAAAGACAAAGGGAATCTCCGGCGTTGAGGTCCAGTCGCTCCCCGCGATGTACCCGCAGGGCGGTGAAAAAGTCCTCATCTACCACACGACCGGCCGCATGGTCCCGGAGGGCGGACTTCCGATCGACGCGGGCGCGGTCGTTATCAACTGCACCACGCTCGCCGCGCTTGCACGTTACATCACGACCGGCGTGCCGCTCTTTGAAAAGTGCGTCACGGTCGATGGCTCGGCGGTCAGGGAACCGAAAAACGTTATTGTCCCCATCGGCACGCCGATGCAGGCCGTTTTCGATTTCTGCGGCGGCTTCAAAGAAGAGCCGAAAAAGGTCCTCTATGGCGGCCCGATGATGGGTATCGCCGTGCCGGACACCGCGCAGCCCGTCTTAAAGACCACGAACGCCCTGCTCGCCTTTGCCGAGAAGGACGCAGTCCTGCCCGAAACGACGGCGTGCATCCGCTGCGGGACCTGCATCCGCACCTGCCCGCTGAACCTCATGCCCGTAGAGATCGAGCATGCCTACAATATGCAGGACGGGGCGCGGCTGAAAAAGCTTAAGGTCAATTTGTGCATGGAATGCGGCTGCTGCGCGTATGTCTGTCCCGCGCATCGTTCGCTCGTGCAGGTCAATAAGCTTGCCAAGGCCACGCTTGCCGGATATAACGCCGAGCAAAAGGCCGAAGCGGAACGCGCAGCGGCAAGGGCTGCCGCAAAGAGCGAAGCAAAGGAGGCGGAGAAGAAATGAACGAACTGACAGTCAGCGTTTCCCCGCACATCCGCGGAAAACGCACTACGCAGAACATCATGCTCGACGTTATCCTCGCGCTGATGCCTGCGCTTGTCGCCTCCGTGATGATCTTCGGCGTCCGCTCCCTGCTGCTGACGGCGATCTCCGCCGCAGCCTGCGTATTTTTTGAGTACATCTGGGAGAAGGGACACAAGAGTGAAATTACGATCGGCGATCTCTCCGCGGTCGTGACCGGCATCCTGCTCGCGTACAATGTCCCGGTCGATATGCCCGTCTGGCAGCTGATCGTCGGCGACGCCGCGGCGATTCTTGTCGCAAAGATGCTTTTCGGCGGAATCGGTTGCAATTTTATGAACCCCGCGCTCGTCGGACGTATCGTTTTGATGTTTTCCTTTACAAGCGAGATGACCACCTACGCCTATCCGAAGAACGCGATCGACGCGCTCTCTTCCGCGACCCCGCTTGCCGTGCTCGATAAGCTCTCTATGAGCGACCTGCCGCAGCTCCTGTACGGCATCCACGGCGGCGTGATTGGTGAAACGTGCATGATCGCACTGCTGATCGGCGGCGTGTACCTCATGCTCCGCAAAGTCATCAGCCCGGCCATCCCGCTGAGCTACCTCGGGGCGACACTGCTGTTCTCATGGCTCTTTGGCGGCTCGCAGCCGATCCTCGCGATCTTTTCCGGCGGCGTTATGCTTGGCGCCTTCTTCATGGCGACCGACTATGTCACCTCTCCGTTCGCCACAAAAGGCAAGCTGATCTTCGGTCTCGGCTGCGGCTTTATCACGGCGGTCATCCGCGTCTTCGGCAACTACAATGAGGGCGTGACCTTTGCGATATTGCTGATGAACCTTGTTGTGCCGTATATCAATGACCTCACCATGACGAAGCCTTTAGGAGGTGTGACTGAAAAATGACGAAAGAAACCAGTAAATTCGACGAGCTTGTAAAGCCGTTTCTGGTGCTCGTGGGCATCTGTCTCGTCGTGTCGGTCCTGCTCGGCTTTACGAATAAGGCCACCGCTCCCGTCATTGAGCAAAACAAGCTTGCGCAGGCGGAGGCCACGCGAAAGGCCGTGCTTGAGGGCGCGACCGCCTTCACCGAAGTGGGACTCGATGAAACACAGCTCAAAGAACTCAATATCGCGAGCGCCTACAAGGAAAACAGCGGCCTCGGCTATGTCATCACATCCAGTAGCAAGGGCTATGGCGGTCTCGTCACCGTGACGGTCGGCCTGGACCCTGACGGCAAGGTCCTCAAGGTTTCGGCAGACGTTTCCACCGAAACGAGCGGCATCGGCACCAAGGCCGGCGACGACGCTTATACGTCGAAGTATGAGGGTCTGAGCGGTTCGGCGGATGAGGTAGACACGATCTCCGGCGCGACCTACTCCAGCGCAGCCGTCAAAAAGGGTGTCTCCGCCGCCCTCGCGGCGTTTGACACAGTGAAGGGGGCATAAGGCATGAAAAAGAAAATGGAGATCCTAAAAAACGGATTGTTCAAGGAAAACCCGGTGCTGATCCTCGTTTTGGGCGTCTGCTCGGTCCTCGCGATCTCCGTAACCGTCAAGGGCGCGCTTGGCATGGGCCTTGCAATGACCTTTGTTCTTGTGTGCTCGAATGTCGTTATCTCAGCCCTGCGAAAGCTGATCCCGGATCAGATCCGCATCCCATGTTATATCGTTGTCATCGCGACCTTCGTCACGATCGTGCAGATGGTGCTGGAAGCCTATATCCCGGAGCTTTACAAGGCGCTCGGCATCTTCCTCGCGCTGATCGTCGTCAACTGCATCATCCTCGGCCGCGCCGAGATGTTCGCCAACAAAAACACGATTGGCGACAGCTTCTTTGATGGTCTCGGCATGGGTCTTGGCTACACGATGGTCATTGTTGCGATCGCGGTCGTCCGCGAGCTCGTCGGCAACGGTACGCTGCTCGGCTACCGCATCATCCCGGAGGGCTACCAGATCCGGATCATCACGCAGACGCCGGGCGGCTTTTTCTGCTTCGCCTGCGCAATGGCGATCCTGATCGCCGTCCTCGACAAAAAAGGCAAAAAGTTTGAACCGCAGATCGGCTGCAACGGAGCCTGCGGCAACTGCAATCTTGGCTGCGCCAGCAGAAAGCCGGTAACAGACAAGGAGAAGGAGGCGGCAAAATGAGTGAAATGAGTGAATGGTCCAAAATTCTGCTGATCGTTTTTACGATGGTCTTCACGGAGAACTACGTTCTTGTGCAGTTCATTGCGATCTGCCCCTTCCTCGGCGTTTCGCAGAAGCTTGATTCCTGCATCGGCATGTCGGGCGCGGTCATCTTCGTTATGACGCTCGCGTCCGCGGCGACGTATCTCATTTATACCTATATCATGCTGCCGCTCGGCATCGCCTATCTCTCAACGATCATCTTCATCCTCGTTATTGCGGCGCTGGTACAGTTCGTTGAGATCGCGCTGAAGAAATATATGCCCCCGCTCTACAAGTCCCTCGGCATCTATCTTCCGCTCATCACGACGAACTGCGCGGTCCTTGCCGTGACGCTGCTGAACATCTCGAACGAATACAATCTGCTCGAGTCCTGTGTGGACGGCTTTTCCGCCGGTCTCGGCTTTGCGCTCGCGCTGATCCTCTTTTGCGGCGTGCGTAAGTCCCTTGAGCGCGCGAACCCGCCGAAAGCGTTTCAGGGCCTGCCGATCACGCTGGTCGCCGCGGCACTCACGAGCATGACCTTCATGGGCTTCACCGGCATCGCCGACAAGCTCTTTGCCTGAGGGGAGTGTGCGAAATGAATGAAGTTTTAACTGCCGTTCTGGTCCTCTGCGTGATTGGCTTTGTGTGCGCGCTGCTGCTCGTCGTCGCCTCAAAGTATATGAAGGTCCCGGAAAACGAGAATTTCCCGAAGATCCGCGACTGTCTGCCGGGCGCGAACTGCGGCTCCTGCGGCTATGCCGGCTGCGACGGCTATGCCAAGGCGCTCGCCGAGGGCGACGAGCTAAATAGCAATCTCTGCATCCCGGGCGGCGACGTCGCCGCTCGCAAGATCAGCGAGCTTCTCGGTACGGAGTTTGAGGACGTCGTTGAAAAGACCGCGTTTGTCCACTGCAACGGCGACTGCAACTCGACGCACGACAAAATGGACTATCAAGGGATCGAGAGCTGCAAAGCGGCAAAGCTCCTCTTCGGCGGCGTCGGAAGCTGCATCTGCGGCTGCATGGGCTTCGGTGACTGTGCAAAGGTCTGCCCGCAGCAGGCGATCTGGGTGAGCAACGGACTGTCGCACGTGGACCCGCGTCTGTGCATCGGCTGCGGCCTGTGCGTCAAGACCTGCCCGCAGCAGATCATTGAGCTGATCCCGGCGGTGAATAAAGTCCGCGTCCGCTGCTCCAATACCGAACCGGGCGCAAAGACCCGAAAGGAGTGCACGTCCGGCTGCATCGGCTGCAAGAAGTGCGAAAAGACCTGCCCGGTCGGCGCAGTTACCGTGGAGGGCAACCTCGCCCACATCGACAATGAAAAGTGCCATGTCTGCGGAAAATGCGTCGAGGCCTGCCCGGTCGGCAGCCTCATCATTGAAAACATCGTCGTTCCGACTGCGGAATAAAACACAGGAGCGGAGCCCGCGCCGCGCGGGCTCCGTAAAGCTGAAAAAAGGATGTCCGGATTTCCGGACATCCTTTTTTGTGCTTTGCGTGCCGGGCGATTACTTCGCGGCGGCAGCCTTCTTGATCTCGATATTGCGCTTGCGCTCTTCGGCATACTTTGCAAACGCTTCGTGCCGGTCGAAGAAGTCGATGCTGTCCACATCATAGACTTTCCGGATGTGAATGGCGTCAAACTTGCAGCGGGTGGTGCAGACGCCGCAGCCGATGCACTTGTTCGTATCGACGATGGTCGCGCCGCAGCCGAGGCAGCGGGCGGTCTCGGCCTTGAGTTGGGCCTCCGTGAAGGTCGCGCGGTCGTCTGCGAAGCTGCGGGCCTTGTTCGCGTCGCGCAGCGGACGCTGACGCGGCGTGGCGTCGAAGCCCTGAGACATGATGGCGCTCTTGTCGAGGTTGTCTTTGTCGAGAGCCTTGAAGACGCGGCGGTCACGGCCGATGGTGAGGCTCTGTCCGGGCCATACGGAGCGGTGGATAGAGATGGCGCCTTCCTTGCCGGCTGCGATCGCGTCGATTGCGAACTTCGGGCCGGTGTATACATCGCCGCCGACGAAGATGTCGGGCACAGAGGTCTGATAGGTGAGCGGGTCAGCCTTGGCGGTGTTGCCGCGGCCAAGCTCGACATTCTCGCCGTCCAGCAGGCTGCCCCAGTCGATGCTCTGACCGACGGACATGATAACGTAATCGGCGGGAACGGTGATGGTGTTGTTTTCGTCGTACTGCGGGTTGAAGTGGTGCTCCGCGTCAAAGACAGCCGTGCACTTCTTGAACTCGACGCCGGTGACTTTGCCGTCTTCGACGAGGATGCGCTTCGGGCCCCAGCCGTTGTTGATGGCGATGCCTTCGCCGCGGGCTTCTTCAAGCTCCTCGGGCAGAGCGGGCATTTCCGCTTCGCTCTCAAGGCAGTACATGGCAGTCGTTTCCGCACCCGTGCGTGTCGCGGTGCGGGCGACGTCGATCGCGACGTTGCCGCCGCCGATGACGACGACGTTGCCGTTGAGCTTCACTTTCTTGCAGAGGTTCACATCGCGCAGGAAGTCAACGCCGGACTTGACGCCGACAGCGTCCTCGCCCTCGATGCCGAGCTTGCGGCCGGCCTGTGCGCCGATGGCGATGTAGAAGGCTTCAAAGCCCTGCTTGCGCAGCTCGGCAATGGTGACGTCCTTGCCGACTTCGCAGTTGGTGCGGAAGGTAACGCCCATCTGACGCAGAACGTCGATCTCGGCGCGGACAACGTCCTTTTCAAGGCGGAAGGACGGGATGCCGAGCATCATCATGCCGCCGACAACGCGCTCCTTTTCAAAGACCGTGACCTTGTAGCCGTCTGCTGCGAGATAGTAAGCACAGGAGAGGCCGGCAGGGCCTGAGCCGATGACCGCGATGGACTTGCCGTAGTTGTGGAGCTTCTTCGGGATGAACTGGAAGCCGGACTCAAGCTCCTTGTCCGCGATGAACTTCTTGATCTCGTCGATGGCGACCGGCTGATCGATGTCACCGCGGGTGCACTCGTTTTCGCAGTTGTGCGGGCAGATGCGGCCGCAGATCGCGGGGAACGGGTTTTCCTTCTTGATGAGTTCGAGCGCGTCGGTGTATTTGCCCTCGGCAGCTTTCTTTATGTAGCCCTGAACGGCGATGTGTGCCGGGCAGGTGGTCTTGCAGGGAGCGGTGCCAGTCTCGACAACATTTTCGCGGTTATCACGGTAGTCGGGATTCCACTTGTCCTTTGTCCACTCGGTGTCGCGGGGCAGATCTGCGAGCTTGTGCTCGATGGGGGTCTTGGTGCAGACCTTCTGGCCGAGCTTCAGCGCGTTGTTCGGGCAGGTCTCGACGCACTGGCCGCAGGCGACGCAGTTTTCCGCCGTGACGTAAGCTTCGTAGTTGGAGCGGGAGGCGTCCGGCGTGTTGAAGTACTGGGTCGCACCGAGTGCGAGGCAGGTTCCGGGCATGCAGTTGCAGATCGCGACGGAAACGCCCTTGTTGAGCGTGGTGATCTGGTGCACGCAGCCGAGCTCCTCAAAATACTTGAGCTTTGCGTAAGCTTCTTCCTTGGTGATCTTGTATGCGCGGCCTTCCGCGACGAACATATCAGCGCCCATGCCGAGGAACATGCACATACCGGTCTCGTAATCCGCTGCGCCCTCGAGGTCGCCGGCGCCTTCGTTCATGTAGCGGCGCACGCGGCGGCACTGGCAGGGGAGCAGTGCGATGTGGTGCTGATTCCGCTCGATGTAGTAGCTCACACGGTCGAGCGTCGCGTTCTCGGTTTCTGCCGGGATGGCCTTTTCGACCGGGATCGCACGCATGACGCCCGCGCCCATGGGGATGCCGTCAATCGTGGTGCTGTAAGACTCGGTCGCGTGACGGTAGAAGCTGTACGGCACTTCCGGGTGCTTGGAGCAGAACTCGTCGTTTACCAGCATGAATTCATAGACGCCCGGCGCATAGACCAGCATCATAAATACTTCCATGCCCATCTTTTCGACTCTTGCGACCACGCCGATGTCAGCGAGTTCGCGGAGAATGGCCAGCGTCTTTTCCACCGTGAAGCCGGTCGATTCCGCTATGAGTTCGGGA
>JBMNPV010000050.1:0-13253 GCA_050943775.1 Oscillospiraceae bacterium
CGTCGACAAGCTTGCGGAGGAGCAGGCCAAGGCCCGCCGCGACACGCTAGACCGGCTGGCGGAGATCCGCAGGGCCGTCAAAACGCAGGAGGAAGCCGTGGAGGCTGCTGAGGACGCGCTTGAGGAGGCCGGCAAACGGCTGGACGCAAGTCCGTTCGGACGGCAAGACCCGGTCAAATGCCGCCAGAAGCTCAACGCGGACAAAAAGAGCTTGCAGGCGCTCGACAAAGAAGAGAGTCACGGCGGCAACATCACGGCAAATCTCTGTGTGCTGATCGCATTTGCCATTGTTGCGATCGTGACCGCGGTGATGCGATACTACATTCCGGCGGCGATCTGTGCGGCTCTCGCCGTGATACAGGGCGGACGGCTCCACCTCATCCACCGCAATTACGAGCGAATCGAAAAGGAAAAGAACGCGATTTTTGAACAATACCGATGTCTGACGGTCGAGGGAATGGAACGCGCGCTCTCCTCGTTTGAAGCGCTTTACCGCGATTACGGCGCACTGCTCGTCCGGCGCTCCGAGGAGGAGGACAGTCTTTCCACGCTGACGAAGGCCCGCGCCGAGATCGAGGCCTCTCTGCTCCGCGAGATCGACACGACCGGCGGCAGCCCGCAGGCCGCGGCCTATCGGCAGCTTCTCGATGCCGCCGAAGCGACACTGCGCAGCGTCAGCGAGGAGATCGCCGCGTGGGAGGGCCGCCAGAGCGCCCTGCGCGACCCTGTGGACCTCAAGGCCCAGATCGACGAACTGACAGCCGAGCGGGAGAAGCTGACCTTTGAATACGAGGCGCTCAAGCTCGCGCTCGACACGCTCTCCCAGTCGGGAGACAACATTTCCCAGCGCATTACCCCGCGCCTTTCCGCGAGAACCGCGGAGATCTTTTCGATGCTGACCGCGAACCGCTATGACAGCGTGCTGTTGGATAAGGAACTGCGGGCCGCGGCCCGTCAGGTTGGAGACCCGGTCACGCGGGACGCGTCATTTCTGAGCACGGGCGCGGTCGACCAGCTCTATCTCGCGGTAAGGCTTGCGGTCTGCGAGCTTGCGCTGCCGGAGGACGAGCCCTGCCCCATCATTTTGGACGACGCACTTGTGAATTTTGACGATGAGCGCTGCCGCTGCGCACTCGAGGTGCTGCATGAGATGGCGCAGACGCGGCAGATCATTCTCTTCACCTGCCACGGGCGCGAGCTTTCGTTCATGCGCGGCACACCGGACGTTCGCATCATGTCTGTCGGACGGCCCGGCTGATTTTTCAGAATAAGAGGGAACGATGAATACATTTGGAGAAAATATCAGACTTACGATCTTCGGCGAGTCACACGGAGAGGCGATCGGCATGGTGCTCGACGGCTTTCCGGCCGGCGAGGATATCGACATCGACGAGGTGAAAAAACAGCTCGCGCGCCGCGCACCGGGCGGCGAAACGGCAACGCCGCGCAAGGAGCCCGATGAACCCGTTTTTCTCAGCGGCCTTTTCAACGGGCACAGCACCGGCGCGCCGATCACGGCGATGATCCGCAACACGGATACCCGCTCGCAGGACTACCATCCCGAAAAGCCCCGCCCCTCGCACGCGGACCTCACCGCCCAGATCAAATATCGCGGCAGCAACGACTTCCGCGGCGGCGGCCCGTTCAGCGGACGGCTCACGGCGGCCATGGTCCTTGCCGGAGCGATCTGTGAGCAGGCGCTTGCGCGCCGGGGCGTCACGGTCTCGGCGGAGATCCTGCGCGTCGGCGCGGTCACGCGGGACACGGCGGATGATTTTGACTTTGCAATGAAAAAGGAGATCCTCGACGCGCGAGCGAGCGGCGACAGCGTCGGCGGCGTGATCGAGTGCACCGCCACGGGCGTGCCCGCCGGCATCGGCGGATTGCTGTTCGGCGGAATGGAGAGCCGCATTGCCGCCGCGCTCTACGCCATCCCGGCGGTCAAGGGCGTTGAGTTCGGCGCGGGTTTTTCGATCGCGGAGATGCGCGGTTCGCAGGCGAACGACCCCATCTGCATCGAAGACGGCCGCATTTTCACGGAAACGAACAACGCCGGCGGCATCAACGGCGGGCTTACGAACGGAATGCCCCTTGTGGTGCGCTGTGCCTTCCGCCCGACGCCGTCGATCAGCCGCGAACAGAAAACGGTCGACCTTTTAAAGCAGGAGAACGTGAAGCTGCGCGTCGCGGGACGGCACGATCCCTGCGTCGTGCCGCGCGCGGTACCGGTTGTGGAGAGCATGCTCGCGTTTTGCATTCTCGACGCGATCTGCGGAGACTGAAAACCATACGAACAGGGATAGTGTGCCTCAGAAAGGGCTTAAAATCCAATACACGGGCGACCGTGAGAAAAGAGAGCGAACATGGAAGACAACAGAAACGAAATGAAAGTCGCCGCGCAGACCGAAACGCCGGCTGAACGGACGGACGCGGCCGTCGAAGCGCCTCGGCGGGCGGCAAAACAGAAAAAAGTGAGCGAGGAACTGCGCCGCGCACTGATCCGCTGCGGTGCCGCGCTGCTTGTGGCGCTTGCGCTGCTTGTGGTGACGCGCTTTTCGATCTTTGCGATCATCAAGGGACCTTCGGAAACACCCTCCCTTGAGAGCGAAAAGGAAGGCGCTTTCGTCAAACGCGACATCTATGCGATCGTTGGCTATTCGCAGGATGAAAAGTCCGGCGACGCGATTGTCGGCGAGTATGCCATCGTGCCGATGTCCGGCAAATTTGTGACGGTGCATCTGCCCAAGCGCTATCTGAACGCGGTGGACACCGTTTTGCAGGAAACGACGGCTTACATCGAGGGAAATATCTCGATGCTCGACAGCTTTTTCGTCGTTGACGGCACCGTTTCAAAGCTCTCCGATGACCAGAAAAAGGCGCTCAGCGACTGGTATGCCGAAAATAAGGACTATCTGGTACAGACCCATGTCATTAATGACACGGACGATGAGACGACCTACCTTTCCGACGCGCTCCTGGAGGTCGATCAGATCAACGGCATGTCCCAGATTTTCGTTATCATTTTGTCCGGTCTTGCAGGCCTTTGCATGGCGTATATCCTTGTCGAACTGATCCTGATGTCCTGTGGCTATTACCTCGACAGCCGCGTCCGCGAACGGCTTGCGAAGGCCAACGCTGTTTTTGCCGGGGCAACGACCGAGGAGATCATCGAGCGCGTGCGAAACGGGGAGCCCGCCGACGACGCGGCGTCCGGCGCATCCGCACAGAGCGGCGATGCCGCCGGAGCACCGGAGGACAGAACATGAATCTGACCATCTGCGCACCCTGTCACTTCGGTGTTGAGGGCTTACTTGCCGATGAGATGAAGCGGCTCGGACTCCGAAACGTCCGCGCCGAAAACGGGCGCGTCCGCTTCGACGGAGATGAAAATGACCTCGCGCGCGCGAGTCTCTGGCTCCGCTGTGCAGAGCGGCTGCTCATTGAAGTGGGCAGCTTTGAAGCGCCGAGCTTTGACGCGCTCTTTGAGGGCGTAAAGGCGCTGCCCCTCGAAGACTTCATTCCGAAGGACGCGGCCTTTCCCGTCCGCGGGCACTGCATCGACTCAAAGCTTTTTTCCGAGCCGGACTGCCAGAGCATCATCAAAAAGGCCGTCGCGACGCGCCTTTCTGAAAAATACCACATCGAGTGGTTCCCGGAGACAGGCGAGACTGTGCAGCTTCGCTTCACCATTTTGAAAGACACTGCCAGCATCTACCTCGACACGAGCGGGGACGGCCTGCACAAGCGCGGCTACCGGCCCGCCCATGTCGCCGCGCCGCTTTCCGAAACGCTGGCAGCCGCGATGGTCTACCTCTCCCGCTATCGGGGACGCGACGATTTCTGCGACCCTTTCTGCGGCAGCGGCACTCTGCCGATCGAAGCGGCCCTCATCGCCAAAAACCGCGCGCCGGGCTTAAAGCGCCGTTTTGCCGCCGAACAGTGGAGCTGCATCCCGGAGAACGTCTGGCGCAGGGCCAGAGAGGACGCGCCGAACCACGAGTTTAACGGCACGTACAATATTGTCGGCTCGGATATCGACCCGGGCGCCGTGAAGATCGCGCAGGAAAACGCAGCCCGCGCGGGCGTATCCGCCATCGTGCGCATCGAGCAGGCGGACGCGGCGGCGTTCGACCGCAGGACCGAGCGCGGCGTCCTCGTCACGAACCCGCCCTACGGTGAGCGCCTGATGGAAAAGAGCGAGGCCGAGCGGCTCTACGCCGCATTTGGCCGGGCGTATTTTCGCTCGGAAAACTGGAAACTCTATCTGCTTTCGTCCCATACGGAGTTCGAGCGCACTTTCGGCCGCAGTGCCGACAAAAAGCGCAAACTTTATAACGGTATGATCAAATGTGACCTCTATATGTACTTCGGGGACACGACCGCAGCGCGAAAAAAATAGCAGTCTCAGGCTCCGAATGCTAATCTGAAACGAAAACGAGAAGAAACAGAAGAAAAAATAAGTAATTAAAAGCATGAAGCAGTTTTATGCAAGCCATCGTTAATTATCCAAAAAATAAGCTTAATATAGCATGAATTTCGTCATTATTTCGCTTGCAGAATACACACGCATGGATTATTATAATAGGCGTTAGCACTCATAGAGAGTGAGTGCTAACCCCATGAATTTTATAAACAAATGCAGGAGGTATATACAAAATGACAATCCATCCGATAGGCGACAGAATTGTGCTCAAACAGCTCGACGCAGAAGAGAAGACCAAGAGCGGCATCATCCTGACCTCCAATGCGAAGGAAAAGCCCTCTATTTTTGAAGTCCTCGTCGTCGGCGACGGCAAGAAAGAAGACGGCTCGACCGTCGATATGTTCCTCAAGCCCGGCCAGAAGGTCATCGCAAACCGTTATTCCGGTCTTGCCGCAAAGTTTGATGAGGAAGAGTTCATCATCATGCGCCAGAACGAGGTTATGGCAATCTACGAGGACTGAGTTTTCCAGCAAATACTTCCCTTTCGGCGCGCGGTGCCGAAAGAAAACCTTATATTTTTAATTGGAGGTCACACGAATTATGGCAAAGCAGATCATTTACGGCGAGGAAGCCCGCACCGCTCTCAAGCGCGGCGTTGACCAGCTCGCAGATACAGTCAAGATTACACTCGGCCCCAAGGGCCGCAATGTTGTGCTCGAGCGTAAGTTCGGCATTCCGCTCATCACCAACGACGGCGTCACGATCGCAAAAGAGATCGACCTGAAAGATCCATTTGAGGACATGGGCGCTCAGCTCATCAAGGAAGTCTCTACAAAGACCAACGACAACGCCGGCGACGGCACCACCTCCGCGACCATCCTTGCACAGGCAATGATCACCGAGGGTCTCAAGAACGTTGCGGCCGGTGCAAACCCCATGGCTATGCGCCGCGGCATCAAGGAAGCAACGGATGCCGCTGTTGACGCCCTCAAGGCGAACAGCAAGCCTGTTTCCGGTTCCAAGGATATTGCCCGTGTCGGCACAGTCTCCTCCGGCGATCCGTTCATCGGCAACCTCATTGCGGAGGCGATGGACAAGGTTTCCCAGAACGGCGTCATCACCATCGAAGAGAGCAAGACTGCTGAGACCTATTCCGAAATCGTTGAAGGTATGCAATTTGACCGCGGCTACCTGACCCCCTACATGGTCACCGATACCGAGAAGATGGAAGCGGTTCTTGACAACCCCTTCATCCTTATCACCGATAAGAAGATCTCCAGCCTGCAGGAGATCCTCCCCGTTCTCGACGCGACCATGAAGGCCGGCAAAAAGCTCCTCATCATCGCCGAGGACATCGAGAGCGACGCGCTTGCCGGCATCATCCTCAACAAGCTGCGCGGCGTATTCACCTGCGTCTGCGTCAAGGCCCCCGGCTTTGGCGACCGCCGCAAGGAAATGCTTGAAGATATCGCCATCCTCACCGGCGGCCAGGTCGTCAGCGAGGAGCTCGGCATGAAGCTCGACGACGACAACTTTGATGTCAACTGCTTCGGCACCTGCCGTCAGGTCAAGGTCACGAAGGACAACACCATCATCGTTGACGGCGCAGGCGACAAGCAGAAGATCAAAGACCGCGTTGATTCCATCAGCCGTCAGATCAAGGACACCACCTCCGAGTACGACAAGGATAAGCTCAACGAACGTATCGCAAAGCTCGCGGGCGGCGTAGCCGTCATCAAGGTCGGTGCTGAGACTGAGACCGAGATGAAGGAAAAGAAGCTCCGCATCGAAGACGCCCTCAACGCGACCCGCGCGGCTGTTGAAGAAGGCATCGTCGCCGGCGGCGGCACCGCTTATGTCCGCGCAGGAATGGCTGCTGAGAAGCTGCTCGACAAGCTTGAAGGCGACGAGCGCACCGGCGCTTCCATCATCGCCAAGGCTCTGCAGGCTCCGATCCGCCAGATCGCTGAGAATGCCGGCGTTGAAGGCGCTGTCATCATCGAGCAGGTCCGCAAGAACGGCAACGTGAACTTCGGCTACGACGCCGCGACCGAGGAGTTCGGCGACATGATCGATGCCGGTATCGTCGATCCGACCAAGGTCTGCCGCAGCGCTCTCCAGAACGCCGCTTCCGTTGCCTCTCTGGTCCTCACGACCGAGAGCCTTGTCGCGGATATCCCGGAACCCCCTGTGCCTCAGCTCACCGCTGATATGGGCGGTATGGGCGGTATGGGCGGCATGTATTAAGCTCCCGCTGAAACCAAAGACTGCAAAAATCCGTGTCCCGTATAGGACACGGATTTTTTGCGTTTTTTTCAAGGCAGAGTGACAGGATGTGCGCGAAAAGCTGCAGTTCCGCACGGCAGAATGCAAGGCAAACGAACAATGCACAAGGCGCCGAAAGAAAGGGAAAACGAAAAATAGATAAAAGAACGAATGTTTTCGGACAAATGAAGTTTGCGCTTGACATGTTTTTCAAATCACGTTAGAATAAAGCGATGATATGCACTTGGAGATGAGGGGAAGTCTCCAATGATCCATGTTCGATCCGGACGAGGCACGTCTAAAATTCGTGCCGTCCGTCAATATTTGGTTATGACACCATCACATTTTATAATGATTGGAGGTGTATAACTTTCTATGTCTACCGGACAAATAATCGGTTTTGTCGTTGGGATCGTGGCGACTGCGGTCGTCAGTTTTCTGCTCGGCATCCTCTACCGAAAGCGCGTTTCCGAACGTGAGATCCAGAGCGCTGAGGAAGAGGCCAAACGAATTATAAACGAGTCCATCAAAACCGCTGAAAACAAGCGGCGCGAGGCTTTGTTAGAGGCAAAGGAAGAAATACACAAGAGCCGCTCGGAATACGAGCGAGAAGTGAAGGAACGCAGAGCGGAGCTCCAGAAACAGGAGCGCCGTTTGCAGCAAAAGGAAGAAAATCTCGACAGGAAAACGGACGCTCTCGAGAAAAAGAACGAACAGCTCACAAGAAAACTCCAGGCTGCCGATGAGCGGCAGGAAGAAATCGAGAAGCTCAAGCAGGAGCAGCTTGCAACTCTGGAGAAAATCTCCGGATACACCGTCGAGGAAGCCAAACAGCACATTCTTGAGGATCTCCAGACGGAGGTCACGCACGAAATGGCCATGAAAATAAAGGAAGCCGAGACCAAGTGCAAGGAGGAATCCGACGCCAAGGCGAGAGAGATCATCACCCTCGCCATCCAGCGCTGCGCTGCCGATCACGCTTCCGAGGTAACTGTTTCCGTCGTACCTCTCCCCAACGACGAAATGAAAGGCCGCATTATCGGCCGCGAGGGCCGCAACATCCGTGCAATCGAAACGCTCACCGGCGTAGACCTCATCATCGACGACACGCCGGAGGCGATCACGCTCTCGAGTTTTGACCCCGTGCGCCGCGAAGTTGCACGACTCGCGCTGGAAAAACTCATTCAGGACGGTCGTATCCATCCTGCCCGCATTGAAGAAATGGTCGCCAAGTCTCAGCGCGAGGTCAACGCCACGATTAAGGCGGAGGGCGAGCGCGCTGTGTTTGAAACCAATGTCCACGGTTTGCACCCCGACCTCATCAAGCTTCTCGGCCGCATGAAATACCGCACCAGCTACGGTCAGAATGTTTTGTCCCACTCCATTGAAGTTTCCCATATTGCCGGTCTGATTGCTTCCGAGCTCGACGTTAACGTCGCGGTCGCAAAACGTGCCGGATTGCTGCACGATATCGGCAAGGCCATCGACCACGAGGTCGAGGGCAGTCATGTCACGATCGGTGTCGACCTCGCCCGCAAGTATAAGGAGAGCGAGGAAGTCGTCCACGCCATCGAGGCTCACCACGGAGACGTTGAGCCTCACACCGTCATTGCCTGTATTGTTCAGGCGGCGGATACGATTTCGGCGGCCCGCCCCGGCGCCCGCCGTGAAAACATTGAAAACTATGTAAAACGTCTGGAAAAACTTGAGGAAGTGACCAAGAGCTTTAACGGCGTTGAGAGTTGCTACGCCATTCAGGCCGGTCGCGAAATTCGTATCATGGTTAAGCCCGAAGAAGTTTCGGAAGACGAAATGGTTCTGCTCGCGCGTGATATTGCAAAGAAGATCGAGAACGAACTGACCTACCCGGGCCAGATCAAGGTTCACGTTCTTCGTGAGACGAAGGCTGTTGAGTACGCAAAATAACCAAAAAACGCGCCAATATTAGCGGAAAAGTTCGCGCTTTGACAGGGCACGCCCTGCCAAAGCGCGTTTTTTTCGGCGCTTTACCAAATCAAAGGACGCCAAAATTATTCAAAGACCCAAATTGCTGTTTGGGGGGCACTTTTTGCGCAATTTTTGGTCAATGAGCTATTGCAATTGAACATCGAGTTGTATATACTGCTAAAGGTGTGTTCAAATCGGCATACTGAGAGAGGATATTTCCCCGGCTTCTGCCAGCTGCGACCCTCCCGAAAAGAGTCAAATGATCAGGGCGCTGACGGGTATCGGCCGGTGAAATAAATATTTTTTCTTCAAGGAGAAAAACAATGAGAAAGACCAGGAATATCACGGCAATTATTCTGTCGGTCCTCATGCTGACTGCTGCACTGGGCGGATGCTCGGGCGACAAGTCCGCAGAGACAAGCACTCCCGCAGCAAGCACCGCAGTTTCCGCAGCCCCTGTCCAGGGTGGGGAACTTACGGTCGGAATCGCACAGGACATCGACGATAGCATCGATCCGCACAAGATGGTTTCCGCCGGTACGCGCGAAGTTCTCTTTAACGTTTTTGAGGGACTGCTCAAGCCGGACACCAACGGCGATATGCAGCCCGCGGTTGCTTCTGACTGCAAGATCAACGATACCGGCGATGTTTTCACCTTTACGCTGCGCGACGGCGTCCAGTTCCATAACGGTAGCGCTGTCACTGTCAATGACGTCGTCTACTCCCTCAAGCGCGCCGCAGGTCTTGATACCGGCACGCCGCTCGTTACGGGCTTTGACGAGATCAAATCCGTGGAAGCGCCGGACGACAAGACCGTCGTTGTAACGCTCACAAAGCCCGACATCGAATTTAAGTCCATGTTAACGGCCGCCATTATCCCGGACGGTAATGATCCGACCAAGGAGACGATCGGCACAGGCCCCTTTAAGTTTGTCTCCCGCGCACCGCAGCAGAACGTTGTGATTGAAAAGTTCGACGGCTACTGGGGAACACCGGCTTACGTCGATAAGGTCACCTATAAGATCATCGACAACGCGGAAACGCTTGTCATGTCCCTCAAGAGCGGCAGCGTCGATCTCGTTGCCCACCTCACAAGCGCACAGGTCAAGGAACTCGGCAGTGACTATACCGTTGTGGACGGGACCATGAACCTTGTTCAGGCGCTCTATCTCAATAACAAGGTCGCCCCGCTCGACAACGTCAAGGTCCGCCAGGCCCTGTGCTACGCGGTCGACCGCCAGGGCATCATGGATATGCTCGCCGATGGCAAGGGCGTTGCTGTGGGCAGCAGCATGTATCCGGCATTCAAGAAATATTACCGCGCGGATCTCGCAGATACTTACAAGACGGATATCGAAAAAGCCAAGCAGCTTCTCACAGAGGCCGGTTACCCGGACGGCTTTGCGCTCGATGTTACCGTCCCCTCCAACTATAAGCCGCACGTTGACACCGCCGAGATCATTGCACAGCAGCTCAAGCAGATCGGCGTGACCGTCAACATCAAGAACGTTGACTGGGGCACATGGCTCAGCGACGTCTATTCGGGCCGCAACTTCCAGTCGACCGTCATCGGCGTCGACGCCGCTTCTCTGACGGCGCGCGCGATGCTCGAACGCTTTGTTTCGGACAGCGGCTCGAACTTCACGAACTTCAACGACCCCGAGTATGACAAGCTCTATGCAGAGGCGGCATCCTGCACCGATGAGGCACAGCAGATCGAACTCTACAAGCAGCTTCAGGAGATACTCACCAAGGATGCAGCAAACGTCTACATTCAGGATATGTGCGACTATGTTGCAATGGGAAAGGGCGTACAGGGCTACGAGTTCTATCCGCTCTACGTTATGGACATGTCCAAGGTCTATTTCACGAATAAGACTGCCGCATAAGTAAAATACTGATTGGTACGACAGAGCAGGGCGGTTTTGAGCTTCGGCAAAAACCGCCTTGCGTACGTGTACTGTTTACTACGAAAACGGTCATTTTTTGCCGGAAAAACGCCGAATAGACTGCTTTTCGAGACCGGGAGGATCAAATGCGCTATATTTTAAAAAAAATATGCATCTTTGTCCTCACGATCCTTGTGATTTCGTTCCTTGTTTTCCTTGCGTTTCAGATCATCCCCGGTGACCCGACCACAAGAATGCTTGGAACGCAGGCGACGCCCGAAAAAATCGCCGCTCTGCGGGCGGAGCTCGGACTCGACCGGCCGGTGCTCGTGCGCTACTTTGACTGGCTCACAAACTTTCTTCACGGCGACTTTGGCAGCTCGTATACCTATAATATGCCGGTGAACGAGCTGCTGAAAGGCAAGATCCGCATCACGGCGGCGCTGACGCTCCTGTCGTTCGTGATGGTCCTTCTGATCTCGTTTCCGATCGGCATTCTGCTTGCGCGTTTTGCACACACGTGGTTTGACCGCGTGATGATGGTCTTAAACCAGATCATCATGTCTGTTCCGTCTTTTTTTACAGGTATTATTTTCACATATGTGTTTGGTTTGATCTTGCAACTTTTCACCCCGACCGATTTTGTGGAATATTCGGTCGACCCGGCAAAATTCTGGGAGTTTCTAGTGTTCCCGGCACTGTCGATCGCGCTGCCGAAGTCAGCCATGGTCATCAAGCTTCTGCGCGGAAGTA
The DNA here is from genome assembly GCA_050943775.1 of Oscillospiraceae bacterium. GTDB lineage: Bacteria > Bacillota > Clostridia > Oscillospirales > Oscillospiraceae > UBA2658. The sequence continues at coordinate 11,278 of JBMNPV010000050.1, forward strand.
TGGTGCGCGAACTGTCGGAGGATTATGTGCGCACGGCGTATAGCCGCGGCAACAGCCGCTGGCAGGTGCTCAAGGGACACGTTATGCGCAATGCGATGATTCCGGTCGTCACATTTTTGGCATTTACGTTGGTGGACATTATCGCAGGAAGTATTATAATAGAACAGGTATTTAATATTCCCGGTATAGGAAGACTGTTGATGAGCTCGATCAACGGGCGCGATCTGCCCGTTGTGCAGACGATCATCATGATCATCTCGATCGTTGTCATCACGGTCAACTATATCGCGGATATCTCGTATAAATATATCGACCCGCGCATTCGGTTCCGTTAAAGGACCGCGGAGGAAGAGCTCTTGAAAAAGCTGAGAAACAGCCATCGTGCGCCGAATTACAATTTGATATGGGGCTGCGTTATCACGCTGATTATGGTCACACTGATCATTGTGAGCTTTTTCTGGACGCCTTATGACCCAAATGCCATGTCCTATGCCGAAAAGGATCTCGCGCCCGGGGGAGCACACCTGCTCGGAACGGATAATTTCGGACGGGATATTTTCAGCCGCGTCATGGAAGGTGCGGGAACCACGCTTTCGATTGCGTTTTGCGCGGTTGCGATCGGCGCAAGTTTCGGCACAGTGATCGGCGGTTTGACCGGCTACTTTGGCGGGGCGTGGGACGAATTGATCATGCGTATCAACGATGCGGTGACGGCTTTTCCGAGCATTCTGCTGGCGCTTGTCATCGTGACGATCACCGGCAGCGGCAGGACGAACATTATCTTCATCCTCGGCGTCCTTTTTATACCCAGCTTTGCCCGCGTGGTGCGCGGCGAGTTTGCCAAACAGCGGCAGATGGATTACGTAAAAAACGCGAAGCTCATGGGCGTGAAACCCAGCCGCATCATGTTTGTCCACATCCTGCCGAACATTGCGCCGGTGCTCTTGAGTGCGGTCGCGATCGGCTTCAACAACGCGGTGCTTGCGGAGGCGAGCATGAGCTATCTCGGCGTCGGCGTTTCCCAGACGGAGGCCGTCAGTCTCGGTCGGATGCTCCTCGACTCCCAGGCTTACTGGATGACTTCTCCGTGGCAGGCGCTCTCCGCCGGCTGCGCGATCTCAATTTTGATTTTGGGCTTTGCACTCATATCAGAAGGTCTGGGAACCCAGCCCATGTGGCGCCCGACGACGAAACGGAGGCGAAAACAGCATGCTTGACGTCAGAAATCTTAGGGTCACCTTTAACGACGGCCACCCCGCGGAGGCGGTCCGCGGTATCAATCTGCATATGGAGGACGGGGAGACGCTCGGTCTCGTCGGCGAATCCGGCAGCGGAAAAACAGTGACCGCCATGACCATTGCCGGCCTCCTTGAAAACGACAGCGTGGAGATCGACGGTCAGGTCTTGTTCGACGGCCGCGATTTGCTGCAATGCTCCTGCAACGAGATGCGCCTTGTGCAGGGCAAGGATATCGGTGTCATCTTCCAGGAGCCGATGACAAGTCTGGACCCTCTGATGCGTATTGGCCGCCAGATCGAAGAAACCGTGCGCCTGCACTTCAAGCTCAAACCCGAGAAGCGCCGCGATATGGCGCTTGAGGTCATGCGTCTTGTCGGCCTGCCCGAACCGGACCGCACCTATAAGAAATATCCGCACCAGCTCTCCGGAGGTCAGCGCCAGCGCGCGATGATTGCCGCCGCCTTCATCAACCACCCGAAGCTTCTGATCCTCGACGAGCCGACCACGGCACTCGATGTTACCGTACAGGCGCAGATACTGGAAGTTCTCAAACGTCTCAATGAAAAGTGCGGCGTCAGCCTGCTGTTTATCTCGCACGACCTGCGTGTTGTGCGGCGTGTCTGCAAAAAAGTCGCCGTTATGTACAACGGCGAGATTGTTGAATACGGCGATACGGAGGATGTCTTTACAAATCCTCAGCACGAATATACGAAACGCTTGATCGAGGCGGTAACGTC
>JBMNPV010000051.1:0-12747 GCA_050943775.1 Oscillospiraceae bacterium
AGGGCGTGTGGTCAAGCTTGTCAGACAGGCCCACGCGGTCAAGCGCTTTTTTTGCGCGTGCATAGCGCTCGGCCTTTGGCACGCCGCCGTAGAGCATTGCCATCTCAACATTTTCGAGAACGTTGAGCTTCGGCAAAAGATTGTACTGCTGAAAGATGAAGCCGAGCATCCGGTTGCGAATGCCTGCGAGCTGGTTGTCATTCATCCGGCCAACATCTCTGCCGCCGAGGTGATAGGTCCCCTTCGTCGGCACATCAAGACAGCCGATGATATTCATGCAGGTGGACTTTCCGCTGCCGGACTGGCCGACGATTGCAACGAATTCCCCCTTCTCGATCTGCATGGAAATGCCGTCGACCGCGTGCACGACACTATCGCCCATGTAGTAGAGCTTATAGACATCCTGAAATTCAATCAGTGCCGCCATAGGCTCAGCCCCCCTGCGGGCCGCCGCCCATGCCTCCGCCGCCAGCGGACATATCGTCATCTTCGCCGTCCTGCGGCATATCACCGTTGTCCGGGGGGCCTCCCATGCCGAAAGCATCGGAATTGTCGGGGCTGATCTGTATGACCGTAGCGACTGCGATGACTTCGCCCTCTTTCAGGCCGCTTTTGATCTCTATGTAGTCATCGTTTGAAAGACCCAGCGTGACTTCTATGTTCTTGAACCCGACCGGCGAATTTTTGTCATCGACGGGGAGCTTGTCACCGTCTTTATAGGCCGCCGCGGTATCGGACTGCACAAGGACCTTGTTGCCGCGCGCGACTGCGTCGACCGGAACGGTGAGCACGTTGGAGACGGATTCGACGACGATCTTTGCGTCAACGTTCATGCCGGGGAGCAGGCCCTCCGTCTCAGTGATCTTGACGGTTACAGGGTAGGCGGTGACCCCGTTGGAGGTCGTGCCGCTGAGACTGACGCTGGTGACTTCGCCCTCGTAGGTCTTGCCCTCAACGGCATCTGCGGTGATCGAGACTTTCTGGCCGACCTTCACCTTGCTGACATCGAGTTCATCGACGCGGATGTCCATGGTAAGATAGCTGAGATCATAGATCGTGCACATGGCGTTCGAGGAAACGCTGCCGGAACTGCCGGAACTCGAAGAGGTGCTGCCGGCAACGCTGCCGTTAGAAAGCTTGTCGCCGGCCTTGACGTTCTTTTCAATGACGGTCCCATCGATCGGGGATTTGATCGTATAGTCCTCAAGCGCGTCCTGTCTGCTCTGCAGGTTGTTGCGGGCTTCTTCCAGATTGAGCTTCGCGTTCGTAACGGCTTCCTGCGCATCGTCATTTGAAAGGACGATGACGGCGCCGCCGGCCGCGACACGATCCCCCTCGTCGGCAACGATGGTCTTAACGGTACCGGATGCCTTTGCGGTGATGTTCTCCGAGCTTTTATAGGTAAATGCGGCGCTGCCGTTGCAGGCGATATCCCCGACCGTCGCGGTGCCGTAGGTGCTGTCTGTGATGCCGCCGGGGTTTGTAACATCGATCGTGACGTATTTTACGAGCATGTTTCCTGTGAGGACCTGCTCGGTGCTGCTGATTTTGGTGATGGTGCCGGAGAGCGTTTCGAAAGTGCTCTCGAGCGTTACGCGCGCACTTTCGCCGATGTAAAACGAATTGACGTCCGCCGAGTTGAACGGGACTTTCAGCGACATGGTGCCGCTGTTGCGTACAACGCCGATGGCGCTGCCGTTCTGAACATTGTCGCCCACCTTGACGTTGAGCGTGGTGACCGTACCGGCGGCAGGGGAGACGACTGTGAGGTTCGTCAGTGCTTTCTGTGCGTTTTGATAACTGAGCTCCGCCTTTTCAACGTTGATCTGCGCGCTCTTGATGCTGTCCTGCGCATCCGAAGAGTCGATCTGATAGAGCACATCGCCGGCCTTGACGGTGTCGCCTTTTTCAAAGTTTGCGCTCTTCACCTCGCCGGAGACGAGGGAGGTCACATTGTAGGAGCTTGCGGCCTCGAGTGTTCCGCTGCCGCTGAGCGTGACGGAGATATCCCGCTTCTGGGCGATTGCCGCCGTGTAGGTGACGTCCGCCGCCGCGACGGATCTCCCCGACAAAAAATGCTTTGCGCAGACAAGAAGCGCCACTGCAATGCAGACGATCAGAATGATTTTTCCTTTTTTCGACAGCCTCTTTTTTGGACCGTCGTCGTTTTTGCGGGAGAGGCGATAAAAAACGTTCCCTGTTTTTTCATCGGGATCGAACGGAAGGTCTTCCTCGGGCGCAAGTGTTGCCACCGGTGAAGACGCAAAGCTTTCGATGTCCTCCGGATCGTTGGAGGGCAGTTTCGATGCCTTTTTGCTGAAAAGCTTCATGGATACTACTCCTGTCATTTCGGATTGGTATGCGGCCGGAGCTGTGCCGGCATGGCATAAGGACTTTATCATATTCTCCCGCTTGGACCGCAAATGGACCTGAAAGTGTTCCGCCGATCAGCAGAGAGAGCGCCCCGTGCGGCGTCAGCTCAGAAGGAGAGCGGGAAAAATTCGATTTACTCTCAAAATTGTACCACTTCGCCGCAAAAAGTACAGGTGAAACCAAAAAAGTTCACATTTCGTTCTAAATTCATTCACAGGCTTGCCGCTGAAAACGGGAGACAGAGAACAATAAAGTTCGCAGTTTGAGAAAAAAGCGTATAAAAAGCAGTACCGGCCGCTTGATATTCAAGCACCGGCACTGCGACGTTTGGTTTTTCAGATTTTGGTTCCGGAAAGAAAGAGTCGTTTTGATCGAATTAGAAAGAAACCGACATGAAGCGCCTTACCCCAAACGGTTCCCGCACTTTATGCAGAAATGTGCGCCGGGGACGACGGAAGCACCGCATTTCGGGCAGAACTTCATCTGCGGAGCAGCTGCATAGCGCAGCGGCAAGTCCGCATTCGGCGCATGATCGGACAAAAACAGCCAGTCGATGTCCTCGCCGTCCACGCATAAGCCGATGGTTCCGGCGGGCGATACCACATAAAAGCTGCCCTCGTCGATGGGGTCTTCGCTGCCGCTTGTCTCGGCCAGTGCCAACAGGCTTTTGACATCATATCTTTCTTTTGAGGTGGCAAAGCTCCAGTGCCCGCAGAGTGTGGCGGCAAACTCCGCCGCTTCCAGCAGTGAGTCAAATCTCTCCATTGCGAAAGACCTCCCTATTTGAATAAAAGGTTATTGCACCGCTTGCAGCGGTCATTTTGAATGGGGTTCATCATGGAGCAGACATTGCAGTAGATGATGCGGTCCTTGGATTTGTCGTATTTCTCGTATGTGCCGAACTTGGGATGATAGCGCACGCGGTCACCCACCGCCAGATAGTCGTACATATGCCGCTGGCTGTTCTTTTCCACAATGGTCTTTTTCTTGCCCGTGTCGGTTCGGATGACTGTGGTAAATTCCGTGTAGGTTTCGGGTTCGTCCCGATGTTCATTGCGTTCCTTGCTGTATTGATTCACGACCACGCCCTCCCACATGGGCTGCCGGGTCTCGCGCAGCCGCAGCAGATTCAAGATCAGCATGACAAGCGCAAGGCCGATACCGACGACAACGGATTCCCCAAACGGAAAATCGTCCATCAGCAGACCGGCGAGGGGAAAGCCGATGAGCGGCACGAAGAGCAATACCCACATACAGCCGACGGCGAATTTTTTGTTTTCCTGCGCGGCGGCCAAAATTTCCGGGTGGTTACACCTGTCGGAAAAGCCAATCAGACCTGTGCCGCCCTGTGGGGGCGCGGGAGCTGCCGCCGGGGGCGGCGTGAACGTTTTCGGTGCGGCCCGGCTTACTGCTTGACCGCAGCTGATGCAAAATTCCGCGCCGTCCGGCAGCGCTGTGCCGCAGGCAGTGCAGACATTCGGGCCGACGGACTGCATTTTTGCGCCGCAGTTCGAGCAGAAAACCGCGCCCTCCGGCAGTTTGTTTCCGCAGTTGGGACAAAACATATCCGTTTCACTCCTTGTGTTGCGTATTTGCGCTTGCCCGCGCGGTGCGGGTTTCCCCGCCTCTGTTTTCTTATTCTTTTTCTCCGCGCCGGATGTACGTATGACGAGCCGCAGCAAAAAAATACAGGCGATTGGGGCGAAAATATGGTAGAGGATCCCGGCCTCGCCCATCTCGTCAAAATCACACAGCATGGAGGGCTTGTTGATGTAGGGGAAAATGGCGAGGTAGCGGATGCGCTCGGAGCGTGTTTCGCCGTTGCGAAGGCGCGGCCACGCTTCGTCGCTGCTGTATATCACATGCCCTTTATAGCCCTTGCCGTTTGCCACAAACGTATAGCTCTTGGAAATGGCGCGGGAGCGATTTGCTTCCGCCCGGCTGTCGTACAGCTGCGAATCATAGCTGTACACCGTCCCGATGACAGAATCGCCCCATATCGCCAGTACAAGGGTGCTGATGCTGGTATATGTGGCATATAGCAGCACGGCGTAGATCATGATGAGGATGGGGATAGGGACGGGCTTTTCCGTTTTTTTCGCTGCCATCTCGATGCCCTCCTATTTAGCTGACCGGCTGGACGCCGTATCGCATCCCGTTTGCCAGGCCTCGGCTCTCGGGCGTCATATAGCTGTCAAAATTCCGCATGGTATAAGGGCCGTTGAGATAGGCCGTACCCGCGCCAAAGTCTATGCTGATGGTCTCGCCGTTGCCGTATGAGGCGCTAAACTGTTTCCCGGACGCGTCCAGCGTTCCGGCGATGCCGTCCTTCCCCACGGTATACAGCGGGGAGTTCTCTTTGCCTTTCGGCGCTTCCGTCACCTTCAGCACGGCGTTCGCGCCCTTGCCCTCGAGCGTGATGATATAGCCGTAGTCCCGCTTGAATTCGTCCAGACTGCGGCCGTTTTGCATGGAGCCGTGGGCGTCGTAAAACTCGCTGATCGTTCTGCCGCCGTAATAGGAGCCTGTCTCAAAGGTATCCTGATACAGCAGATATTTTTTGGCTGCGCCTCCCAGCGGAATAACCGTGACCTTTTCGGTCACGGTAAAGGTCTGCGTGAGGATGGGGTCGTTCTCAAACTCGTCGTCGCCTTTCTGCCATAAACGAAGCTGGGTGGGGACGCCCGCCTGCAAATACCCCAAAATGGTGGCGTCTATGCTTACACGCCCGTCCTTATCCAGTACCGCCGACCAGTTATCGTCTACGAGAGCGTCGGGGCGGCAGAGGTCAACGATGAAGCCGGCGTATTGGCTCTTTTCGCCGTCGGGGATCTCCTCCACGATCTCAAATACCAGCGGCGAGTTAAGCGCCTTGCGCAGCTCCGTAGCGCTCGAACTGTAAGCCTTGACGCTATCGTGGTTTATCATCTTCATAACGTCCTCTATCACAGGCTGGAGATGTTCGCCCAGGCGCGCCACATACTGTTCGATGCAATACTCCCGGGCGGCACCGGTGACCTGCAAGGCGTCCGTGGTGTAGGTATGCAGACCCGCTTCGTTCGCCGCTACCTGCTGCTCCTCCCATGTGTCATAGAAATAACGGGAGCTGTAGTTTTCCATGATGCCGCGCAGAGCGGCGTTGAACTTTTCCGGGTCGTTGCCGCGGGCCTTGTACAGTCCCATAATACGGGCGTACCACTGCTCTTCTGTCCACGGGTACAGCTTCTCGTTGTAAGCGATGACCGCTTGGTAAACAGCGTCCTTATAGGTCTGGTCGGCTGCCACCATGAACTTGTTCAGAGAGTAGTCGAGGGCGATGACCCCCAGCATGGAAAGGGACACCATGCCGCTGGTTACCTCTTTATAGTCCAGCCACGCCACACCCACGTTGTAGGACAGCTTATACGCCTCCGCCGCCACGTTTTCGGCGGACTCGTTGCCCTTATATGCGTCGAACATCGTGCCGCCCAGCGAAGCCGCAGAGAGGCCCAATTGCACAAAACCGCATAGCTGCCAGATTTTTGCCGCTTGGTTGTTGCCGAGCCCCTTCGCCCCCAGTTCAAACGCGTCAAACAGCCAACCCTTGATATCCTGTTTCAGGTTCTCTTCGGGCTCGCCGGGATTTTGAACGCCCATTGACTGAATAAACTTATCCCATAACTCGTCCATCAGACTTTCGGTCACTGCGCCGGGTTGTCCGGTCTGCTCATACTCCCGCAGCACCGCCAACGCGGTCTCATCCTCCAAGCGCTTGTTGGTGAATTTGGAAAGTACGGCGTAGGGCGAACCCGCGTCCTTGAGGGTGACGGTGCAGTATTCCGAAAGATGGTCGGTGGTGATGGTAACGGTGTTGACTTGCGTGTTTACGCTGTAGTCCACAAGCTCCCATTCGCCGGTTTCGAGGTTGTAATACTCTGCAAGAACGGAGCCTTCCTCGTCGGCGGGATCTGTCTCGCTTTCGTCATAGGGGAGCGTAATGCTCAGAAGACCGTCAAACTCGCTGCGTTCACCCGCTGAAATGTCGTAAGATGTGCGTGTGCCGCCCTCTACGCTGTCGTGGTCGGCAGACAGCCCCTTTACCGACACCTTTTCGCCGTTCATCTCGTTATATGGGCCGAAATCTACCGTTACGCCGCTTTTGGTCGTAACTGCGGTCTGCCCCTCCTGCAAGGTGAAACTCTCGCTTTTCTGGACGGAAAGGCGCTTGGAGCCGCCGACCGCAAAGCCCGGCCAGCCGTAGAGGGCCACCGCCAGGATCTGTACGACGAGCAGGACGGCGAGCACGATGCACAGCGTACGCTGCCCGAAGGTCCTGTTCGGCTGCGGCTGCGGCATCGGATTCGACGGCCACGGTGCTGCGCTCGGCTGCTGCGGCATCGGGTTCGGCTGTGCCTGCGGCTGCGATTGCGGTACAGGTTTTGGCTGCTGCGGCATTGGGTTTGCAGTTGCGCTTGACACTGTAGCGCCGCATTTGGCGCAGAAGCGAGCGCCAGAATGAAGCTCACTGCCGCAATTCGTACAAAATTTTCCCACGTTCGCACCTCCTTATGGCCGCACCATTGCGACAAGCGCCGGTATTCCGTCGGGCGTATCCATCGTGCCGACGGCGTACTGCTTTCCGTTTTGCTCATAAAACTGCGTCAGACGAATGGTTCCCGGGCCGGAGGCCCACAGACCGCTGTTTTCCCACTTGCCGTTGAAAACGCTGTCCTCCATGTCCGTTTCGTCGATGCTCTCTCCCGCGCCTTCCCAAAAAATATGATACCAGTCGAGGGTGAGACTCAGACTATCCGCCGTGCCCGCAAGGGAGATGTTCAGAAACTCCGTAGCGGCCGAGTCGTATTCGTTATTGGGGTCGTAATGAATGAATGCTTTCCAGCCCCCGGTCAGCGAAGCGATATTGCTGATGGGCTTCACACCGGCCGGGACCCCGTTATAGGCCACATCCTCAGTGTACCAGAGAAAGTCCTCCAGATCGGGGCGCTCCTCCGTGGAGAAGTTCGCGCCTGTTTTCCCCGGCGCGGGAAGATTGTCGCTTTCCGGGATGGCGGGTGGCAGCTCCTCCTTCGGATAGAGTGTGGCCGGTGCGGTTTTCTCCGTTTTCGGCGCGGGCGCCTTCTTTCCCGCCGACGCCCGCAGATTGGGCGGTATGGTGAGAACAGCGATCACAAACATCACCACATTGGCCGCGATCAGCGCGGCAATCAAGCCTTTTTTCATTGAATCAGCCCTCCTTGCTTCGTTTCATATCAGTCGCGGATCTCTGCCCGCACACCGGTTTCGTGCCAGATCTTTTGCGCGATCTCCTGAACGCTTTGGCTGTCGGTCAGACCGTGCAGCAGCCGGACGCGCAGCATTTCTCCGTCGGCCCCGAAACACAGGCTGATGTGCTCTTTGTCGATCTGCACTTCCCGCAGCCGGATGCCGTTGACACCCTCGCAGCCCCACGGATAAATCTTGCTTCCAAGAAGCAAGCCGAAGGTGGACACGACCGTTTCCTCCGCCAGCGTTTTGGTTGACCGGTCCTGCGATGTGACAACGGACGAGGGGACGGTCAGAATCCGGCTGTCGCAGATCACCATTGCCATATTGAGCAGGCGGCTCTGCCGGTACAGCAGGAACAGGGCTGCGGCGGTCAGCCCCCCGCACGCGATCGCCATCTCCACCTGATGTATCACGAGAAACAGCACGGCCAAAAGCAGGACGGTCACGGAAAGCACCGCATAAAGGTTTCGCCTGCCTTTTATTGCTTTCACCCTAGAAACCACCTCCTTGCGATACCAATAATAGATGGGAAAAAGACAAATGTCCCCCGCAAAGAGTATAGGTTTGCGAAAAAAGCCACCTATACGAAAGTATAGGTGGCCCGGAAACGGCTGATTTACAGACTTTTTTACGATTCTCTGGTCTGCGCCTTGAGCAGCGTGCTGATAAGCTCCATACGGTTGCTCACAGCGTACTTCGATAGGATATTTCCCACGTGGAACTTGACGGTGCTCTCCCCAATGCACATGGCGGCGGCAATTTCCTTGTTGCTTTTTCCGTCAAGGATGAGCGCGAGCACTTCGTTTTCCCGTTCGGTCAGAGGGTCGAGAAGCTTTAGCTGACAGATGATCGCCGACTGCTGTTTCTCATTCATGTTTGCGTAGGCGGAGAGGTAGGCATGGCTTTTCAGCAGCAGCGTGAGCTGCCTGTTGAGCGGCGGTAAGATCACGAGGGTGATGCATACGACCGTCAGCGCGATCACGGCGACCTCCGCTTCGGGGAGTTGGATGGAGGTGATAAAGACGCCCAGCACATCCCCGCAGAGCACGCCCAGTACATTTGCGGAAAGCCCCATGCCGAACATTTTGGCGGGGTTCTGCGAGTGATCCAAGCTTTCCCCGATGATGCTCCACCAGAACAGGTCGAAGATGCCGCAGGCGCCGAGCATCAGCGTGTCGACGACCAGATAATCCACAGCGCCCCGGCCGAGCAGCATGAAGCTGATAAAGGCGGCCATGATCATGCCCATGCCGATATAGAGAAACAGGGAGCGTTGCACTCTGTTTTTTGGCGAGAGGTTCCGCATAAAGATGAGGGCGACGATGTACGGCACGGCCCAATACCAGCTCACAAGGCCGGTCAAATGTTCAAAAGCCGGGTTGATGACCTGATACATCAGCCCCGAAGTGATCGTAATGACGGCGACGAACAGGAACAGCACCAGCATCGGCTTTTTAATATCACCGGGAGATTTGCGCTCTGTTTCCGGCGCTGCCGCCGCGTCCTCGCCCGCTCCGACAGGGAGCATTGCGGTGAGCGCCCCGCCGAGGACAAGGCAGAGCATGGAGAGAAGCAGCCCGATGCGGTGCGACAGATGGATGGCGACGACGTTAATGGCGATCATGAGGATGTTGGAAAAGATCAGCACATCGGCGCAGGATTTGATCCGCTCATTCTTCGGCGTGAACTTTTTGAGAAAAAAGCCCCATGCCGCCACCGCGCAGCCGCTGGCATAGCCTGCCGCCGCCAGTCCCACAAGCCAAAGCACAGAGGGCGGAAAGAAGAATGGCAGAGTTGCGAGCAGACACAGCCCCATGCTCACCGGCATGAAGCGCTTTGCCTGCTGTATCGTTTTGATAAAATATCCGCAGGTGAACAGTCCCGCAAAGTGGGCGACAATGGCCGCGAGGATATAAGTATTCGCCTGTGCGCCAAACGCGTCTATCGTGCTGTAAAGTACCTGTCCCTCAAAAACGAAAGAGAGAAGGTAGGCAAAGAGGAACGAAAAAGCGGCCACGGACAGCAATCTGGTGTTTCGGATGCGATTCACTTCGACACCCCCCTGTTCATCGGAGGGTTGCATTCTTCTGACATAAGCACACCCCGCTGTTTTCCCTGATTATAGCATACGTTTCACCCGCGAACAACATTATATGTCGTTTTGCGTCGTATTGTACTCTATCAATTCTGAAAGCGGGAATGCGTTGATATGCCTTGCCCGGAGCTTTCAGCGGCCAAAGGTACGAACCTATTGCGCATCAATGCGGCTATCGACTGCGCCGAGCAACTCGCGGCTGAGCGTGAATGTTGCCTCGTCAAACACGACAAGCGTTACAGCGATGTCATGGTCGGCAAGAAAATCCCCAATAGCAGAAGCCGCCACTTTCAGAGCTTCGTCTTTTGGGTAGCCGTAAATCCCGCTTGAGATCAACGGGAACGCAATGCTTTCACATTTGTTTTCGACGGCAAGCTGGAGCGACTGTGTGTAGGCGGAGCGCAGGAGCTTTTCACTTCGTTCGGCGCTCTGGTGTCGATAAACGGGGCCTGCCGCGTGAATAACAAACTTTGCGGGCAGGTCGAATCCCGGCGTAATGACCGCCTCACCCGTCCGGATCGGGGCGAGCTTATCGCAGGCAGCTTGAAGCTTTGCCGCTCCTGCCGCTTTGAAGATGGCTCCACAGACGCCGCCGCCCCTTTGCAGGTCGGTATTGGCGGCATTGACGATTGCGTCCACTTTTAGCTTTGTGATGTCCTGACGGATGATGGTAAAGGGCATAGTGTACCTCCTGCGGGGGAAAAATCACGCAATGCTCACCCCGAAATGATTCCTGTCGTTGCTATTGACCTGTGCAGCGATGATGTGAAACGCACAGGTCTTTTACTTCTGTTTCGCAATAAAGTCCAGAAAAGCATTGGCCTGTGCGTCCAGATACGGATAGCTTGAAGTGAGCGACAGCTTTCCGTCGCTGTCAAGCTGCTGCATGGCGTTCGGTATCGTAAGCCGCGGGACATTCATGACCTTCATGTTTAGAAAACTGATGAGTGTGACGAGATGGTCCTGTGCCAGGCCTGTCCCGGACATTCCCGGCGTGATCCCGCTGATGGCGGCAGGCTTTCCCGCAAGGACCTGCGGCTCTTTATCGCTGATTGGGCGGGAGAGCCAGTCAAGGAGATTCTTTAAGACGCCGGGGAAAAAGTGATTGTATTCCGGCGTGAAGAACCAGATACCATCCGATGATTTTACTTCGTCACGGACGCGCTTTACAGATGCGGGTGCAGGAAATTCAATGTCTTGATTCATCAGCGGAATGTCCGAATACTCGAGCAAGCTAAACACAGCCCGGTCGCCGATAAGCTTTTTTGCCGCCATGGCTAATTGCCGATTATAGGAATCTTTGCGTAAAGAACCGACAATCGCTAATACCTTCGTTTTTTCCATTGTGATCGCTCCTTTCATGTCCTCAATAGCTTATCTTGTCCTGTAAAAATGTGCCCTTTTTCAAATCATCAAATGCTTTCTTCAATTCTTCTTCCGTATTCATTACGATTGGACCGCCCCACGCCACCGGCTCGTCCAGCCGTTTTGAACTGATAAATAGGACCTGCGCAGTGCCCTCCGTGGCTTTTATCGTAAGCCGCTCGCCGTCGGAAAGCTTGACCGCTGTCTTTTCCTTTACAAGCTCGCCGCCGATATATGCGTCCCCTGAAAGGGTGAACACCATGACAGAACGGTCAGACTCTGTGTTCAACACGACAGCTTGTTTTGGGTTTATATGTAGATCATAATAGTTGAGCGGAAGATATTTGCTCATGTAACCCTGTTTTCCTTCAAATTCGCCTGCCAAAAGCCTTAGCTTTCCCCAGTCACACTCGATTTCCTTGATGTCCGCGTTTTTGATGCTGTGATAAGCCGGAGACGCCATTTTGTCCTTTGCGGGAAGATTTAACCAGAGCTGTACGCCAAGCAGCCGCTCGGTAGCCGGCAATTTCTCCTCATGCAGAATACCGGAGCCTGCGGTCATCCATTGCACCTCTCCGTCACCGATCGTATCCTCGTTCCCTAAGCTGTCCCTGTGCGTCATATACCCATGATAGACATAGCTGATCGTCTCGATCCCTCTGTGCGGGTGCATGGGAAAGCCTGCCGTGTAATCTGCCGGATTTGTGCTGTCAAAGGAATCGAGCATTAAAATTGGATCGTAGTTTTGAACAGTTTGATTTCCCAAAACTCTGACCAGACTTACGCCGGCCCCGTCCTGCGTTCGATACCCTCTGACCTGCTGACTGATTTTTCGCTCCATAAAGTTTCCCTCCTTTTTTCAATTCTCGGCTGTTCCGGTTTTGCTGATAAGTAGGGTTTCGCGACATGCAAGGCTTTTCGCACACGTATTCTTATGCCCGCCAGATCAACACCACGCGCTCAATGTGGCTCGAACTGATGGAATTGATTTTTATAGCATCTGTATGTAGGAACATGTCAATGCCTTTGCGTATTCTGGCACTCTTCTTTTTCTTTCATCATTAAATATTCGGTAATTCCTTTTCTATAAAGGCTGGGTATCTCTCCTATCTGACGATATCCGATTTTTTCATATAAACGCTTCGCATCCGGATTAAAGTCTGCAACGACCAAAAATATTTTATTAGCATCTACAAAAACCAGATCTTCAAGAAAGCTAATCAGTTTTTTTCCTATCCCTTTACCTCTGTACTCCTCTTTTATCGATATAATGTGCAAATATGGGAAGTTATGAAATGCACCTTTGGGAAGGTAATATATAAAGCCTGCACAATCACTATCCGTTAGTGCAATGTATAGAGTTCCCTGTTCCAGCCCTTCCAGTATAGCATTTCTGGAGCTTCCTTCTCTGGAAAAATACATTCGCCCTAATTCGGAGTTCAAAAGTGCCTCTTCACAATCGTTTATATATTCTGGGCTTCCTTTTTCAATACGAATGTCCATTGCCTTTACCTCGGCTTATTACATATAAATATAATGTGTACCACGAAGGGGGTTTCACGATAGCCAACTGAGATCATTACGTCAAGGTTATAATAATCTACATTGTATTTTTCCATCAGAAGCAGCGCAGGCAGTTGTTTATTTAA
>JBMNPV010000052.1:0-12364 GCA_050943775.1 Oscillospiraceae bacterium
GAGGAACAAGCGCCGGTGCAGGTGCAGCAGCAGACTGAGGAACAGACGCCGGTGCAGGTGCAGCAGCAGACTGAGGAACAGGCGCCGGTGCAGCAGCAGACTGAAGAGCCTAAGCCGGTTGAAGAGCAGAAACCGGCCGAGGCAGAGAAACCGGTTGAAGAGCCAAAGCCGGTTGAAGAAACGAAGCCGGAGGAACCCGCGAAGCGTCCCTATCAGCTGCCGCCTGCCTTTATGCGTACGGCGCGCTGGTCGAACGATGAGCGGCTGGACCAAAAGCCCTACCTTGAGATCGTTGTCGAAGCGCCGAAGACCGCTCCCGGCAAAACGCCGGACAAGGCTGCCGGTCAGACCTCCGTGGCTCTGGATTTCACGGCCAGAGCGCCGCAAAACGCACTTCAGCGCGCGCATGTCCATGTCGGTTTTCACCCGGCAGCGGGCGTTAAGACCGACACAAAGCAGGAGTTGCTCAAAGCGGCGGACTATCCGGGCGAAGTGCGGGACGACACGGACGCGCTTGCCAAAGCCAGCGTCCGAAGGCGTTTCCCGGTACAGACCGCAAAGCTGAAAGCGGCGATCGACGTTATGGACAAGTATGACACCGGTATGCCCTACAACGCCCTTTATAACAACTCCAACACCTTCGCCGCCAATCTCGCAAAGCAGGCGGCGATCCCGGGCGTGGAGTCGATTTTTCAGGAGAGCCAGTGGGATATCGGCAAGCCAAGACCTGCGAAAACGTCCCTGGCGCAGGGGCATGAGAAGGAGCGGCGCGCGCTTGCGGAAAAGCTTTCAAAAGAGCCACGCAGGCCCGGCGAGAGCGACGAGGAGAGGGCCGTCAGACAGCAGGAGGAACTCGACCGCTATGAGCACTCTCTCAGCAGACAGAGCGCGGGTGGTCCGGTCAAGGGCCTTGCCGCGTCGGATATCGCCGCAAAGCTGCTTCAAATGGAAGATAAAAACAGCGTTCTGATAACCGACTCGCAAAAGAAAGCCCCGGCAAATGAAAGGGAAGCCGCGGAACAGCTGGAAAGACAGCTTGACGTGGTAAACAGGCTTAAAGATCCCCCAAGAGACGAGCGCTTCAAAGCACTGCCGCGGCCGGAGACCTTCACAAGAAGAGTCACCGCGAGGGCGAAAGCAGTCTACGGGGGCGAATGGGCCGCGCGGATCTTCAAAACGAGAGGATGGAAACGGCCTTTCGGCCCGCAAAGCGTGTGGCGTGCCGTTGAAACAATGCCGGTCCTGCTCGCAGAGGCCAGGAACGAACGCCAGCGATACGAAACAGAGCAGCTCCGCGTCAGCGGGGAGGAACTCGACGAGAGCCGGGAGGACGCGGGCGTCGCGCTTGAAAATAAGCTCCGGCAGATCAGCACGCTTGCCGAGCAGACCAAGCAGGCGCTCAGCGTTGCGCATGCGCCGGCGAGTTTCGTCGCTTTCTGGGACAGCCTCAATCAGGAGAAAAAGCCCGCTGTGACGCCCGAAAAGGCAGCGATCGAGGACAAAAAGACGCCGCAGGCCGTAGGGCAGGAGACAGAGCAGCAGCTCGGACAGGAGGTCCAAAGAGACGCCGAAGACGAAGCTCGAAAGGAAGCGGAAACGCCGAAAGAGGAGCAAAGCAAACAAAGGAGCGAGCAGCCGCCTGCGCAGAGCACACAGGAGCCAGAAGTGCAGCAAGACGCGCAGAGCCCCGAAAAGCCGAAGCAGGCGAAGCCGGAAAAGAAGGCAGAAAAGAAAGAGGAAGACGATTACGGCCCGCTCGATGTGCTGATCCCCGATAAATCGGAAGCCGCCGCCCGAAAAGCGTCCGCAAGTGAAGTCGGCGACATCAAGACGCTCTTTAGTATGCTGACGGTGACAAGAGTGCTGATCCCGAGCTACGAAGAGACGGTATCGAGCCTGCGCAGGGCGTTCGAGGAAGAGAAGGAGAAAAAAGCGTTTGCCTCTCACAATCTTTCCGGTTTCCTCCAAGAGAGCACGATCCCGAAAGTGCTGCAAATGGCCGGTGCGCCGAGCATCGGCGCGGCCTATGCGGAGCTTCTCGGCCAGCTCAAAGGCGAGACGAAGGAAAAAGCGCTCGCGAGCTGGGCAAAGCTTGCCGTCACGGCCCCCGAAGAGAAAAAGACCGGGGAAGACGCGGAAGATGTGGAAACGGAACAGCCGGGTGCGCGTCAGGACACGCGGACCGAGGACGAGCGCAAACGCATCGAAACGCATCTTGCGCTCGATGAAATGACACAGCTTCGCCCAACGCTTACAAAGGCCGCTGTGCGCTACGCCGCCGCCATCAACAACGTGAGCTATGAGGAGATCTATCAGACCCTTCTCGGCAAGGCGCAGGACGAGTACGCGGTGAAGACGGGTTCGGGGCTTGTCTCCATTTTGTATGATACGCTGCGCGACAAAACGTCGCAGCTTCTGAAAGTGGCGCGCGAGAGCAGCCGGAGCAATCCCCGCCTTCCGATGGAGAGGGCGGCTGTGCAGACGGCGCTCATTCCGTGCAGATATATGCTGCAGCAGATGCTACTGCTGTTCATTCCGGAAAATACGCCGCGCCGCAACGAGATCGCAATGCAGATTGCTGCGGCGGCGGTCAACAAGGAGACCGAGGACATTTTGGCGCAGGACCGCGAAAACGGAATCCGCGCGGAGGAATACGACAAGAGCATCAACGCCATGAAGACGGCGAAAGGTCAAGACGAAAAGAAGACCGGGCTCGACGAAAAGAACGAGGAATGGAAAAAGCAGCTCGATCTCTACAGGGGCAAGGCCAAGACCGTTGCCGAAAAAATCGTGGCGGAGGCGACACAGGGACAGCCGGGAAAGAAAGAACAGCTTACCCGCGTGCGACTGACTGCCAGACTCAAGTTCGGCCAGATCGAGGAGCTTATGGTGCAGTGCAACCTCGGAAAGGACGCGGTCGTTCTTCACGGAAAGACGGCGTCGGACGAGAACATGGAAGAGATCAAGCAGATCGTAGAGGACGCTGCAAATTTCCTGAAAGAAAACAAGCTGCTGCTTGAGCACGATACGCAGGCCACGCGGATCACCTTCTTCGCCCTGCAGAATCAGAGCAAGCTTGAAAAGCTCCAACTCAATATATAGTTATGCGGAAAGGAAACCGGATCGATGGCGAGCGAAAGCAATCATATCCACCCGTATGCCCACGGCGGGGAGCACCTTGCGGACTGTCTTGCGGCGCTGGACGCCCTGCTTCTGTGCGTCTACCGCTGCCACGGTGACGGCGAAGCGCTCAACGCCGAGGGCATGGCGATGACAAATCAGGAGGCGCACCGTTTTCTGAATGGCGAACAACTCGATGTGATCGGACTGACGGAGGAGACCGCCCGCGCGCTCGATGCGCTGTGGAGCAGGATCCGGGAGCGCGAGCGCGCGTCGCTTGCGGCGGGCGTTGACCTGCCGCTGCTCGACGCTGCGGCGGAATTTTCGCTGACGCCCTTTGGTATGTTCTGTTTGCTGATGGCGCTGAGCGTTTCCTGCGACCGCAAGTATGAAACGATCTACGCCCGCTTTCAGGACGACGCAGCCGCCGTGCTACCGACGGTCGGCCTTGCGCAGACGCTCTTTGGCGCGCTTTGGCCGGACGAGGACCTCACCCCGCCGCGGGAGCTTTGTTTTGTGGAAACCGACGCGGACGGTCGCGATATTGCCGCGCCGCTGCGCCTGCGGACGGCGGTCGTGCGTTTTCTGCTGGGCGAGAGCGTTTGGTCGCCGGAGTTAGACGGCATCGCAAGCTATCTGAACCCGGACTCACTGGATCCTCTGTTCATCCACGAAGCGGTGAAAGACGCGATCGTTCGTCTGCTCTACGCCTCCCGCGGCGGCGGAGAACTGCTGCTCTACCTGCTGGGACGGCCCGGCACGGGACGGAAGCTGCTTCTGCGCACGGTCAGCGCGGAAACGGGCCTGCCGATCCTGTCGGTCAGCGTGGAGCGGCTTTTGCGCGCGGAACGGAGCATCCTGTCCCTGCTCAACGCGGTCACGGTGCAGGCAAGGCTCACCGGCAGCGCCGTGCATCTCGAGGTGCAGCGTGCGCTAGAGCCGCAGGAATCCGAGCTTTTCGCTTTCGTGTGCGACACGCTGCTCGAGAGCGTCGGTCTTGTTTTTGTCACGGCGGCCCCCGGCGACATTTCCGGGACACGTACGCGCGCCGCCGCTGTGACCTTCGAGCTTTCGGAAGCAAGTATCGAGCAGCGCGAGGACGTCTGGCGCTATTACGCGGGAAAGTACCGGCTCTCTGAGGACCTTTCCATCTCCGATTACGCGGGACGCTATTACGCGACGCCGGACCAGATCCGGCGTATTCTGTGCGCGGCGGCGTCGCTCGCGGCCTCCGCCGGAAAGCCTGCCATTGAGGCGGACGACATGGCGCGCGCCATTTTGCAAAACCGCGAGGACGGCATAGACGCGCTTGCTACACGCGTCAAAAGCGCGTTTACATGGGACGATCTGGAGCTGCTACCGGAGCAGTCCGAACCGCTGCACCTCGCCTGCGCGCGGATGCGCCTGCGCAAGAAAGTCGAGGAGGAGTGGGGCTTCAACCGCAAGGTCACCTATGGGCGCGGCGTGAGCGTTCTGCTCTATGGACCCCCGGGCACCGGCAAGACGATGGCCGCGCAGGTCATGGCAAACGACATCGGCATGGAGCTATACCGTGTGGACCTCAGCCAGATCATCAATAAATATATTGGTGAAACGGAAAAGAACCTTGCCCGGATCTTTGATGTCGCGCAAAAGTCAAATGTCATCCTCTTTTTCGACGAGGCGGACTCGCTGTTCAGCAAGCGCACCGAGGTCACAAGTTCCAACGACCGCAGCGCGAACAACGAGACCTCCTATATTCTTCAGCGGATCGAGACCTATGACGGCATCACCATCCTCGCGACGAACCTGTTTAGCAACTTTGACCCGGCTTTTCTGCGCCGCATCACCTATGCCGTGCGCTTTTCGATGCCGGACGAGGAGATGCGTCTGCGGCTCTGGCAGAAGAACATTCCTGCCGGCGCGCCGGTCTGCGCGGACCTCGATCTGCCGTTTTTTGCAAAGGGCTTTTCGATCTCCGGCAGCGACATCAAGCAGGTCCTGCTCAATGCCGCCTATATGGCTGCCCGCGACGACAAGCCCATCGGCAACCACCATATCGCGCAGGCACTCAAATACAACCTGCAGAAAAACGGCAAGATGATCAGCCGCGACGAGTTCGGAATATATTATTAAAGGCAGAAAAACGGTGCGGAAGCCTCAGACTTCCGCACCGTTTTTTCCTTTTTAAACTCAGTCTCCCTGAATAAATTTGATCAGCGGGTCGGCGGCAGGGAGATCTATGAAATCTACGCTCTTTCCATAGGTGCTCAGGAGCGTTTGCTCGTCGGGGGAGAGACGGGCTGGGTTTTTGAGAGAAAGGAAGCCGTGCAGCGCTGCCATCGCGGCTCGATGGCGGAAACTGAGCTCGCTGTAATCGAGGGCGCCCCGAAAACAAAACACAGGGGCGTCTGCCGCTCCCGCGCCGGCGAGCGCCTTCGCAACGGTTCTCTCCGTCCGGCGGACCGTTTCCTCCATCGTCGGGTCGGCAAGACCGGTCGTGAAAACGGCAAGCTTCTTCCCTGCAAGCTCCTGTGCGTGCGAGGAAAGAAAGTGCAGTCCGTTGACCTTGCCCGCGTAGAGCCCGCCGCCGTAGATGATGGTGTCGTATCGCCCGAAATCAAATTCCCGTATTCTGCGCAGATCGTAGAGGTCTGCGCTCAGCGCCTTGGCTATGTAGATCGCATAGCTGCGCGCCGCACCATAGTCGGATTTATAAACAACCGCAATGTTTGACATGCTGAAACACCTCCCGATGAAATTCTGCCGCGCCTATCGCGCAGATGCAGATCCGTTAATAGAAATTATAACACGCTTTTTCCACGGTAACAATTTCTTTCTGCGGAAAGAGCGCTTTTTTGCGCAGAGGGGAAAAAAGACTTGCAATAGCCCCGCCGATATGGTATTATGACCTCCGTAGTTATGACTATTCGGAGGATGTTCCTCTTTTTTTATGGAAAGGATCTTAAAAAATGAGCACTGTCAAACTTGTTCTTACGATCATTCAGGTCGTCGTCGGTGTCGGTCTGAGCGCTATCATTCTGCTCCAGTCCGGAAAACGCAGCGGTCTCTCCGGCGCGATTGCCGGCGGTGCGGATACCTTTATGACGAAAGCGAAGGCTACGACGCTGGACGGCAAGCTTGCCAAGTCAACAAAGTGGATCGGTCTTGTATGGGTCATTATGACGCTAGTTCTGGTCATGCTCCAGAAAGCCGGTATGTGATTTGTGAAGAATAAACTGCGGCAACCCGAAAGGGCTGCCGCTTGTTTTATATATTATCTTTGTTCGATCGGCACATACTGCTGCGGCTCAAAGGCGGCGCGGTAGGCGGGACGGATGATCTTGTTGCAGGTCATGACCTCCTCAATGCGGTGCGCGCACCAGCCGGAGATGCGGGCCGTGGCGAAAAGGGGCGTGTACAGCTCCTCCGGAATGCCGAGCATACTGTAAACAAGGCCGGAGTACATATCGACATTTGCGCAGATCGGCGTCGGCAGATGCTTGCGCTCCATGATGAGCGGTACGCCGACGCGCTCGATCGTTTCCATCAGCGCAAACTGCTCCGTGTAGCCTTTGGTCTCCGCCATGTCCGAAGCAAAGCGCTTGAGAATGACAGCGCGCGGGTCGGAGAGCGTGTAGACCGCGTGCCCGAGCCCGTAAATTTTTCTCGCGCCGTCGCCCGCGGTGCCGTCGAGGACTTTGGAGAGATAGGCGCGGACCTCGTCGTCGTCATTGAAGTCTTTTACATGCTCCGATACGTCGCGGAACTGGGCCATGACCTTTGCGTTCGCGCCGCCGTGGAGCGGCCCTTTCAGCGAGCTGACCGCCGCCGAAATGGCCGAGTAGGTGTCTGTCCCAGTGGAGGAAAGGACGCGGCAGGCGAAAGCGGAGTTGTTGCCGCCGCCGTGCTCGGCGTGGAGAATGAGCATCAGGTCGAGAAGATGCGCCTCCTCGGGCGTGTAGGTCTTGTCTTTTCGCACCATGCGTAGGAAATTCTCAGACAGAGAAAGATTTTCCTTCGGTACATGGAGATAGAGCGACTTGCCGTCGTAATAGTGGCGCTTGACCGCATAGGCGTTGGCGACGATGATCGGAAAACGTCCGATCAGCTCGATGGACTGGCGGACGATGTTCTCAATAGAGGTGTCGTCCGGATTGTCGTCGTAAGAGTAGAGCGCGAGCACGCTGCGCGCGAGCTTGTTCATAACGTTGCGCGACGGGGCTTTTAAAATCATGTCCTCGGTGAAGTCGGGCGGCAGAGTCCGCGCCTTTGAGAGGATCGTGTTGAACTGGTCAAACTGCTGTTTGTTCGGAAGCTTGCCCATCAGAAGCAGATAGCTGACCTCCTCATAGCCGAAGGTGCTGTCCGCAACGTGCGCGGCGATGATGTCTTCAACGTCGATGCCGCGGTAGTAGAGCTTGCCGGGAATGGGGATACGGCCGTTGTCCTGCAGATAATAGCCCTGTACGGAGCCGATGCGCGTGACGCCCGCCATGACGCCGGTGCCGTCCTCGTTTCGCAGACCGCGCTTGATCGCGTGGTGCTGGTACTGCTCGCTGTCGATGGTGTATGTATCCTTAATGTCTCCGCAGAGCTCCGTGACATAGCCCTTGAGAACATCGCGCGTGATATCCAAAGTGAACCCTCCTCGCAGGTCTTGATCGTGAATAGTTCCAATTATACACATTTCCCTGTGATTATGCAAGTTCAATTTAAACATTATGCAAAACACACGAATAAGGAGCAGGAGATTGCAGGCACTTTCTATATTTTTGCAATTCGGAGCATTCCTCATGCAAACGTCTTGCTAATTTAGCGATTTAAGTTTATACTGTTGCTGCTGGCATATGCGAATACACGTACAAGGGTGAAACTTATGATCAAACTGACAGAAACCGGCGTGGTCCTCAAAAACGGCGCACCCGTACCGGCTCAGCCCGGCGACGAGGTCGAGGGCCGTAGAAAGACCATTGCCTATAACATTTTAAAAGCGCACGATCGGTCCGCGGACGACGCGAACCTTTCGCTTCGCTTCGACAGCCTTATCTCACACGACATTACCTATGTCGGCGTTATCCAAACGGCGAAGGGGAGCGGTCTCCAGCGCTTCCCGGTACCGTATGTGCTCACGAACTGCCACAACAGTCTCTGCGCTGTCGGCGGCACGATCAACGAGGACGACCACGTTTTCGGCCTGTCCGCCGCGAAGAAATACGGCGGCATATATGTCCCTGCCAACGTCGCCGTCATCCACCAGTATGCCCGTGAGGCCCTCTCCGGCTGCGGCCGCATGGTGCTCGGCTCCGATTCCCACACGCGCTACGGCGCGATGGGCACGATGGGCGTCGGTGAGGGTGGTCCGGAGATCGTAAAACAGCTTCTGGAGAACACCTATGATGTGAAGCGGCCGGAGATCGTCCTCGTCTGGCTGACCGGCAAGCCGGGCCACGGCGTCGGTCCGCACGACGTTGCGATCGCGCTGTGCGGCGCGGTGTATGACAAGGGCTTTGTGAAAAACAAGGTCCTCGAATTTGCCGGCCCCGGTATCGCGAGCCTGCCGATGGACTTCCGCATCGGCATCGACGTCATGACCACCGAAACGGCGTGCCTCTCCTCTGTCTGGGAGACGGATTCGAAGGTGGAAGAATACTTCATGGCGCACGGGCGGCCCGAAGCATATAAAAAGCTCTCGCCTTCCTACGGCGCCTATTACGATTCCATGGTCGAGATCGATCTCTCGAAGGTCGAACCGATGGCGGCGCTGCCGTTCCATCCCTCGAAGGCCGTCACGATCCGGGAATTGCAGGAAAATCCCGGAGACCTTCTGCGGCAGGTCGAGATAGACGCGGCAAAGACCCTCACGGGAGGTGAGAACCTGCACCTCACCGACAAGGTCGTGGGCGGCAAACTCTATATCGATCAGGGCGTCATCGCCGGC
Source organism: Oscillospiraceae bacterium (assembly GCA_050943775.1). Classification (GTDB taxonomy): domain Bacteria; phylum Bacillota; class Clostridia; order Oscillospirales; family Oscillospiraceae; genus UBA2658. Next base: position 9,041 of record JBMNPV010000052.1, read on the forward strand.
TGCGCCGGCGGCATGTACGACAACATCGCCGAGGCTGCCGCGATCCTGGAGGGACATTCGGTCGGAAACGGAGCGTTTTCGCTCTCCGTTTACCCGCCGAGCATCCCGGTCAATCTCGAACTCATCAAAAACGGCGTGCAGCAGAGTCTGATGGAGAGCGGCGCGCTCTTCAAGTCCTGCTTCTGCGGCCCCTGCTTCGGGGCGGGGGATGTTCCGGCGAACAACGCCCTGTCCATCCGCCACACGACGCGCAACTTCCCGAACCGCGAAGGCTCGAAGCCCATGGACGGGCAGATCGCGGGCGTCATGCTCATGGATGCGCGCTCCATTGCCGCGACCGCGCGAAATGGCGGCGTCCTCACGAGCGCGGCGGACATCGACTATAAAGAGCCGCCCGTCCACCGCTATGCCTTTGACAGTACAATCTACAAAAAGCGCGTCTACTGCGGTTTCGGCCGCCCGGACCCGACACAGGAGCTTCAAATGGGCCCGAATATCGCTGAGTGGCCCGAGATCCCGGCGCTGTCGGAAAACGCGCTGCTGCGTATTGCAAGCGTTTTGCGCGACCCGGTCACAACGACGGACGAGCTCATTCCCTCTGGTGAAACGTCGTCATATCGCTCGAATCCCCTGAAGCTCGCGAACTTCGCACTTTCCCGCCGCGATCCCGAATACGTCGGCAGAGCGAAGGCGGTTGCCGAGCTTGAAGCCGCGCGGCGCGAAGGCAAAACGCCCGACGAGCTTGCAAAGGCCGCAAAGGCGCTCGGCCTTTCTGAGGACGATCTCAAAAAGACCGGCGTTTCCAGCGTCATCTTTGCGAACAAACCCGGCGACGGCTCCGCCCGCGAACAGGCCGCGTCCTGCCAGCGCGTGCTTGGCGGCGGCGCGAACATCTGCCGTGAGTTTGCGACGAAGCGTTACCGTTCGAACTGCATCAACTGGGGCATGCTCCCGTTCACCATCGACCCGGACGAGACCTTCCCCTATGAACCCGGCGACTGGGTCTATGTCCCGAATATCCGCGAGGCGGTCTCCGAAGGAAAGACCGACATTCCCGCGAAGGTCGTGACAAAGCACGGCACGGCGGAACTGACGCTGCATCTCAGCGGTCTCACCACCGACGAAAAAGAGATCATCCTCCGCGGCTGCCTGATGAACTGGTACGCCGCCCAAAAGCAGTAAGGAGAAAGACTATGGCCAAAATTCCGATGAAAACGCCTCTCGTTGAGATGGACGGCGATGAGATGACCCGCATCCTCTGGCAAATGATCAAGGAGGAGCTGCTCTGCCCGTTTCTGGAACTGAACACCGAGTATTATGACCTCGGCCTGCCGAAACGCGACGAGACGAATGACCAGATCACGGTCGACGCTGCCAACGCCATCAAGAAATACGGCGTCGGCGTAAAGTGTGCGACCATCACGCCGAATGCCCAGCGCGTGGAGGAATATAAGCTCAAGGAAATGTGGAAGAGTCCGAACGGCACCATCCGCGCGATTCTGGACGGCACGGTCTTCCGCGCACCGATCATGACGCCGAGCATCCAGCCCTACGTCAAGACATGGAAAAAGCCCATCACCATTGCCCGCCACGCCTACGGCGACATTTACAAGGCCACCGAGTACCGCGTCCCCGGCAAGGGCAAGGCGGAGCTTCTTTTCACGGGAGAGAACGGTGAGAGCTTCCGCAAGACGATCTACGACTTTGAGTGCCCCGGCGTTTTGCAGGGCCAGTACAATAAGGACAGCTCTATCGACTCCTTCGCGCACGCCTGCTTCAATTTCGCGCTTGAAACCAAACAGGACCTCTGGTTTGCGACCAAAGACACCATTTCCAAGCAGTACGACCAGACCTTCAAGCTCCGTTTTGCGGACATTTACGAAAAGGAGTACAAGGCAAAGTTCGAGGCCGCCGGCATCGAGTATTTCTACACGCTCATCGACGACGCGGTTGCCCGCGTCATCCGTTCGGAGGGAGGCTTCATCTGGGCCTGCAAGAATTACGACGGCGACGTTATGAGCGACATGGTTTCCACGGCGTTCGGTTCGCTCGCGATGATGACAAGCGTGCTCGTTTCGCCGCAGGGCTGCTTTGAATATGAGGCGGCGCACGGCACCATCACCCGCCATTACTACAAATACCTCAAGGGCGAGGAAACGAGTTCGAACCCGATCGCAACGATTTTCGCGTGGACCGGCGCACTCCGCAAACGCGGCGAGCTCGATGGCAACGCCGCACTCTCCACCTTTGCGGATAAGCTTGAAGCCGCCTGTCTCAAGACCGTTGAGGACGGCATTATGACCGGAGACCTCGCGGCCCTCTGCGAGCGGAAAGACGTCAAAAAGGTAAACAGCAAAGAATTCATTGCCGCCATTCGCGAGCGGCTGGAAAAAAGCCTGTAATAAGAAAAACCGCCTCTGAGCGGCCGGGCGGCGTGCGCATAGTATACGCGTTCGCGAATGTTCAAGCGGCGCTGTAAGGAATAGCCGGGCGGCATACAAGTCAAGATAAGCCAAGCAAGGATAAGCTAAGTAAGGGTCGGTATTTCCGTGAAAAACCGCACAAGGGAAACCGACGAATTTATCGGTTTCTACAATTTTCTGGTTTTCAGACGAAAAAAGCTGATAAAGCGCTTGCAAGTTCGGCAAAGAAAAGCTATACTTGCTTTAAGAAATCGTACCAAATGGGTATAGTATACCCGCCAATAAAAAATACACATTCGGAAAAGGAGTTTAAAAGCATGAAAGAAGAAATTAAGTTCTATCTCTGCAAGCACTGCGGCAACATCATCGGCGTGGTTCATGACTCTGGCGCACGTGTCGTCTGCTGCGGCGATCCGATGACTCCGCTGACCCCGAACACTTCCGACGGCGCACAGGAAAAGCATGTCCCGGTCATCACCGTGGATGGCAAAAAGGTCCACATTGCAGTGGGCTCCGCGCCCCATCCGATGATTGAGGCACACCACATCGCATGGGTTTATATTGAGACCGAAAAGGGCGGCCAGCGCAAGAATCTCGTCGTCGACAGTGCGCCGGAAGTTGACTTTATGCTCACCGATGACGACAAGCTCGTTGCCGCTTATGCCTACTGCAATCTCCATGGCCTCTGGAAGGCGGAAGCATAAGGCAGGGAATGGCAGAAACATCTGACAAAATGACGTACTACTGCAAGAAATGCGGTTACGTCTACAAAGTCGCCAAGGGCGATCCGGATATCGGGATCGCACCGGGTACATGCTGGGAAGATCTGCCGGAAGACTGGACCTGCCCGGCCTGCGGCGTTGGCAAGGAAGAATTCAGGTAAGCCGGTAAACGGCAAACG
>JBMNPV010000053.1:0-12122 GCA_050943775.1 Oscillospiraceae bacterium
GCCTTCCAGAGATTTGCTTCCGTTTTGCTTCCCTTGAGTTCCATGAGTGTATCCTCCTTTAAAATAATATGGGATTTTTATTGTTTGTCTGTGCAGTTGACGCAGACGCCCGTAAAGAGCAGCTCATGCCGTTCAATGCGGTGCCCGCTTTTTTGCTCAGCGGACTCGTCCAGTGCCGGGTCATACGACAGCCCGTCCAGGTCAAAGACTCTGCCGCACTCGCGGCAGCGGAAATGGGGGTGAGGGGTCGTGTTCCCATCGAAGCGCTCCACGGGGAATGGAAGCCGCAAAATACTTCCGTCATCCGCGAGCTGGTTGAGGTTGCGGTAGACCGTTCCAAGACTCAAGGTGGGATTTTCCGGCTTTAGCCAATGGTAGACCGTCTCCGCCGTGGGATGCTCATTCGTGCCGCAAACGGCCTCGTATATGCGTTCCCGCTGCTTTGAATATCGCCTCTGTGCCATAACGACCTCCGCAATCAATAATGATTATCATTACTGATTGTGATTATAGCACAACTTCTGCGGATTGCAATAGTTTTCACCGAAAAACTTGAAATTATTTTCATTGGTACAGTTTTCGATGACGATGCATGTCAGAGGCGGTCTCCAGCCCGGTGTTTGCGCATCTGAGCCGCTTTGCATCTTCGCGCGGGGCATGGCAAAGCCGGGGTGTCCCAGCGAAATGCTACATGATACATTATAGCCGCTTCCTCATCGGAAAGCAACGGTGATACTTGCATTGCAAGGAAAATCGTGCTATTGTTTCGGATATTGAACGAAACGGAGATGTTCCCCCATGGAGCTATGCATCGGCCGTCCGGCCAACTGCGCGGACCGCATTCCACAGGAAGTCCGCTGCTACGATTTTCTGGACGCTCTCGGCGTCGAATACCTGCGTGTCGACCACCCGGCGGCAGATACGATGGCCGTCTGTCAGGAGCGCGCAGCGGCGCTCAAAACGCGTATCTGCAAAAATCTCTTTCTCTGCAACCGGCAGGTGACGACTTTCTACCTGCTCGTGATGCCGGCAGACAAGCCCTTCAAGACCTCAGTGGTCTCGCCCCAGCTCGGCGTTGCGCGCCTGCACTTTGCGGACGAGAAGTACATGATCGAATTTCTCGACCTCTGTCCCGGCAGCGTGAGCATTCTCGGGCTTATGAACGACAGGGATAAGCGCGTCCGTCTGCTTATGGATAGAGATTTGAAAGAGCAGGAGTGGTTTGCCTGCCATCCCTGCATCAACACCAGCAGTCTGAAGTTTAAAACAGCGGAGCTTTTTGAAAAAGTCATTCCCGCGATGGGGCATGAGCCGACATTCCTGGAACTTTGAAAACGCGCGCGGACAAATTCGTCCGCGCGCGTTTCTTTATGCAGCCCTGTGCATCGTGTCTATGTCAAAGGTCCGCGGGTCGGGGCCGGTCTTGAGCTGTTGGTCGCTCACCCAGAACCATCTGTCGTCGCAGTACCCGGGTCTGTCCGGAACCGGGTCGGCCCAGGTGACGTCCACGTTGTAGTACGTCCCGTTCTGGTAGATCCGCGACCATGCGTGACCGCCGCCGTTGACCTCGCCGGTCATGGCCTCCATCGGCACGCCGGCAATGTTGCAGAGATAGTTATACATCGAAGTATAGCCCTGGCAGACCGCCGTGTGCCGCACAGCCGCATCATAGCCGTTGTAGTAGCGGTAAGTCTGGTCATAAGCCGTGTTCAGCGCGACATAGCGGTAGAGCACATAGGCTTTTTCCTTGACCGTCATACTCGTTTTGAGGGCTCCCTCCTTGTAAAGCCTGCTCACGATTTCGTCACAGGTCTGTTCGAAGATCGCGATTTCACTGAGCACCTCCGTGCTGCTGAGACTTTCATTGCCGTAGAGGCCGGAGGCATTTGCGAGCTTGAGCGTGACCGAAACGTCGGAGACTCTGCCATTTTTGTCCCATCGGCCACTCGTACTCAGACCCCAGCTATTGAGGAAAGCCGCGTATTCCATATAGTTGAGTGCAGCATAATTGTATGCGCTCTGAATATCCCGCCGCGTCGCATTGAGCTGTGCTTCCGTGTAACCGCCCGGCAGCGCAAAGGTCTGCGACAGGACTTTATTTGCGAGCATGTAGCTCCACGCCTGTATGTAATCGTCATAGCTCGAGAGCGACGCCGGCTTTGCCACCGCGTAGTGGCTCTTGTCCAGCGTAAAAACCGGCTCGACAGGCTTGGGCGTAATGGCAGGCCAGTACGGCTTTTGTACCTGTGCGTCCAGCCGGTAGAGCATGATGCAGATGTCACAGCGCTTGACATTCTGGCCGCCGCCGAAAGAAACGGTCCCGTCGCCGTTGTCGATGCCCTTGACGACGCCATAGTCATAAAGGGTATTGGCGATCTTTGAGCTTGTGTCGGAGAAAACATCCGTCGCCGTGGCGCTCGTGTCCATCTGATAGACCGCCGTAATGTAGGCGCAGATCTGTTCACGCGTGGCATAAGCCTCCGGCTGGGTGCCTGCGGGAACGATGCCGTTGTCCTGTGCCCAGGTCCAGACGTCCACATACCACGGGGCAGCTTTTCCGGTATAGCCCACAGTGTTCACGCCGGCCATGCCGACGACAAGCTTGACCGCTTCCGCGTTTTTTACCGGGTTTTGCGGCAGAAAGGTCCCGTCACCATAGCCGGAAATGATATTTTGAGAGGCCATCGCGCTGACCTCTGTGTAGTAATAGCTGTCGGTCGAAACATCCGTAAAGCTGCTCGCCGCCTCGGCCTGCGTGAAGGGAAGCAGGCCCGCCGTTATCGAAATCAGGAGTAAAAGGCAGAGGATGGTGCCAAGTTTTTTTCGCGTCTTTTTGTGGAACACAGGGGTCGCCTCACTTTCTTCACGGTGCCGCATCGCGGCTTCATTTCTTTCTCGGTGCCCCGCCGGGGATGTCCCGTTCCGCAGCGGCACGCTTTCGTTTTCTCTATCTTATGACCGTTTCCATATACTCGCCCAGCGCCTGCCGGATCTCTTTTTCACTGCGGTAGTTGGGGTCTGTGTTGTCCGTATCCAGTGTCAGCGTGGCAATGCCGCAGCGCCGCTGCACAGCCTCGTCGAGCATCCGCGTTGCGGCCCACTCATGGCGGCAGCCGGAACTCCCCATGAAAATGGAAACGTCCGCGCCCCGCTGTTCGATCACGCCGCAGATGGCGTCGATCATTTCCTGCCCGTTCGCGCCCGCACCGTGCACCGTTGCGCCGTCGAGAAGGCGGCGGCTGGCCGTCTCCCGGCAGTCCTTTTCATCCTCCAGATGTTCAAAAAAGGCGCGCCGGCCGTAAGAATAGCCGTCCGCCACAACGGCGGTATTGTAGTGGGTAGCCAGAAAATCGGCGTAATCAACGCCTTTCCAGAGCATGTTATGCAGCAAGACCGCGCGGTGTCTTTCGCCGTCCGGACAGAGACACTCTCCCGCCGCCATGCGCTTTTTTCCGAGAGCCAGCTCGGCTTCCAGCATCTCGCAAAAGCCCTCCGTCGGCCCCCATGCGTTCTCCAGCTCGTTGCAGATGTTGAGATCGGAGTGCAGCGGGCAGGGGCGGGCGTTGCGCAGCGCGGCGTTCTGGGCCAGCAGCTCGTTTGCGCGGTTTGAAAGTTCCATCCGGGCGCGCAGCGCGTCCTTGTCCAACCTTTTCCCGGTGATCCTTTCGAGAAAGGAAACAAACGCGTCGTACTGCGCGCACAGATAGGCAATGGAGCGTTCCCCGGTACGCTTCGGCACATCGAACTGGAAACTCGGCGCACCCGCGCGCACAGAGAGCGCCATATAGGCCATGCAGGCCGAATCGCAGGGGATCGGCACAGCGACATAGGCGTCCGGCCGAATGCCCATGTCGCCGATGAGGAGCGTACCGATCTGGGCTTTGCTCAAACGGCACACATCCGCGTTCTCCCGCAGCTCTGTCTGGCGCATCAGCGGCGGAATGAGCGCCGCGTTTTCAGACAGGCGCGGTGTCAGCAGATCAAAACTCAGCGGTACGCAGTCAAACGCGTAAATCAGTTCCACCGGCGCGGGACCGCTGATAAAAATGATTTTTTTGCCCTCGTCCCGGGCCTTTTGAAGCATCTTCCAATAGGGCGCGTCCGTAACAGCAAGGCCTCCGGCACACGGCTGTTCCGAGAGCTCGGCCGCATAGTCAAGGTATCCGAGTTCCCCTGCGAGCAAACGCTCAGCGTCCTGTTTCATATCTCTCATGTCGTTTCCCTCCGCCAAGATGAAAGCGACAGGTTTGCTGCCGCCCACTAAAATAGAGTTCGACCATGGATCGAAATCAGGTCTTACCCTTTTTCGTATAATAGTAGATCAGTTCGTCCCCGATCTGGTCGAGCGGGAACTGTTTGGAAACGCCCCCAAGCTTGTACGCCTCCATCGGCATCCCGTATACCACGCAGGTGTCCTTATCCTGCCCGATCGTGTAGGAGCCGAGCGCGTGCATCTTCGCAAGCCCTTTTGCGCCGTCCGCTCCCATGCCGGTAAGGATCACACCAACGGCTTTTTTTCCTGCGCTCTGGGCTACGGATTCAAACAACACATCCACGGACGGGCAGTGCCCGTTGACCTTTTCGCCATGTATGCAGCGGACATAGTAGCCGTTTTCGTCCTTCTTGAGCACCATGTGGTAATCGCCGGCGGCAAGCAGGATCTGTCCCTGCCGGACGCGGTCGTTATCAGCAGCCTCTTTCGCGGACATCCTGCATATTTTGTTCAGCCGCTCGGCATACATAGTGGTGAAGGTCGCCGGCATGTGCTGCACGATCACGATGCCCGGCATCGTCGGCGGCAGATTCTTGACGACTTCAAGAATTGCCTCGGTCCCGCCGGTCGAGGCGCCGATGGCGATAACGTCGTATTTGTCGGGGTTGAGATTGGCGTTTCCCATGAGTTTTACTGAAAGCTTTGAGGGACTGACAAGCGTCGTGTTGCGCACCTTCGCCCCCGCCGCGACTTTGATCTGCTCTGAGAGCTTCGAGAAGAAAGCGTCCAGGGCGGCCGCTGAACCGTCCGCCGGTTTCTTGACAAAATCCACCGCTCCGGCACTCATCGCGTCAATCGCGTTCATGGAGAGAGAACTCACGACGACCACGGGCACGGGGTACTGTTTCATCAGCGTCTTCATGAATTCGATACCGCTCATCTTCGGCATTTCGACGTCAAGGGTCACAACGTCCGGCTTGAGTTCCGGAATTTTACGCAGAGCGTCCTCAGCGTCCACGGCGGTGCCAATGATCTTGATGTCCGGGTCCTTGCTCAGTGTGAGCTGAATCTTCGTACGAAACAAGACGGAGTCGTCCACAGTGAGAACACGAATGGGCATAATGATCACTTCCGAATTTCTATAATAATACTTGATATATCTTCATCCATTATCCCTTGTTTTCGACATAATTACAAGTACTAATTTGCGAATTCACTTCCTCCTTGTTAAGATTTTATACCGAATCTTCGTTTTTCCTCTTGAATTCCTATAAACCCTATAATATAATAGGGATGTGACAATATCCCGTAGTCACATTTTCTCTGCTACAGGCAACCTCGGGAAGGAGACTTTTCCATGAAAATATCAACAAAAGGCCGTTATGCGCTGCGTATCATGGTCGATCTCGCGCAGCAGCATTCCAATGAATTTATCCCGCTCCGCGACGTATCGGAGCGGCAGGACATCTCGGAAAAATATGCGGAGATGATCGTCGGGCTTCTGAGCAAGACCGGCTTTCTTTTCAGCTCGCGCGGCAAGGGCGGCGGCTACAAGCTTGCACGCCCGCCGGAGACCATCACCGTCGCTTCGATCCTCAAGGCAGTCGAGGGCTCTCTTGCCCCCGTCGCCTGTCTGGATATTCCGGACAATGTCTGCCCGCGCGCGGACCAGTGCGTCACGCTGCCGATGTGGCGCGAACTGGAGCGCCGCATCGACGAGTATCTTGAGAGCGTGACCATTGCCGACCTTGCCGGCGAATCGGCGGCTGTCGGCGCAGACTACTGCATCTGAAAAAGCGGCGGAACGCGCCTGCGGTCCCCTGCTGTGCCCGTTGCGGGACCGAAGCGGTCCCGCAACGGCTTTTTTTACAAATTTTATTTTCACGATCCTGCCATGTGTATTGACAAATGCGAGTTAAAGTGCTATATTCCTACTTAGGGAACAGGAATATAGGGTTTTGAAATCACCGCCGTCGCCAAACTCGAACCGGGGTAAAATACAACATAAAGGAGATCGTTCAAAATGGATGTTTATTTTGATAACGCAGCAACCACAAAGATCAGCGAAACGTCGCTGAAAGCAATGCTGCCGATCTATACGGAGATATGGGGAAACCCGTCCAGTCCGCACCACATCGGCATCGAGGCCGCGAAGAAGCTTGAGGAGACCCGCAAATCCGTCGCCGCGAATATCGGCGCGGAACCGAACGAGATCTACTTCACCTCCGGCGGCAGCGAAGCGGACAATCAGGCGCTCCGCTCGGCGGCACTCAACGGCGCCCGTTTGGGCAAAAAGCACATAATATCCACGAAGTTCGAGCATCACGCCGTTCTCCACGCGCTTCGCAAGCTCGAACGGGAAGGTTTTGAAGTAACACTTCTGGACGTCCATGAAAACGGCATTGTCACTGTAGAGGATGTCGAAAAGGCCATTCGTCCGGACACCTGTCTGGTCACCATCATGTACGCCAACAACGAGATCGGCACGATACAGCCCATCGCGGAGATCGGCGCGCTGTGCCGCGAAAAGAAGATCCCCTTCCACACGGACGCAGTACAGGCTGTCGGCCATCTGCCGATCGATGTCAAGGCGCAGAACATCGACATGCTCTCTCTGTCCGCGCACAAGTTCCACGGGCCAAAGGGCGTCGGTGCGCTGTACGTCCGCAAGGGCATCATTCTGAACACGCTCATCGAGGGCGGCGCGCAGGAGCGCGGAAAGCGCGCAGGCACCGAGAACCTGCCCGGCATCGTCGGAATGGCGGCCGCGCTGCAGGAAGCCTGCGACCACATGGAAGAAAACGCAAAGAAAGTCTCCGCTCTGCGGGATAAACTCATTGACGGCGTGTTGCAGATTCCGGAAACCATCCTCAACGGCGACCGGGAAAAGCGTCTGCCCGGCAATGTGAACGTCGCCATCAAAGGAATTGAGGGCGAGAGTCTCCTCATGTACCTCGATCAGGAAGGCATCGCAGCGTCGTCCGGCTCCGCCTGCACTTCAGGCTCCCTTGCTCCGAGTCACGTTCTGCTCTCGATCGGACTGTCGCATGAGGTTGCACACGGTTCGCTGCGTATGACGCTTAGCGAAAACAATACAGAAGAAGAGGTCGACTATCTGCTCGAGAAGCTCCCGCCTGTTGTGGAGCGCCTGAGAAATATGTCGCCCGTTTGGAAAAAAATGAAGGAGGGTAAATAAGATGATGTACAGTGATAAAGTTATGGATCATTTCACGCACCCGCGCAATGTCGGTGAGATCGAAAACGCAGACGGTGTCGGTGAAGTCGGAAACGCCAAGTGCGGCGACATTATGAAGATCTACCTTAAGATAGATGACGGCGTCATCACCGACGCGAAGTTCAACACCTTCGGCTGCGGCGCGGCCATCGCGACAAGCTCAATGGCGACCGAGCTCATCAAGGGAAAGCCCGTCACCGAGGCGTTGAAGGTCACCAACAAGGCCGTTGTCGAGGCGCTCGATGGGCTGCCTCCGGTGAAGCTCCACTGCTCGGTGCTGGCGGAGGAGGGCGTGCGCACGGCACTGCTCGACTACTACACCCGCCGTGGCGAGAAGATGCCGGAAGAGTATCTGCCCCGCCACGAGGACTGCTCGGCATGCGGCGTCTGAGCCTATGGGAGAGCGCTTGCCGGCGTTCTCCCTTTTGTCCCCCCCGGGGGGTTGCAGAGCCTTAATGAAAGTCTTATAATATCGGTATTATAAACCGTAACAGAGATATTCTGTTTCAGAAGGAGATAGACAGTTATGTGCGACAATGAACATACCCACGACCATGAGCACTGCGGGGGGCACTCTCACCCGCACACGCACGACCACGGCAATATGACGCCCCACACCGACGAGGAAAATCTTGCTCTGCTGGGCTATATGATCGAGCACAACGAGCACCACGGAGAGGACCTGCACGAGCTTTACCACTCGCTGGAGGCCTCCGGCAGCCACGATGCCGCCGCTCTCGTCAGTGACGCGCTCCACTACTATCAGCACGGTAATGAGAAGCTCGCGGAAGCGAAAAAGCTCCTCGAAACGAAATAAATCTTCCGGCACATGCACCTTTAAGGAGGAATCATTATGTGTCTTTCAACCGCCTATGAAATCGGTCCGTCCGGGGACAAGATGATCTGCGACCGTGTTACGAGCATCTCCGTCGATGGCGACAGCGTCCGTCTTGTCAACCTGCTCGGTCAGCAGACCGTGGTAAAAGGCAGTCTCAAGGACGTAGACCTCAACAAAAATATCATCCGCATCGAAGCGAAATAAAAAGCAGGGCCGCTTTGTCGGCCCTGCTTTTTTGCGCTCTGCCCTGCGGCGCCGCGCCGGAGTCCGCGCTTTTGCAGGCCCCCGGCCCTCCGTAACCTCGTACAGCGTCCGTTGATCGGGCAAAAGCTTCGACTCTCCCATTCCGCAATTTCGTAAAAACTGTCCTGCATTTTCGGGTGCATAAGGCAAAATTTCCGTTCATATACCACAAAATATGAGTTTTTCATAAAACAGCCTTGACATTTTTTCTCGGCGGGAGCATAGTATAGAGCGTAAAGCAAAGGCGCTGTGAGGAAAACCCCTCGCGGCGTCTTTTTTTACTTCTCCACCACCACGCAGCATGCGGGATCTGGCAGTTCCGCATCACATCCCCTATTGACAAAGGAGTCAGTCGGAACGGCAGACGTGCCGTCAGATCCGCTCTGGCTCCTTTGTCATTTCTTTTCATGCGGCGACAGCGCGGCGCAGGGCGGTGCGGGAAAAACTGAAACGTTTCATTCAAACGCGCTGGGATGATAGCGTTCAGTTCAATGAAAAATGGATCGATTTATTGATGGGGTGATTTTGTGAAGAAAAGATTTAAAAAGCGCTTTTGTTTCTGGTGCACGCTGCTTCTGCTGACGGCCGTCTTTGCTGTGACGGCACTGGCGCAGGGCGCTGACCCGACAGGTGCTTCCTATGGCGCAGTAAGCGGCAGTGAAACGCTCGGCGAGGTTGCCGTCACGGCAGGAAAGGCGCTTTTAGGCGCAAACTATACATGGGTCATGCTCTGCGCATTCATGGTGTTTTTCTTCCAGTGCGGCTTTGCGATGGTCGAAACCGGATTTTGCCGGGCGAAAAACGCCGCGCACACGATGACAATGAACTTGATGGTCTTTCTCGTCGGCGCGGTCGGCTACTTCCTTGTCGGTTTTGCGCTCCAGATGGGCGGTTCCGGCGGCGTAGCCAGTCTCGGCGCGGACGGCAGTGTTCTGAACGCTCTGTGGTCCATTCCCGGTCTCGGCGGCATTCTCGGTCACAAGGGCTTTCTCCTCAGCGGCACATATGACGCCAGCGTCTACGCACTGTTTTTCTACCAGATGGTCTTAATGGACACAGCCGTTACGATCCCAACGGGTGCAATGGCGGAACGTGTAAAATACTCTGCGGTCGTAATTTCCTCTTTTTTTATCTCCATGTTCCTCTATCCCGTGTTTGCCTGCTGGGTCTGGGGCGGCGGCTGGCTCGCAGCGCTCGGAACGAACTTCGGCCTCGGCCACGGCGTTGTCGATTTTGCGGGCAGCGCGGTCGTCCACTCGATAGGTGGTATGCTGGCGCTTGCGGGCGCGATCGTCATCGGTCCCCGCATCGGCAAGTTCAAGAAGGACGGCACGGCCCGTGCCTTCCCCGGCCACGACATTCCGATGGCGATCGTCGGCACGATCGTTCTGTTCTTCTGCTGGTTTGCCTTCAATGCGAGCGCCGCTCTCAATTCGACGGACTTCCGCCTAGCGGTTGCCGCGACCAACACCATGATCTCCGGGGCTGTCGGCGGCCTTGTCGCAATGTTTTACATGTGGAAAAAGTACGGGAAGCCGGACCCGTCCATGACCGCCAACGGCGCGCTTGCGGGTCTCGTCGCGATCACGGCTTCCTGCGCATATGTCAACGGGATCTCCGCGCTTATCATCGGCGCTGTCGCCGCCATTCTTATCTGCAACGCGGTGCCTTTTATTGAAAACAAGCTCAAACTCGACGACCCGGTCGGCGCCATCTCGGTCCATTGCGTGAACGGTATCTGGGGCGTGCTTGCGGTCGGCCTGTTTGCGGACGGCAAATACGGTGACGGCGTCAACGGCGTTTCCGGCGGTGTACGCGGTCTTTTTTACGGCGATCCTTCTCAGCTTGCCGCGCAGCTTATTGCCGTTGCCGTTCTGATCGTCTGGGGCTTTGGTCTTGGCTATCTGATTTTTAAGCTGCTCGACAAGATCTGGGGCCTGCGCGTTTCTCCCGAAGATGAGCTCGATGGCCTCGATATCCCGGAGATGGGCGTTCTCGCCTACCCCGACAACCAGCTCGTCCGCTGCGATCTTGACTTTGACTCTGAGGACAATGCGGACATTCCGCAGCTCGCGCGCTTCAAGGACTTCCGATTGAGCGGTCCCTTTTCCCGTCCGCCGGAGCCCGTGCCCGTCGAAAAAGCCATTCGTGTAACGGATGTTTCCTCCGCCCCTGCGGTTCTTGACGCGCCGTCCGGCGTTAAGATCACAAAGATCTCCATTATTATGAAGCAAAACAAATTCGAAGCCTTCAAGGCGGCAATGAACCGCATCGGCGTTTCCGGCATGACCGTTACGCAGGTCCTCGGCTGCGGTATGCAGAAGGGCAAGACGGAATATTACCGCGGCGTTGAAACCGAGATCAATCTTCTGCCGAAGGTACAGGTCGAGATCGTCGTGTCCAAGGTTTCCGTCCGGGAGATCATTGAGGTCACCAAAAAGGTTCTCTACACAGGCAATATCGGCGACGGGAAGATCTTTGTCTATGACGTTGAGAACGTTGTCAAGGTCCGCACCGGCAAGGAGGGCTATGACGCTTTGCAGGATGACGAATAAAGCGCTCTGCCTCTCTGCATATAAAAAGAAAGGAGTCCGGATCCTTCCGGGCTCCTTTTCTTTCTATCCGTTCAGACAACGGTTGCAAAACCCTTGCCTTTTGTTTTTGATTCGTAGAGGGCGGCGTCAGCGGTTTTATAGAGGTCCTCAAAGGTATCGCCCTGACTTGCAATGCAGCAGCCGACGGAGCAGGTGATCGCCGGAATCTCTTCGTCGTCGCAGCGGCTCATTTTGAGACTGTCCATAAGCTCCTCGATCCGGTGAAGCAAGACCTTTTTGTCGGATGTGAGCGTCATATAGACAACAAATTCATCTCCGCCGAGGCGACCGATCACATCGCCGTAACGGAATGTGGCGCGGAGCCTCTCCGCGAAGAAGATCAGTGCCCGGTCGCCGCAGTCGTGCCCATAGATATCGTTGATACGCTTGAAGTCGTCCAGATCAAGGATGGCAAAGGCAGAGTGGTCGCCATCGCCCAGCTCCGCAAGGCGTTCGCGGATACGCTGCTCGGTCTCGGCCCGGTTATTGAGGCCGGTGAGGCAGTCCGTCGTAGCCCTCTGCATGAGAAGGAGCCGCTCATTCTCGTTTTCGTCAATGTCCTCCACGGTTCCGATCGTCAGCGCCCTGCCTGCCCCCCTGTTGGCAAGGCGGGTCGCTGTGACATGATACCAGCGGTAGGTGTCGTCGTTTGCCATGTGTATGCAGCGGACGTTTGTTGAAGTCACATTGTCCCGCCGCAGCTCGATGACGGCCTGCCCGTAGAGCGCACGGTCCGCCGGATGAACACAGGCGACAAGCTCCGAGAGCGACATATATTCCTTTGGGAAGTGAACGTGCTCACATTCGCTGATGAGATGTATGCTGTCTCGCTTTTTGTCGTATTCAAATGCGGCGCGGGCGGACTGCAGCGTTGCGATCCGGAATTTTTCCTTGAAGAGTTCGAGTTTGCGGTAGCGCAAGTGGTTTCTATAGAGGCCAACGCCAAAAACAAATACGATGAAAATGAGACAGCCCGTTCCAAAAAGGTGGATCCGGTCG
>JBMNPV010000054.1:0-12061 GCA_050943775.1 Oscillospiraceae bacterium
CGAATCCAGCAGCTCCGACCGCTACCCACATCAGGAAAGCATCAGCGGCATCGGCGGAGCGGTTCATGCCAGGGATCATAAGCCAGAGACGGAGTGGCTCTCCAGCTTCACCGCTCAAGCTGGCTATCACATCCTGCTCTCGCATCATCCCGAGTATTATCCTTTCATCCCTGGCTCCGTGGAGCTCGTATTAAGCGGCCACGCACATGGCGGACAGATCAGAATGTACAACCCTATCAAGCGAGAATGGATAGGAACTTGGTCTCCCGGCCAGGGTTGGTGGCCAAGATATACGAAGGGTGTGTATGACGGAAGGCTGGTCGTCAGCGCTGGACTGAGCAATACAACGTGGGTACCCCGTCTTTTCAACCCAACTGAAGTAGTTTATATTGAGGGGAGCTGACTGGCTCCCTCTTTTTTTACCCTTCTGTTACTTCCAGCTCTTCATCCTACTCCTATATCCGTTACAATCCGATTCTTTAATAGCCACACTCCCCGGCCTACTTGACCGAGGAGATGATCACGCCAAATCTCACAAACATCGGATACAGATAGGATCCCGCTCCCGGTATGTTCAGCTTTTTCGGCCCACTCACAAAACCCTCCTGTGCTTGAACAGTGAGCGCATTCTTAAACGTGAGGTCAACGGTAGATCTGCTAATGCTTTTTTCCTTCCGTACCTTATCAGGGAGTGTGGTGATCCACATCTCGTTGCCATAGCCTTCTACCTGCTCACCCTCGTAATGCCTTCCTCCGGCGCTGCCGCTCTTACTCACTTCATAAGTTTACCGGTATTGACTTTCTGAAAGAATCTGTACCGGATGAAACAACGCTGTGCAAGTTCCGCCATCTGCTGGAAGCCAACGAGTTGAACGAGCTGTTTTTTGAGGCAATCAACCGGGTCATGGTGCAGACCGGTCATATGATGAAGGGCGGCACTATTGTAGATGCAACCATTATCAATGCACCGAGCTCCACAAAGAATGCCGACAAAGCCCGTGATCCTGAGATGCACCAGACCAAAAAGGGGAATGAATGGCGCTTTGGAATGAAGTGCCACATCGGTGTGGATGCCGGCAGCGGACTGGTTCACACAATTACTGTCACCGCAGCCAATGAGCACGACATTACGCAGACTTCCGCATTGCTTCGGGACGATGATGAAGTAGTCTACGGCGACTCTGGGTATCTCGGTATTCAGAAACGCCCGGAGATTGCAAACGATGAGCATTATTCGAAGATCGACTTCCGAATCAACCGCCGTCCTGGTCGTCTGCCCCATGTTTCCGACAATGCAATTGACTGGGAACGTTATATTGAAAATCGTAAATCATCCGTTCGCTGCAAAGTAGAGCACGCATTCCGAATCATCAAATGTCAGTTCGGATACAGGAAAACGGTATATCGCGGATTGAAGAAAAACGAAAACCGTCTGTATGCCATGTTCGCCTGCGCCAATCTATACTCGCTTGCGATTGCCGGGCAAAGGCTCTCCAAAACGTGACAAGGGGAAAGTCTGCCCTTTTGGCAGAAAAGTAATAAAATCGAAGCTGAAATATGGCTTTGGCTGCCCCAAAAGTGCTTCCAGAAAGGAATGCGAAGATATTTTATGCAATACTCGTTTGAAACCTTTGATTATTCAGAGGTTCCCTAATTCTGCCTGAAAGCAGGGAAATTTTGACTCCCGGGACTTGCAAACGCCCTCGCTTGCAACTATACTAGGGAATAGCACAAGAGCAAAATTGAGAAAACGGAGGAAACGACAATGAAAAAGGCACCCCGATTTCTGGCGCTACTCCTTGCGGCGGCGCTGCTTCTCCCGTTTGGGATCCCGTCTGAGGCCGCGAGCGGCGACATTGCCGTCATTTACACCAACGATGTCCACTGCGCAGTGGACGAAAATCTTGGCTACGCCGCGGTGGCCGGTATGAAAAAGGAGCTGCAGGCGCAGCTCGGCAGCGACCACGTTCTGCTCGCGGACGCGGGCGACTGGGCGCAGGGCGGAACGCTCGCCACGCTCTCGCAGGGGGGCGATCTCGCGGAGATCATGAACGCCGTCGGCTACGACGTTGTCACGATCGGCAACCACGAGTATGACTGGAAGATCCCGCGCCTGCTCGAGCTTGCCAAAATGCTCAAGGCGAGTACAGTCTCCTGCAACTTTGTTTCGCTCAAAACGAACGAACCCGTCTTTGCGCCCTATGTCATCAAGACCTGCGGCGACAAGAAGCTTGCGTTCGTCGGCATCACAACGCCGGAGAGCTTCACCGCCTCGACTCCGGGCTATTTCCAGGATGAAAACGGAAACTACATATACAGTCTCTGCGAGGGCGAGACGAACGGGGACGGCGCGAAGCTTTACGCGCAGGTGCAGAAGTATGTTGACGCGGCCCGCTCCGATGGCGCGGACTACGTCATCGGACTCGGCCATCTGGGTACAGAGGGCGTCACGGAGGGCCTGCGCTCGACGGACGTCATCGCGAACACCACGGGCATCGACGTTCTGCTCGACGGTCACTCCCACAGCGTCATTCCTTCCCAGACCGTCCAGAACAAGGATGGCAAGAGCGTCCTTTTGAGCTCCACCGGTACAAAGCTTGCGAATATCGGCAAGCTCACCATCGGCGCTGACGGAACTATGAAAACGGAGCTTGTCTCCGCTTATGCAGATCAGGACGCGGCAGTTGCGGCTCTGGTCAAAGAGAAGGTAGACGGCTATACGGAGCTCACCGGTACCGTTATCGGCAAGTCCGACGTTGCGCTGCCGATCGCGGTGAACGGCTCTCGCATTGTCCGCAACCAAAATTCCGCGCTTGGTGATCTCGACACGGATGCGCTGCGCGCCGTGCTCGGTGCGGACGTCGCGTTTACAAACGGCGGCGGTCTGCGCGCGGCCCTGCCGAAGGGAGATCTCACCTATGGCGACATCATCAGCGTGCACCCCTGGGGTAACACCGTCTGTGTCGCGGAGGTCACGGGCCAGCAGATCCTCGACGCGCTTGAGATGGGCGCGTACATCTTCCCGCAGGAAAACGGCGGCTTTCTGCATGTCTCCGGCCTGCGCTACACGATCGATGGCACGATCCCCTCGACCGTGCAGCTCGACAACAAGGGAATTTTTGTTTCGGTCGCCGGCGCGCGCCGCGTGAAGGACGTCATGCTTGAGGGCGAGGACGGCAAGCTCACCGCGCTCGACCCGAAAAAGACCTACACGCTTGCGATGAACAGCTATAACCTGATCTATCGCGGCGACGGCTTTTCCATGTTTGCCGGTGCGAAGATCGTCCGGGATGACGGTCTGCTCGACTGCGAAGTCCTGCAAAAGTACATACAGGAAAACCTCAAGGGCGTCATTCCCGCGAGCTACGCCGAGGCCGCGGGCCGCATCACGCTCATTGTTCCGGTCAGCGAGGTCTTTTCGGATGTCACCGCCGGCGCGTGGTATGAAAGCGGCGTGCAGTACGCTTACAACAAGGGACTGATGAACGGCATGGGCGGCGGACGCTTTGTGCCGGACGGCAGCGTGACCCGTGCACAGGCGGTCGCGTTCCTCTATCGCCTCGCCGGCTCTCCGGCCGTTACGGGCAGCGTATCCGCCAAATTTGCGGACTGCGAAGACGGCGCGTGGTATGCCCCTGCTGTGCTCTGGGCACAGCAGACGGGTGTGGCCGAGGGAACGGACGGCGGCTTTGCGCCAAACGCGAATGTAACGCGCGAACAGCTTGCGACGCTGCTCCGCCGCTATGACAGCAATGTACTTGGCCATGAGTATACGACGGCTGTCTGGTATCTCGAAGGCTTTTCGGACGTAGAGAGCATCTCCGAATACGCACGGCAGGCGATGAACTGGGCCTGCGGCGCAAAGCTGATAAACGGCAGCGACAACAAACTCATGCCGCAGGGGACGGCGACCCGCGCACAGGCGGCGACCATCCTGATGCGTTTTGCAGGCGCCGCGTAAGCGCCGCAAACAAAAAAGGCAGTCCGGCATTTTTGCCGGGCTGCCTTTTGCTTATTGGTCCGTGTGGAAGATCGCCGTCTTTTCAAAAATGGACGGGGCGTTGTTGATGCCTTCGCCGCCTTTGCCGGCCGCCATGTCAAAGATGGACCTCTGGCGGTTGATCGGCAGAGGGATCTCCTTTTCCTTGCGAATGTCGATCTCGGCATCCTCGTCATCCGGGTTGGACGCCCGTTTCTGCTGCTTTTCCTTTTGCTGCTTTTCCAGCTCGTCATCTACTGCGCTGCCCCACCAGCTCATGGCGCGCCTCCTTTCGACCTGTTTCCCGACCCGGCTTAAAGGACCTGATCGGCGTAGGGCTCAAAGTCCGAGCGCGTAAATACCTTGCCGGTCTTGACGAACTCGTAGCGGATGGCCTGCAAGTAGTGCTTCATGTGGACCTGCCCGCCGGCATCCGGGTCGGCGGCGGCGAGGAAGGCTGCGTTCAGAATGCAGTTTTTGATATTACCGCCGACGAACTCAAAACGCTCGGCGAGGAAGTCGATGTCGACGTCCTCCGCAAGCGGAGTCGATTTTGGGATGGTGGTCTTCCAGAGAATTTTTCGCGTCTCAACGTCCGGGAACTGGAATTCGACGATGAATTTCATGCGGCGGAAGAACGCCGGGTCGATGTTGTGCTTGTAGTTCGTCGCGAGGACGGTGACGCCGTCGTAGGCTTCGACCTCCTGCAGAAGGAGGGCGGTCTTGTTGTTGTTTGAGGCCTGGTTTGAGCCGCCGTCGTCCGAGCGCTTTGCAAACAAGGTGTCGCACTCATCGAAGAACAAAACGACGTTGCACTTTTTTGCTTCGCGGAAGATCATCGAAATGGATTTTTCGGTCTCGCCAACGTACTTGTCGACGACTTTTGAGAGGTCGACGCGGTAGAGCTCAAGGTTGAGCTCGTGCGCGATGACCTGTGCGCACATGGATTTACCGGTACCGGGAGCGCCGAACAGGAGGACCGAAAGGCCGCGACCGTACTGGTATTTGCGGTTGTAGTCCCAGTCCTCATAGACGGTCTTGCGGTAAGTGATCTGCTCGCAGGCGTGCTTCAGGGCCAGACGCTGATCGGGGTTCATCACGATGTCGTCCCAGCCGAACTTTGCCGGGATGCGCGAGGCTTTCTGCGTCAGCTCGTGGGACATCTGCGCGTTGCAGGACTGGAACATCGTCTTGCGCGGGACGAGCACCAGCTTATCCATTGCCGCGAGACTGCGCGCCTGGTGCAGCGCGCTTTTGATCTTGCCGGGCGTGAAAAGGAACTTTGTCGCAAGCTCCTCAAGGTCCACATCCTTGTCAAATGGATAGTCCTTTGCGTAGTAGTTCCAGACCTCAATGCGTTCGCTGTTGTTCGGCGTTGGGATCTCAAGCTGGGCAAAGTCCCGGTCCGTGATCTGCTTCATCGGCAGCTTTTCCTTGCTGATGGCGAAGACGGTCAGCCCGCGCTCAAGGAATTTTGTAAAAGCAAGGTCCATGTAGCCGAAGAACTTATCTTTCTCCTCCTCACGGTAGGAAAGTCCGTCCATGCAGATGCAGGAGTCTGTCAGCACACATTCGCGGCAGGCGGCCCACAGAGCTTTTTCCACAAACGAGAAGTCATAAACGAAGAGTTTTGCACAGTTCATCGAAACGCAGCCGAGGCCCTTGCCGAGCGCGAAGTGCGTGACCGTGAACTTGCGGCCCGAGCCCTCGTCGCCCCAGAGAGAGATGATGCGGCCGCCCTCGTCCCAGAAGATGTTGACCGCGTCAAGAATGCCCTTGTTCGCAATGAAGGGGTCGGGCGCCGAACCGTCCGTCAGGCGGGAGAAAAAGCGATTGTAGTTCTCGTCGATCTTCGTCGGATGGGAGCCGTAGAGGAAGTCGATGAGACGCTTGTCCGGCGAGAGGACCGTTGAAAACGGCAGCGAACGGTTGATCTGCAGCGGCAGGATCGGTTCGAGCTGTTCAAGCGCGAGAGACATCTCGCCGTAGGCGCTCGCGGCGGAAAACCCGTCCCCGAAAAAGACACGCGCAGCGGATTCGACCGTTGGTGCGGGGAGAGAGCCGTTTTGGTTGACGACCTGAAAGACTGAGGCATAGCTCGTCTGCGTCGCGGAAACGACCGCGCACGCGAGACAAAAAACGCTGAACCGCGAAAGTTCAAGCTTCTGACACAGGGAATAAAACGGTATCGGGACATCTTCGCCGCACAAAGACGCGCGGCGGATGATGTATTCGATGCACTCCTCCGCGGAGAGACTGGACGCCTGTGCGTGCTCCGGCACACCGCTCCCGCCGTCCCCGGCAAATTCGGCAAAGAGATCGTCCAGCTCGCTTTTTGTCGCCGTCGGTTCCGGCTCGGGGGAGTCTGCTTTTTCGAGGGTCTTGAAGTAGAATTCGTCCAGACTGCGGTCGCAAAGGTCACGGGCGATCTCGATGTCGGGATAGACGACGTTCTTGTAGCCGCCGTTTTCGTTCTGGAACAGCGGCATCAGCCGGCTGATGTAGCCGCTCAGCTGCAGATCGACGCACGCGAACAAGTAATCCGTGAACTGCGCGTAGGAAACAAAAGGCTGTTCCGCGTTCTGCGTGAAGAGTACGTCATAACGTTCCATAAGAGCCTCCTCAGACATCGGTGAAGATGTAGCCCGCGCCGCGCACCGTCTCGATGATGCCGCTGTGGTCGGGGTCGATCTTCTTGCGCAGGTTTGAAATATGGACCATCACGGTGCGGATGTCCCCGAGACTGTCACTCGCCCAGACGTGCTCATAGATCTGGTGATAGAGCAGAAGCTCGCCGGGGTGCTGGACCAGAAAGAGCAAAATGGCGTATTCGATGCTCGAAAGCTCCACGCGCTCCCCGCCGCGCGTGACCGTGTGGTGCACGGTGTCGACAGTGAACTGCCGAAAGCGCAGCGTGCTGGAATTTGCCTTGCGGCCTTGTGTCCTGCGGATGATCGCCTCTGCGCGGGCAAGCAGCTCATCGTAGCGGATGGGCTTTACCATATAGTCGTCTGCCCCGCTTTTGAGCGCGCCGACAATGGCGCCGCTGTCGTCGAGACAGCTCACGAAGATGATCGGACAGATACAGTTTGAGCGGATGGTCCGGCAGAACTCATCTCCGCGCATATCCGGCAACACCATGTCGAGCAGAACGAGGTCATAGCTGTTTTCCTCGAACTGTTTGAGTGCCTGTGCGCAGGTGAAAGCGGCATCTACCACATAGCCGGCGTGGGCAAGATTCATCTGCGTGATTGTTGAAAGATCTTTGTCGTCCTCGACGACGAGTGCACGATACATGTTACCGCCTCCACTTCTAATAAGTATTTTCGCCGAGAGTTGTGATTCAAGATAGAATAAAGCGTCATGGCCGATGAAAGTATAAAAATTCGTTGCGTGAGGTGTAAATTGCCGTTATAATGATATATGATCAAACAACAGACGCTGTGTGCGAATAAAGGAGGAGCCCGAATGGAGAAAAGGATGCAGGTCATTCTGCTCTGGGCCGCATTTACGATCTTTGCCGCGGGCGGCGTGCTTTTTCTGCTGCGAGGGGACATGCTCGAGGGACTTTTGTGCATGTTTGGCGCGTTCGCGGCGCTGATCGCGCGGATGGCGCTTCTGCGCGGCGCGGCGAAGACCGCGCGGCGTGCGGCATGGAAAGCGGAAGCTGACCGTGCGGCACAGCAGCGGGAAACGGAGCGCCAGATCGAGGAGTCCCGGGCCGAGACCCGTGCGCAGATGGAGGAATTCCGAAGCCTGCTTTCGCACCAGATTCGTATGCCGCTTTCCGTCGTACAGGGATACGCGGATATGCTCGTGCAGGGTATCGTTGAGGAAGAGGACAAAAAGCAGGAGTATCTCTCCAAAATATCCGGGCATACCCGTCTCATCAGCGAAGCGCTCAGTCAGCAGCTTCGCACCATTGAGGACGCGCGTGACGCCGCCGCGAAACTCCAGCGGCTCGATGTGGCGGAACTGCTGCGGCAGGCCGCCGCAGATATGGAAGCCATTGCCGCCGATAACGGCGTGACCATTCAAGTACTTACCGCGCAGGACGAGATCTGGATGGATGCCGATCGCTTTCAGCTCAACAAGGCACTTTTTAATATTATCGAAAACAGCTGCAAATATATGGGACGTCCCGGCATCGTGACCCTCCGGGCAAACTGCGGGGAGGATTGGGTCTCCATCAGTGTCAAGGACGACGGGCTGGGACTGACGCAGGAAGAGACCGCGCATATATTCGAGCGGGGTTATCAGGGCTCGAACGGCGGAAGCGGCCACGGCCACGGACTCTATATTGTCCGCAATGCGGTCGAGGCCCACCGCGGACGCGTGGAAGCGCACAGCGCGCTCGGTCTCGGCATGGAGATCAAAATGACACTGCCGCGCCAATGGAAGGAACCCGAAGCCGAGGAAACACTATAATTTAATCTAACTAAATAGAAAGAACGCTTTTTAACAAATATAATAATTTGTCGAAAACGTGTCAACGCATTGACGCAAACAGGAACATTATTGCGCAAACGGGAGATAATAAAGAAAAATCGGAAACGGGAGGCGGCTGGAAAGAGATGAAGTCTGAAAAGGACTGCGCCCTCTGCGCAGCGCTCTGCGACACGAATACGAGCACCTGCGAGCAGTGCGCACTGTTCCTGCAAAGCTTGCTGCGCGAGCGGGGCGTCGCGTTTCATCTCGATGTTTATACTGATGCGGAAGCGTTTCGGGAGAGCTTTCGGAAGGATCCGGAGCGCTACGCCCTGCTTTTGATGAGCGTATCCTTTGGTGGGGAAAACGGGGTCGTCCTTGCCGAGAGCCTGCGGGCACAGGGCTGCCGCGCCGGCATTGCCTTTTTGTCCGAAACGCCGGACCGCGCCTTTGACGCGTTCCGTGCCGCTCCGACGGATTATCTGCTCCAGCCCGTTACGCGAGAGAGCCTTTCCCGGCTGCTTGACCGGGTGTTGCCGCATGAACGGGGCCGCAGAGTCCTGTCCGTCGAAACGGAGAACGGCTTGTGCCGGATCTGCGCCGACGACATCGTTTATGTGGAGGTCTCGGACCGGACGCTCGCGTTCCACCTCCCGACGGGCGTCGTGTCCGCCAACGGCAGTTTGACTGCGCTGCAGGCCGCTCTGTCGGCAGAGCGCTTCTTCCGCTGCCACAAGAGCTATCTGGTCAATCTGGACCATGTGCAGAGCATCCGCCGCTACCGTGTGCAGCTTCGGGACGGGGCCGCTATCCCAATCGGAAAATCGCGTTATCTTGCTCTGCGGAGCGCGTTCACCGCGCACCCCGGAGGAATTACAATTTATAAACCATAGAGGCTGTCCGCAGATTTCTGCGGACAGCCTTTTTTTGACGAATTCTCTACATCTGGTGCTTGCCGGGTGCGGGGCGAAACACATCTGGGTACAACATGCGGATTTTGTCTTTTTTAACAAAGCTTTAGAAAATATTAGAGAGAAACATGTTATAATGCTGACACACAGAAAAAGTCATATTCCGTCGAACGCGGCGGACTGTTTAACAAGCGCCACGCGGCGGCCCGCACGCGGGATGTTCGAATACGAGAAGGACGGTGTTCTCATTGAAAAGCAATCAACTGCTTCCCTTCGAGCGCAATCGCTACTATATCGGAAAGCTCCTGACCTCGGCTGACTTTCAGGCCGAGCAGGTCTACAACAATCACAAGCGCCGCTTCCTCAACGAGCTCATCTACGGCAGCGGCATCGTCTGCGGACTGGGCGTCTATAGTCTTGACGATTTGTCGATCATGGTCGAATCCGGCGTCGCGATCGACGGCTGGGGACGCGAGGTCGTCGTGGAAAACGCCGTGATGAAAAAGCTCTCCGCGATCGAGGGCTTCGAGTCGCTGGAGACATCCCATGCCGTTCTCTGCCTGCGCTACAGCGAAGAGCAGGTCGACCCCGTCTATGCCATTTCCGGCAATGAGCGCGGCGAGAGCTACGAGTACAATCGCCTGCGGGAGGGTTATGAGCTTTGCCTCATGGACCGGCAGGCTGTGCAGGGCGACATCGTGCCCCCGCCTCCTTTCCTGACGTCTGGCGTCCTCTATGAGGACGGCGACTACCGCGTGAGCGTGACCATTCCGGCCGTTGTGAGCTGTGCGCAGCGCGTGCGTATGCGCGTGACGGTCGAGCAGCTCTCCGCCACGGATGATGCGCTGGATTTTGACGCGATTCTGGATGTCCCGGCGCTCGCGACAGACGACGGCGGACACGATTGCAACGTTCACTTTGAAGGAGTCCTTCCCGGCGAAGGCGGGAGCGCGGAAAGTGATTACTGGTTCACGGCGTCCCCCTCTCCGCTGCCGGACTCCACGATCATGGCCGGCGTCGGCGATATCATGGTCCGTGTCGGAGATAAGAAACGCTCTGCGCGGGAGGCGTTTCTTCTCAAGCTTGCCGTTTCCGAGCAGACGCCGGAGCAGATCATCTCCACGGCGATCGGCTCGGTCAATCTCGAGGACCTCGCCGTTACCGGCAGGAGCGAATACATAGAGCTTGCCGAGTTTACGCTGCAGCGCACCAAGAATGCGTACATCATTGAGGACGTCCGCGAAAACGGCATTAAGCGCTATATCCGCACGAACGGGTCCGCGCACCTGCGCGATGATTTCCGGGAATGGTTCACCGCCCCTGCGCGCGGCGTGGAAACGCGCAGCGTGGAGACAAATGCTGCCGCGCAGACAGTTCCGCAGCAGCGGGAGCCTCTGATCGCGACCGGCGTTTGCGAGATCCCGGTCCCGCCCAACGCGAAAAAAGATCAGATCATCTATTCGGACGAGATCGTCCACGGCCTCGGCAGCGGCCTCGTTTTCGTGAGCGCGGGCCTGGAGTTCTTCTCGGAGGACCCGAAGCTCGGAACGACCGCGCGCAGCACCGTTTATGGCGATGCCGCCCTGTTTTCCGCTTCGTCTGCCCTGCCGATCCCCTCTGCGCAGACCGCTGTGCGCGTGATGAACGAACGCGGCAGCTTCATCGTGGCCGTCCGCCTCAATGAGCCGACGCCACTGGCGGTTTTGACACTGCGCTGGAACGCCTATATGCCGCCTGTCGGCAGCGAGAGCAGCCGGCTCGGCATCCGGGACGGAAAGAGCATCTCCGCCGTGCGGCCTACCGTCGTCATGTACACCCGCGAGAGCCACTATTTCAGCGTGGCATTTAAAAATATGGAACCCTGCACGCTCAACTATGAGCTTACCGAGAAGAATTCCGGCACCATCACGCCGGACGGCATCTACACCGCGCCGGGCCGCGAGGGTATCTATGAGATCCGCATCTACTGCGCGGATCAGCCCCTCATTTCGACCTATGCCTATGCCGTTGTCAAAAAGCGCATGGGCAATGAAGACGAGCAGCCCGAGGGCGAAATGAGTGCGCCGGACGAGGTCGGTCAGCCGCAGACCCCGCAGCTGCCCCAGCTGCCGCAAAATCCGCTCAATTCGCTGAAGTAAAGCCCGGAACGGGCCGAAGGGAGGCGCGTGACCATCATCTACTTCGCTGACGATAAGGAACTCAAGGTCGTCGCGGCCCCTTACAAGGGACCGGCAAACGACGTCTATATCTGCCGCGACCTGCGTTCGGCGACGGACACGCGCTACGTGCTGATCGCCGTACACGACCGGGACTGCGAGAAGAAACTACTCGCGGTGCTTGAACAGGGAAAAGACCCCAGCGCTTTCTCCTTTGCACGCAATGACGAGATGCTCTATGCCTTCCCCTGGCGCGAGCCGCGCCGCTTCACCGCGTTTGCCTCCCATCAGGCGCTGACGGGGTTCCAGCGGGAGCAGACGGCGCTGGCGCTTGTAATGGCCTGCATCGCGAGCGAACTGCCGTTTCCCCTGCTCTATCTGCTGCTGACACAGGACGGCGTCTCGATCACAAAGGAGAACGAGATCTACTTTACGCCGCCTTTCGATCTATCCCAGATCGATCCCGAAACGGACGAGACAGCCTGCACGGTCCGCTGCGCGGAGTTGGTGCGGGAGATCCTTTCCCCCACGCCCGAGGAGCCGGTCTTTATGCCGCGTCTTTCCGCACCCGAAAAAAAGCGCCGGCA
>JBMNPV010000055.1:0-11478 GCA_050943775.1 Oscillospiraceae bacterium
TGCTGGGCGCGGATATTCTGAACACCACGACCGAGTTTGCCGGCGTCGCCGGCAGTATGCAGATCTTCGGCGTTTCAAAATACATCTCCGTCCCGATCGCGGCCTTCCTTGTCTGGCTGCTGATCGTCAAGGGGACTTACAAGCAGGCGGAAAAGGTATTCATCATCTTTGGACTGTGTCTTTTCGTCTACGTCATCTCGGCCATTCTGGCAAAGCCCGACTGGAACGCCGTTGGCGAAGCCATTTTGCACCCGAGCATGAATACGGACAGCGCCAGCGTTTCCATGGTCATTGGTCTTATCGGCACGACCATCGCCCCGTGGATGCAGTTTTACATGCAGTCCTCGGTAATTGAAAAGGGCGTTGAGCTTCGGCACTACAAATACACGATCCTTGACGTACTCACCGGCGTCATCGCCACCGTCGTCGTCGCATTTTTCATCATGCTCGCCTGCGCTTCGACCCTGTATGTCGACGGCCACGGCACCGTCATCAACGACGCAAGCGACGCCGCCCGCGCGCTTGAACCGCTCGCTGGTCCTCTCGCGGGCCAGGTCTTTGGCTTCGGCCTGCTCATCGCGGCGATCTTCTCGGCAGTCATTCTGCCGGTCGCCTGCGCGTTTTACGTCTGTGAGGCCTTCGGCTTTGAGGCCGGCATCGACAAAAAGTGGGAGGATGCGCCCCAGTTTTACTGGCTCTATACGATCATCCTCGTCCTCAGCGCCGGCATCATTCTCCTGCCGAACGCACCGCTGATCGGCATTTCGCTCTGGAGTCAGCGAATTGACGGCATCCTGCTCCCCGTTGTCCTCATCTGCATGATGATCATCATCAACAAGAAAGAGGTCATGGGAAAGCACACAAATACGCTTTTTCAGAACATCATCGGCTGGGCCACGATCGCCGTGCTGATCATTCTGTCGGTTATGCTGGTAATTTCGTCGCTTTAATCAAAAGGAGCAGTCCTGCGGACTGCTCCTTTTTTGTAAAGAGCCGTATATGGCTCTTTCAGATGGTGAAGGCCGCTATCAAACGAAAGCGGCCTTATTTTCTATTCTTTTTTCTCCAGAAGGGCGGCGAAGCTTTTGAGGGCGGGCGTTATATTGTCCTCGCGCCAGATGGCAACCACGTCGAAGCTTGTATCGAATCCCTCCAGTTCCACGCAGGCGCAGCTCTGCCCAAAGGCTTTCGCGATGGGGCGCGGGACCATCGACACGCAGCCGCCGCTTGAAACGCGCAGAAACAGAGATTCAAGGGTCGGCACAGAGCGGACCGTCGCGCGGGCGCGTCCGCGGAGCAGTTCGTCCTCCAGATTTTTTGTAAAGCCGCTGCGCTGGGCGCCGACGCTCACATAGTTCTCCACCGGAAGCTCCTCCGGTCGGACGGACTTCTTCGCGGCCAGCGGGTCATCCGGCGCGCAGATCAAACAAAAGCGCTCGCGCGCGATCGAACACACGCGCAGGCCGTCCGTTCTGTCCGGCAACGCATAGGAGAATGTCACGCCGACGTCGGCGTTCTGACGCTCGACCTGCTCAAGGATCTCCGAGAGTCCTTTCTTGCAGACGGCAAAGGCAACGTCCGGAAAGCGGCGGCCGAATTCGGCATAAAGCGCCGTGAGCGCTTCTGAAAACAGATCAACGCTCGCAACTGTGAGACTGCCGCTGACGCTGTCCGCCGCAGCGCGTACCGCTTCTTTGAGCGTCTCTGCCTCCGCGAGCAATCTGCGCCCCTCGTTATAGAGGAGGCGCCCGGCTTCCGTCGTGCTGACACTGCGGCTGTCGCGGTTGAGCAAGCGCACGCCAAGCGATTCCTCTAGAGCCGACACCGTCCGGCTTGTCGTCGAATGGCTGATGTACAGCGTCTCGGCCGCCTTGGTGAAGCTGGCGTTCTCCACCACGGCAAGATAGATTTTGAGCTGTTCGAGTTCCACTTGACTTCTCGTCTCCTTTCCTGCAGACAGGCCGCCGCGTTTCAGTCTCGCAGGCGGAAAGTGTGCGGCAGTAGCTGGTCGAGCCGATAGCTGACATAGCTGCCCGCACCGTTGGCGCTCAGCACCTCCATATCCTGCGAAAACTCGCTCATCACCTGGCGGCAGGTGCCGCAGGGCATGCAATAATCCGCGCCGTCGGCATAGATCGCAATGCGGGTAAATTTGGTCTCTCCCTCGCTGACCGCTTTGCAGATCGCAACGCGCTCTGCGCAGATCGTACTCCCCAGAGCGCCGTTTTCAACGTTGCAGCCCGTGAAAATACGACCGTTTTCGCATTCCAGCGCCGCGCCGACCTTGAAGCAGGAATAAGGCGCGTATGCGCGCTCAGACGCCTTTATCGCCATGTTGAGCAATTCATGGTCCGTCATATGCGGAGCCTCCTTT
Organism: Oscillospiraceae bacterium; assembly: GCA_050943775.1. Taxonomy (GTDB): domain Bacteria; phylum Bacillota; class Clostridia; order Oscillospirales; family Oscillospiraceae; genus UBA2658. Next base: position 2,375 of record JBMNPV010000055.1, read on the forward strand.
TCTTTATTCAAAGCGGACCTTCCAGTTTTCGATTCCGTTGAACACATTGTAATCGGACGGTTTCATGCCCGTCACGACGCCGCGGTGGGTAAGCACCTCGTGGCGGTCAAAGCAGACCGGCAGAATGGGGGTGCTGTCCGTGAAATACGTAAAGAAAGTGCTCGCCGCGCTCGTCCGCGTATCGTCCGCCGCAGCGAGAAAGTCCTGTGCATAGCCTTCAAGCTGGGGATTGCTGTAGCCGCCATAGTTGAGACTGCCGCCGAAAAACAGCAGACTGCGCAGGCAGAAGTCCGGCGTCATGCGCGTTTCGGCATAGTAGATATCAAAATTTCCGTTTCTGAGGGCGTTCTGGTACTCTCCCCAGGAGAGCTCCTTGAGTTCGACCGGGATCCCTATCTCCACGAGCGTGTCCGCAATGGAACGCGCGGCCTCGACCTTGACGGGACTGTCGCTGCAAACGATGAAGTTCACCCCGATCTCAACGGGAATACCGGTCACTTTCATCTCGCGCTTTCCGTCGCCGTCGTAGTCCTGGACTTCGGCGTCCTCGAACGCCTGCTCCGCCTTTTTGACGTTATACGACAAAAGCTCGTTATATGCGTCGCTGTAGAGCGGACTTGCCGGGTTCACAGGCAGCACCGTGGCCGTACCTGAGCCGTTCATGTATTCGGTCGCGATCTTGTCGCGGTCGACAAGAAAGTTCATCGCCCGTCGGCATTCCGCCTTTGAAAACAGACCCGAACGGCAGTTGAAACCGAGATAATTGAGGTTCGTCGTCGGGAAAAAGCGGTCGTCATTTGCCGATCCGTAACCATAGCTGTAAACGCTGGTCGGATCGTTCGTCACAAGATCGATCTCTCCGCTTTCAAACGCGGCGATGATCGCCTCTGTGTCCGTGTATTCCTTGAGGTAGATCGTCTGCAGCGGAAGCTCCGCGGCATCTTTATAGCCGGAAAAGGCCGTGAGCTGTGTGAGCGGATCGCTCGGCACATACGGGCCGCAGCCGGTCGGAACGGCATTGTTTCCCGTGCCGTATTTGACAACGGGAATCGCCAGCAGAGTCGGGAACTGACGATTGGCGTAGTTGAGCTTGACTGAAAAATCCGTTTCGCTGTCCGTCATCACGCTCAAGATCGTGCCGAGGCGAGATGAAAACTGCCGGGAACTCCGCGCGAGCTGAAGTGAATAGGCGCAGTCCTTCGCAGTCAGCTTTGTCCCGTCCCAGAACTGCACGTCCGTGTCCACGGTAAAAGTCCAGCTCACACCGTCCTCCGTCGCGGCGGACTTCACAAGCAGCGGTGACGCCGAAAACGTTTCATCGACATTGTAAAGCTGGCTGTAGAGGAGCTGCGAGACGATGATGTTTGCCTCATCTGTGGTCTTGAAAGGATTGATCGGTTCCTGCGAGTGATAGTTGAGCTTAAAGAGCTTGTCGACTCCTGCATAGCTCACATTCGTTTCCGTCTCCTGTGCCATATCCGCGAACTGACCGAGCGTATCCGTCTGATTCTCGCAGCCGGTGAGAAAGCCCGCCAGCAGCGCTGCCGCAAGCGCGAGCGCAATGCGGCGACTGCTTTTTTTCATCATTTCCTCAACCTCCCGCTCAGCCGACGACGATCAGCGCCGCCTGTGTGCCGCGCTCGGCGCCGGTCCGGCGGTGCGACCAATATTTGTCGCCGCAGCAGCAGGTGCACTCGTCGCTCACGGCGATGTTCTCCGGCCTGACGCCCAGCTCCATGAGCCGCCGCCGGTCGGTCTCCTTGAGGTCGACCATGAATTTTCCCGTTCCGGGCACTTCAAAGAACGTGCCCTCCCAGACCGTCTTTTTTGAAAGGAGCTTTTTGACGCCCTCCACGACCTCCGGTCCGGTCTCAAAGCAGCACATTTCGATGCCGGGGCCGATCGCGGCGCGGATATTTTCCGGCTTTGCGCCCAGCTCTTCCATCTTTCCGAGGGCGGCGCCGAGGATGTCCGCAACCGTCGAACGCCAGCCGCAGTGTATCGCGCCGGCAACATGCGCGTCCGGGTCGCACAGCAGTACCGGCACGCAGTCCGCGGAAAAGCAGATCATCGAAAGGCCGATCTCGTTCGAAACGAGTCCGTCCGCCTCGTAGAGGAAAGGGTCGAACGGCTCGCGCGCGTCTTTCGCCGTGACAATGCGGACATTCGTTTCGTGGACCTGCTTTGTAAAGCACAGCGGGCTATCCTCAATGCCCATGGCCTCACGCAGGATCCGGTAATTCTCGATCACGTTCTGCGGCTTGTCACCGCGGTTTTCGCCAAGATTGAGGCTGTCCAGATGTCCCTCGCTCACGCCGCCAAGACGGGTGGTGAAGCAGTGTTTAAACGGAATCGACGGCGCCGTTGTATAGACAAACTCGTGGTACCGTATTTCCGCAAATGGTTTAGAAAAGCTCCGTTCCAAGATGTGCTCCTTCAATCATTTTTCATATTTTCCGCAGCATTCCTTGTATTTCAGAGGTCGCGAACCGTCCTCTTTCCACTTCCCGCAGGGGCACGGGTCGTTGCGCCCGGGCTTCGCGGCCTTTTTGATCGGCTGCTTTTTGACGCTGTCGTCGCCGCCGACGTTTGTGACCGGCCCCTTCGTGACGGCTTCACGCTTGACCTCGTCCTGCTTTTTGACCTGGACGGTGTACATCCGGCGCACGACCTCGGTGCGGATGCCCGCGATCATGCCTTCAAACATCTCGTAGCCTTCTTTTTTGTAGGCATCTACCGGGTTGGTGTTCGCATAGGCGCGCAGGCCGATGCCTCGGCGCAGTTCATCCATCGCGTCGATGTGATCCATCCAGTATTCGTCAACAACGCGGAGCATGACGACACGCTCCAGCTCGCGCATGAGCGGCAGGCCGTTCGGCATAAGTCCGAAGGCCTCTTCGCGTGCATCATAGACCTTCTTGGCCCGGTCGCAGATCTCCTCGGACAGGGAGTCCAGCGTGTAGGCGGAGAGCTGCTTTTGGTCGGGCTGCAGCTCGTCTTTCTTGAGGAACAGGCCCTCAAAGGGCTTGATGGTCTCGGCAAACTGGTCCATATCCTCAAAGTAGCCGTGGTGCGCCATACCGGTCGCGATCGTCTCGCGGACAAACTGTTCGACCATATGGAGAATGTAGGGCTTCATGTTCTCGCCGTCGAGGACCATACGGCGCTGGTCGTAGATCGTGTTTCTCTGAACGTTCATAACGTTGTCGTATTCGAGAACGCTCTTTCGGGACTGGAAGTTGCGGGACTCGACGGTTTTCTGCGCGCGCTCAATGGCGGTCGAAAGGACCTTGTAGTCCAGCGGGGTGTCCTCGTCGACGCCCATGGATTCCATCATGTTCATCACGCGCTCGGAGCCGAACAGACGCATCAGATCGTCCGTCATTGCGAGATAGAAGCGGCTCTCGCCGGGGTCTCCCTGACGGCCGGAACGGCCGCGCAACTGGTTGTCGATACGGCGGGAGTCGTGGCGCTCCGTGCCGATGATGAAAAGGCCGCCCGCAGCGCGGACCTTTTCGGCCTCGTCTTTGATCGCGTTTTTGTGGAACTCAAGGCGCTCCGCAAACATCTTGCGCGCGTTTATGATGATCGGATCGTCCGTCTCGGCGTAGCCGGTGGCCTCGGAGATGACCTCGTCCGAAAGGCCGTGCTTTTTGAGGTCGTGCTTTGCAAGGTACTCGGCGTTTCCGCCGAGCATGATATCGGTACCGCGGCCGGCCATGTTGGTCGCGATGGTGACCGCGCCGAGTTTGCCGGCCTGGGCGATGATCTCCGCTTCTTTCTCATGGTTCTTGGCGTTCAGAACATTGTGCGGGATGCCCTCTTTTTTCAGCAGCGCGGAGAGCGCCTCGTTCTTGTCGATGGATACCGTGCCGACGAGGACTGGCTGTCCCTTTTCGTGGCACTCCTTGATCTGCGCGATCACGGCCCGGTATTTACCGGCTTCCGTCTTATAGACCGCGTCCGGGTGGTCGATTCGGGCGCAGGGCTTGTTGGTCGGGATCTCGATGATGTCGAGGTTATAGATGGAGATGAATTCCTCCTGCTCGGTCAGCGCGGTACCGGTCATACCGGAGAGCTTGGAGTAAAGGCGGAAGTAGTTCTGGAAAGTGATCGTCGCGAGCGTCTTGGATTCGCGCTCGACGTTGACATGCTCCTTTGCCTCGATGGCCTGATGCAGGCCCTCCGAGTAGCGGCGGCCGAACATCAGACGGCCCGTGAACTCATCGACGATGATGACCTGTCCGTCCTTGACGACGTAGTCGATGTCGCGCTTCATAACGCCATGGGCCTTGATGGCCTGATTGATGTGGTGCGAGAGCGTGGAGTTCTCAAGGTCCGCAAGGTTCTCGATGTTGAAAGCTTCTTCGGCCTTTTTGATGCCGCGCAGCGTCAGCGTCGCGGTGCGGGCCTTTTCATCAACGACATAGTCGGCGTCGATGTCCGCGTCCTCCTCCTGCTTCTCATCAACGGAGGCGACGACCATCGGCTTGAGGCGGCGGACGAAGCTATCGACCTGATTGTAGAGTTCGGTGCCCTTGTCGCCCATGCCGGAAATGATGAGCGGGGTGCGGGCCTCATCGATCAAAATGGAGTCGACCTCATCGACGATGACAAAGGGGTGGCCGCGCTGGACCATATTGTCCTTATACAGGGCCATGTTGTCTCGCAGGTAGTCGAAGCCCATCTCATTGTTGGTGCCGTAGGTGATGTCGGCGGCGTAGGCGGCGCGGCGCTCGTTTCCGTCGAGCCCGTGAACGATGAGTCCGACGGACAAGCCTAGGAAGCGGTAGACCTTGCCCATCCATTCACTGTCTCGTTTGGCGAGGTAGTCGTTGACCGTGACGATGTGGACGCCCTTGCCCTCGAGCGCGTTAAGGTAGGCCGGCAGGGTCGCAACGAGGGTCTTGCCTTCGCCGGTCTTCATCTCGGCGATGCGGCCCTGATGCAGAACGATGCCGCCGATGAGCTGCACACGGAAGGGGTAGAGTCCCAGCACGCGCCACGCGGCCTCGCGGGCGGTGGCAAAGGCTTCCGGCAGAATGTCGTCGAGCGTTTCGCCGTCTGCCAGGCGCTTTTTGAATTCATCCGTCTTTCCGCGGAGCTGCTCGTCGGTCATTGCCCGGTATTCGTCCGCCAACGCTTCGATCTTGTCGACGGTCGGTTTTATTTTTTTCAGCTCCCGGGTGGAGTGGGTGCCGAATATTTTTGTAATTACGCTCATGGCTCTTGCGCCTTTCTCGGTGTTTGAATTTGATTTGAATCTGGTATGTCCGCACATACCTGATTAAGAATTGTATCACACTTTTTTCAAGAAAAAAAGGGGAAAGCGTTTTTGCCCGCCCCCTTTTTACAATTTGGTCACAATGTTTGTCCCGGCCTGCGTCCCTTCTCTAACAGAGATGTGTAACAATGCGCTCCCTTCGGAGCGCGTTTTGTTACAATTCCTCACTTGACGGCGGGGCGCAAAGAGCGTAACATTATATCAATATACCTCATGCGTTAAATCGTAAAATTCCCTTTTTTATGAAAGGACTGAACACACATGAAAACGATGCTTTTGGGCAACCATGCCGTTGCTCGCGGGCTTTACGAGGCAGGCTGTCACTTCCTGTCCGCCTATCCCGGCACGCCGTCCACTGAGATCGCGGAGAGCGCCGCGAAGTATGACGAGATCTACTGCGAGTGGGCGCCGAACGAAAAGGTCGCCATGGAGGCCGCGATCGGCGCGTCCATCGCCGGCGCGCGCAGCTTCTGCGCCATGAAGCATGTCGGTCTGAACGTCGCTGCCGACCCGCTCTTTACCGTTTCCTACACCGGCGTCAACGGCGGTATGGTCATCACCGTCGCGGACGATCCCGGTATGCACTCGTCCCAAAACGAACAGGACTCCCGCCATTATGCCATCGCCGCGAAGCTCCCGATGCTTGAACCGGCGGACAGCGGTGAGTGTCTCCAGTTCACGAAGCTTGCCTACGAACTCTCCGAGGAATTTGACGCGCCGGTCCTCCTGCGCACCTGCACCCGTGTCGCCCACTCTCAAAGCATCGTTGAGATATCTGACCGCGTCGAGCGGGAACTCAAGCCCTATGAAAAGAACCCCGGAAAATATGTGATGATGCCCGGCAACGCGATCCGCCGTCATCCGGTCGTCGAGGAGCGCACGAAGCGTCTGGCGGATTATGCCGAAAAAACGGAGCTGAACCGTGAGGAGATGGGCGATGATTCCGTCGGTTTCGTCACCTCCGGCACCTGCTACGAATATCTGCGCGAGGTCTTTCCGAATGCAAGCATCTTCAAGCTCGGCATGGTGAACCCGCTCCCGATGGAACGACTCCGCGCGTTCGCCGCAAAGGTCCGGCGTCTCATCGTTGTCGAGGAACTCGACCCGGTCATCGAAACACAGCTGCGCGCCGCAGGCATCCGCGTCGACGGCGGCAAAGACCTCTTCGGGCTGTGCGGCGAGCTCTCCCAGAACAAGATTCGCCGCGCGCTCGGCGTTGAAGTGCCGGAGAGCATCGGCTTTGATGAGCCGGTCCCCCCGCGCCCGCCCACGCTCTGCCCCGGCTGCCCGCACAGAGGCACTTTCTTCACGCTGCAAAAGCTCGGCGTCACCGTCTGCGGCGACATCGGCTGTTATACGCTCGGCGCGCTGCCCCCGCTCGCCGCGATCGACACGACCGTCTGCATGGGCGCGTCCATCTCGGGGCTGCACGGCTTTAACACTGTCCGCGGCGCTGAGAGCGCTAAAAAGTCCGTTGCCGTCATCGGTGACAGCACCTTTATGCACAGCGGCATCACGGGCCTCATTGACATCGTCTACAACAAGGGCATCTCCACCGTCATCATTCTTGACAACTCCATCACCGGCATGACCGGCCATCAGGACAACCCCACGACCGGCAGGACCATCAAGGGCGAACCGGCCCCCGCTGTCGACCTCGAAAAACTCTGTGCGGCTGTCGGCGTGCAACGCGTCCGCGTCTGCGACCCCTACGCGCTCGACGAGTTCAAAAAAGCCGTCGAGGAGGAGCTTGCGGCGGAAGAACCGTCCGTCATCATCGCGCGCCGTCCCTGCATCCTGCTGCCGCAGGTCAAAACGGCCCCGCCGCTCCATGTCGGCCCCGACAAGTGCAAGAGCTGCAGGCAGTGCATGAAAATCGGCTGCCCGGCCGTCAGCTTTGCGGACAAGAAGTCCTCCATCGACCCGACGCTCTGCGTCGGCTGCGGACTCTGCCGCCAGATGTGCAAGTTTGGCGCCATCCTCGACAAGGAGGGAAACTGACATGAGAGAAACAAAAGGAATCATGATCGTCGGCGTCGGCGGACAGGGTACGCTGCTCGCCTCCCGCATTCTCGGAAACGTCCTCATGGGCGAGGGCTATGACGTCAAAATGTCTGAGGTCCACGGCATGTCCCAGCGCGGCGGCAGTGTCGTGACCTATGTCAAATACGGCGACAGGGTCGCCTCTCCCCTCGTCGATGAGGGCGAGGCGGACTACATTCTCGCCTTTGAGCGGCTTGAAGCCGCGCGTTGGCTCTCTTACCTCAAAAAGGGCGGCAAGCTCATTTTGAACGACCAGCGCATCAGCCCCATGCCGGTCATCACCGGCGCAATGGAATACCCCGAAGAAATCGTCCAAAAGATCAACGCCAAAGGCGCGAAGCTTATCGCCTGCGACGCGCTCGCGATGGCGCTTGAAGCGGGCAGCGCAAAGTCCGTGAACGTTGTTTTGATCGGCGTTCTCTCTGCGCTGGAGGAGTTCCCGGAGGACGTCTGGCAAAAGGCGCTTGAAGCCTGCGTCAAGCCCAAGTTCCTCGAGCTCAACAAAAAGGCGTTCGCGCTCGGCCGCGACTACGCGCTCAAAAACCTGAAGTAAACGCATTCGGCGGGCGGCCGATGGCCGCCCGCACCTATAAAGGAGGCGTCGTCATGCCGGAACCCGGCAAGCTCCGCGAGGTAAACATCAAAACCGACATGCCGACCGTTTCGAATGCGATCAAGCGCGTGACCTTTCAGATCTACAACGCGAAGGCGCTGGGCTTTACCGCCGTGAAGATCATCCACGGTTACGGCTCCTCCGGCAAGGGCGGCTCCATTCGCACGGAGACACGCCGTTACCTCCAGCGGCAGAAGGACAAGCACCAGATCAGAGACTTCATTCCCGGCGAGCAGTTTTCGATTTTTGACGAAGCGACGCGCGCGGCCTTCCTCATCTGCGACGATTTGCGCCGGGACAGTGATTTAGAGCGCAGTAATAACGGCGTCACCATCGTAATTCTCTGAAAACGCCGACAATACCACCAAATTTCTCATAAAAATATTGACAAGCGCTCGCAATAATGTTATTATTCTTAGGCTGAACTTTGATCCGCGGGCGTAGTTCAATGGTAGAACACCAGCCTTCCAAGCTGGATACGTGGGTTCGATTCCCATCGCCCGCTCCAACGTCGGAGTCGGCTTCACGTCTACCGCTCTTGCGCGGAGCGTGAGAGCGGCTTTGTTCCGCCGCTCCTCTTTCTTCGCGTCAAAAGCCAGTTTTTTAATGCGAGTACAGCGGGAGACAAAGAACGAGGGGACGGGGTCGATTCCAGGCTGGAGCATCCATACGCGCCAGTAGCTCAGGTGGATAGAGCAACTGCCTTCTAAGCAGTAGGTCAGGGGTTCGAATCCCTTCTGGCGTACCAGCGTATATTCGCTCGCGGGTGCAGTTCAGAAAAAGTGTATATGGTGGGTATAGCTCAGTTGGTAGAGCGCCGGATTGTGGTTCCGGATGCCGAGGGTTCGAGTCCCTTTACCCACCCCACTTTTCAATAAAGATGGCATCAGGACTTCTTCCTCGTCGATGGGATATGGTGTAACGGTAACACATCAGACTTTGACTCTGGTATTGTAGGTTCGAGTCCTGCTATCCCAGCCATTTTTATACATCTGATTCAGTAGCTCAGTCGGCAGAGCATCTGCCTTTTAAGCAGAGGGTCGAGGGTTCGAATCCCTCCTGAGTCACCAAAAAATATGTTCCAAAATAACTGATAAATCAGTTGTTTTGGAACTTTTTATTTGAAATTGTACAATTATTTATTCGAAAAATTAACAAAGTGCC
>JBMNPV010000056.1:0-11330 GCA_050943775.1 Oscillospiraceae bacterium
GCGTCGTCCTGCCGCCGACGGGCAGCACCGAGCGCGGTTATGCACTTTTGCGCGAACTTGAAACGGGCGGGCGCACACCGCTGTGCGCCGGTATCGATAAGGGACTCTCCGTGGTGCAAAGTGAGCTGCGCAAGCGGCCAGACCTTTTGCCGCTGCTCATTTTCATCACGGACGGGCGCGGCAACGTCTCCACCGACCCGGCAAAAAAGCCGTTCGAGGAGGCACTTGAAAAATGCGAAAAAATCCGAGAGATAAAGCAGCTTGACAGTATGGTCGTCGATATAGAAAAAGGCGGCGTGATGCGATTCGGCCTTGCCGAAAAGCTCGCCGCCGCGCTCGGCGCGAAATACTTTCGAATTGAAGAACTCCAAAGCGGCGAGCTGCTGCATCTCGTGGAGACAGGGAGAAAAGAAGCATGACAAAAAGAGACTTTCCATTTCCATTCACGGCGGTCGTCGGACAGGAGGACCTAAAGCTCGCACTCATTTTGAATGTAATTGACCCGAAGATCGGCGGTGTGCTCGCCTTTGGCGAAAAGGGTACGGCCAAGTCCACCGCTGTGCGCGCTTTGGCGGAGCTGCTGCCGGAGATCGCAGTCGTGAAGGGCTGCCGTTTCCGCTGCGACCCGAACGACCCGTCCGCCCTGTGCCCGGAGTGCCGGGAAAAGCTCGCGCGCGGCGAGAAGCTAGAGACAGAATATGTAAAAATGCGCGTCGTCGACCTGCCGGTCTCAGCGACTGAGGACCGCGTCGTCGGTTCGCTCGACATCGAGCAGGCCATTCAAAAGGGCAAAAAGCGCTTTGAACCGGGCGTTTTGGCCGAAGCAAACCGCGGCATCCTCTATGTCGACGAAGTGAACCTTCTCGACGATCACATTGTTGACCTGCTTTTGGACAGCGCCGCGATGGGCATCAACACGGTCGAGCGCGAGGGCGTTTCGTTTTCGCACCCGGCGCGCTTTCTGCTCGTCGGCACAATGAACCCGGAGGAGGGCGAACTGCGTCCGCAGCTTTTGGATCGCTTTGGTCTGAGTGTCCGCATCGAGGGCGTGCCCGACCCGGAAAAACGCGTCCGGATCGTCAAGTTCCGCAGTGCCTACGACGAGGACCCGCAGGCATTCGTCGAGCGCTTTGCCCCGGAGGAAAAAGCGCTGAGCGACAAAATCGACGCCGCCCGCGCCAGACTGCAAACGGTCGGCGTTCCCGATGCCGTCCTCCTGACAGACGCAAAGATTGCCATTGCCCTCGGTGTCGACGGCCACCGCGGCGACCTCACGCTTATGAAGGCCGTCCGCGCATACGCCGCAATGGAGGGCCGCGCGGAAGCGGCGGCGGAGGACATTGAAAAAGTCGCGCACATGGTCTTTCTGCACCGCATGAAGGCCCTGCCCTTTGAGCAGGCGCGGAGCTTCGATCGGGAGCTTGTGCACAGGATCGTCAGCGGGGAGGAGGTCGAGGGTACATGAAAAAAATCGTCGCGGTTTTGTGGCACACGAGCGCGTGCCGCATGCGGGCGGTCGTACCGCAGCTCGCGGGTGAGGTCTCGCTCTCCGTCTGGTCGGCACGCGCGCTCTCGGACGGGACGGCGGACTTCGACGCGCTGTGTGCGGCGCTTGACACGGCGGATTTTTACCTTTTCAACCGCACCGCATCGGACAGCATCTGGCCGCAGATCCTCGCCTATGTGCAGGACCGCGCCGTACCGACGGCCTACGTCGGCTCGGACGCCATCGAAAATGTGACGGATGAAAAAACTCTGCGGCTCTCCGCGCGATGCAACGAGTATTACAGCTACGGCGGCACGGAGAACTATAAAAACCTCGTCCGCCTCTGCGCGCGCGAAGCCGGAGACAAAAGCGTTTCGCCCGACGCACCGAAAATCGTACCGTGGGAGGGCATCTTCCACCCGGACGACGGGGAAACGGTTTATTCGGACGCCGCCGCCTATTTCGCAAAGCACCCGAAAAAGGGGCGCGGCACGATCGGTCTTCTGATGTCCCGCGCCAACTGGATCGGCGGCGACGCGGAATGCGAATCGCACATCATCCGTCTGCTTGCGGAAAAAGGCTACGACGTTCTGCCTGTTTTCACCTATTCGTGGGCAGAGCCAAAGCTCGGCGCGCGGGGCCCGAAGTGGGCCATCGAGCGGTATTTCTTCGACGAGAACGGTGCGCCGATGATTGACGCGCTCGTCAAAATGACAGGCTTTTTCGTCGGCGGGCGCAGTGCACCGGACAGCGGCGAAACGCTCAAGCGCCTGAACTGCCCTGTGTTCAAGCCGCTTTGCTCCGTCAACATGCGCATTGACGACTGGGAGCGAGACCCCGACGGAACACTCAAAGATGTTGCGTGGAGCATTGCGCTGCCGGAACTGGAGGGAAACATCGAGCCAATCTTCCTCGGCGGTACGCGCGAGGGCGGCGAACTCGAACGGCGCGAGCCGATTTTGTCCCGCTGCCAAAAGCTCTGCGACCGCATCGAAATGTGGGTCGAGCTCGCAAAAAAGCCGAACCGCGAAAAACGCTGTGTCTTCATCCTCAACAACAATCCCTGCGCGTCCGTTGAAGCGACGGTCGGCGGCGGGGCAAAGCTCGACACGCTCGAGTCCGTCGCACGCATTTTAAAGGCGCTCAAGGCGGCGGGCTACGCCGTCGCGGACGAGCCGGAAAACGGCAAAGCGCTCATCGACGAAATCATGGAGCACAAGGCCATTTCGGACTTTCGCTGGACGACGGTGGGGGAGATCGTCAAAAAGGGCGGCGCGCTCGCGCAGGTGTCAAAGGAAGAATACCTGCCGTGGTTTCTGGAGCTGCCGGAGAGAGCCCGCAAAAAAATGATTGAGACTTGGGGCGATCCTCCCGGCGAGGAAAAAGACGGTGTTCCACCCGCGATGGTCTATGAAAACCGCATCTGCGTGACGGGCGTACAGTTCGGAAACGCTCTCGTCTGCGTGCAGCCGAAACGCGGCTGCGCCGGTCCGCGCTGCGACGGAACGGTTTGCAAAATCCTGCACGACCCGCACTGTCCGCCGACGCACCAGTATTTTGCGACATACCGCTGGTTCGAGCGCGTTTTCAAAGCGGACTTTATCGTCCACGTCGGCACGCACGGAAACCTTGAGTTTCTGCCCGGGCGCGGCACGGGCCTTTCGGATGCCTGTTTCCCGGACGCCTGCATCGGCAGACTGCCGAATCTCTACATCTACAACGCCGACAACCCGCCGGAGGGCACCATCGCCAAGCGCCGCGCACTGGCGACCATTGTCGACCATATGCAGACGACCTATATCCCCGGCGGCCTGTATGAAGACCTCGAGCAGCTCGACCAACTCATCGAGCAGTATGAGAATGTCCGCACGGCTGAGCCGTCGCAGGCACACCAGTTCCGCCACCAGATCATCGACCGGGTGCAGGCGTCAACGCTCAAGGACCAGATCAAAACGGAGCTGACGCCCGACAGGGCGGACACCGTGATCGAAGAAGTGCACAAGCTTCTGACCCTTGTGCGCAATACGCAGGTACAAGACGGCATGCACATATTTGGTGAAATTCCGGCGGGAGAAAAGAGGCTTGACCTTCTCTACGGCATCCTCCGCTATGAGAGCGGCGAAGCCCCCGGTCTGCGGACGCTGCTGTGCCGTCTATACGGCTTCGACTTCCCGACGCTTCTGAAAACGCCGGAGCAGTTTGACCCGGAGCACGGCAAGACAAACGGCGCCATCCTTGCGGACATTGACGTGATCGGCCGCGAGACGCTGCGGCGGCTGCTCTTTGACGAGCCGCTCGACGAGAGCATTGACGAAACGGGCGTCTATCACTTTACCGATACCTCGGCACTGCTGGACATTGCGGCTCTGCGGGAGCATCTGCTCGACCTCAACGCGCGCGTGGACGCCTCTGACGAGATGGGCAGCTTTCAAAATGCCGCAAACGGCCGCTTCGTCGCACCGGGTCCGGCAGGCGTCGTAACGCGCGGGCGGGACGACGTCATCCCCACGGGCAGAAATTTCTACACGATGGACCCCGACACCGTGCCGACGCGGGCGGCTTGGGTCATCGGACAGCGGATCGCGGACGCGGTGCTCGAAAAATTCCTGCGCGATGAGGGACATTACCCCGAGAGCTTCGGCATGTACTGGATGTGCAACGACCTCATGTGGGGCGGGGGAGAGGGCATGGCTCAGCTGCTATACTTTCTCGGCGTGCGCCCAAAGTGGCAGCCGAACGGCAAAGTCACGGACTTTGAAATTCTTCCGCTCAGCGAACTGAAAAGGCCGCGCATCGACGTTTCAGTCAAGCTCTCCGGCATTCTGCGCGACAACTTCAAGGGGCGGTATAAGCTGCTGGACCGCGCGATACTCGCGGTGGCAAAACTCGACGAGCCGCCGGAACAAAACTATGTCCGCAAGCACACGCTTGAAAATATGGCGGACGGTGCACTCAGTTTTGAGCAGGCCGCGGCGCGCATTTTCGGCGCGCGCCCCGGGACCTATTTAAACGGCATCACGCTGCAGGTCTATGCTTCGGCGTGGAAAGAGCGCGGCGAGATGGCGGATGTCTATACCTTTTTTAACGGCTACTCCTACAGCAGCGCGAGCTACGGCGAGGAGGCGTACAAGGTCCTGCAAAACAGTCTGAAAACCGTTGAAATCACCTACAACAAGGTTATGACGGACGAGCACGACCTGCTCGGCTGCTGCTGCTATTATGGCGTGCAGGGCGGCATGACCGCCGCAGCGCGCACGCTCTCCGGCAGAGAGGTCCGCGCCTATTACGGCGACAGCCGCGAGGCAGCGAGCGTCGAGGTCCGCACCATGTCAGAGGAGCTAAATCGCGTCGTGCAGTCCAAGCTTTTGAACCCCAAATGGATCGAGGGGCAAAAGCGCCACGGCTACAAGGGTGCGGGCGACATCTCCAAGCGCGTGGGCCGGGTCTACGGCTGGCAGGCCACGACCGGCGAAGTCGGGGACTGGGTCTTTGACGAAATTACACGCACTTATGTGGAAAACGAGGAGAACTTCCAGTTTTTCAAGGAGAACAATCCATGGGCCATGGAGGAGATGGAGCGCCGTCTCATTGAAGCGGAAAAGCGCGGCCTGTGGAAACCCGCCGACGGTCTCATGGACGTCCTGCGGGAGAGCTACGTCGATCTTGAGGGCGTGCTGGAGGAGTCTGCCGGTGACGGCAGCGGCAGCTATCAGGGCGGTTCGGTGGACATCAAGGAGCTCGGCGAGCTCGAAGCCATGAAAAAAGGCCTCGCGCACATGCACAAGACCCTGCAATAAAAGAAACTTACAAAGGAGCGTCTTAAATGAAAAAGTTTATTTCTCTGCTGCTGGCGGCCGTCTTGACGATGAGTCTTGCCGCCTGCGGCGCGGACAACGCGGAAAATTCTGAAAGCCCCGCTGCCAGCCCTATGCAGGCCGCCGAAGAAACGGTCACGGACTCCCACGGCAATACATTTAAACTTCCCATGGATCTTGAAAATGTCATTGTTCTCAACTCGAACGTCTATGAGATGATCTGTGTGCTCGGCAAAGACGACGTTGTCACGGGCGTGAGCAGCACGACGGTCTATCCCGCTTCGGCCAAGACCAAAACGCCGTACGGCGACTGGAGAAAGCCGGACGTTGAAAAGATCCTCGCGGCAAAGCCGGACGCTGTCATCGGCTATGCGAGCTGGCTTGATTCCGGCATCTCCAAACAAATCACCGACGCGGGCATTCCGGTCATTATGCTGGACTTCTATGTGCCGTCCCAAATTCCCGACGAAATGCTCACGCTCGGAAAGCTCTTCGGTGCGGAGGAGCGGGCGAAAGAGTTTAATGCTGATATGAAGAAAATTCAAGATCTCGTTGCCGAACGCACAAAGGATGTTACGCAGATAAGCGTTTACTATGAGGGCTACTCCGATTACAAATCCGTCGGCAAAGGCTCCGCTGGTGACGAACTGATGGCGCTTGCAAACGTCAAGAGTCTCACCGGCGACCAGAGCACCGAATACCCGAAGATCAGCGACGAGTGGATACTTCAGCAAAACCCGCAGATGATCGTGAAGCTCGTTTCCGACAGCAAACAGGCTCTCGGCCCGGATGTGACAGACGACGCCGTCGTAAAAAAACTCTATGCGAATATCGCCGCCCGCCCCGGTTGGAACGAAGTGGACGCGATCGCAAATCAAAAGGTCCTCATTCTCTCCTCTTGCATCGGTACAAGCCCGCTCGGCTCGGCCATTGCGCCGCTCTTTATCGCAAAGACCGCCTATCCCGACAAATTTCAGGATATCGACCCGCAGAAAATGCTCGGAGAAATGTACAAGAAATACTGGGGCTCCGACCTGACCGGCATCTGGAACTATACGGACTGATATGATGGAAACGACGCTGCTCAAAGCGGAAATCGAAAAATACGGCAGGCGGCAGAAACGGGGCCGGCGGCTCATCGCCGCTCTCGCCGCCGCACTCGTTCTCGCCGTCATATGGTCTGCCTCCGTCGGCTCGTCAACAGTGGACCTGCCCGTCGTTTTGAAAACACTCGGCAGCCTTTTCGGCGGCGTAGCTGTCGAGAATGTGCAGCGCAGCATCGTTCTGGACGTACGCCTGCCGCGCGTTTTCTGCGCCGCGCTCACCGGGGCCTGCCTGTCAATGGCGGGACTCATCATGCAGGGCATTTTTCAAAACCCGCTTGTGAGCCCCTACACGCTCGGCGTGTCGAACGGCGCTTCCTTCGGCGCGTGTCTCGCCATCGTCCTGTCGGCGAAACTCTCGTTTCTCGGTCTCGGGACCTATCTCACGCCGGCCTTCGCCTTCGTTTTTTCCATGCTGACGATGCTGCTGGTCTACACCATCTCGAACTTCACGAACCACGCGACGAAAACGCTCATTCTCTCCGGCGTCGCGATCGGCTATCTGTTTTCGGCGCTCGTCTCGGCGCTCAAGTACATTTCAAATGTGCAGGCGCTGCCGGAACTGGTGTTTTGGAGCATGGGCAACCTCGCGGGACTCAAATGGAATGTCGTCTTATTTCTGCTCACCGCGTTTTCCGTCTGCTTTGTACTGACACTGATAAACAGCTGGAATTTGAATGTCATGGCGCTTGGCTACGAGGAGGCCACCGCCCTCGGCGTTGATTACAAAAAGCTCCTTGTGCTCACGTTTTTTCTCACAACTATCCTCACCTCGACCGCCGTTGCTTTCACGGGGGTCATCGGCTTTGTCGGACTCATCGCCCCGCACGTCACGCGTATGCTCATCGGCGGCGACTACCGCTACTGCGTCCCTGCCTCGGCGCTCATGGGCGCGCTGCTGCTGCTCGTTTCAGACACGCTCGCACGCACGATGTTTTCGCCTGTCGAAATCCCCGTCGGGATCATCACGTCGTTTATCGGCGTGCCGTTTTTCCTGTATCTGATCGTCAAAAGGAGGAATGCCTGATGCCGCTCACCGTTGAAAATCTCCGTTTTGCCTATGTTCCGGAGCACCCGGTTTTGCAAAACATCTCTCTCACCGTGGAGGACGGCGAATTTGTCTCCGTCGTGGGGCCGAACGGCTCTGGCAAAACAACGCTTGTCAAATGTCTCAACCGCATCCACACGCCGGAGGGGGGCAGCATCTCCTTCGACGAGCTAGATGTTCTGCGTGCGCGTCCGCGCGAGGTCGCGGAAAAAATCGGCTATGTGCCGCAGAGCGAAGCCTGCTGTCTGAGCGGAACGGTCACAGACTATATCCTGCTCGGCCGCCGACGTTTTCTCAAGTGGCGGGTCAGCCGCCGCGACCTCGACGCGGTCATGGAAGCTATGGCGCGTCTGGACATTACGGAGCTCGGCAGCCGCGAACTATCGGAACTCTCCGGCGGACAGAAGCAGAAGGTGCTCATCGCCCGCGCGCTCGTGCAGGAGCCGGACGTCTTTCTGTTCGACGAGCCGACCAGTAATCTCGACATCAAAAACCAGCTTGAGATCATGCAGCTTGCGCGTGAGATCGCGCGGGACTTGCACAAAACTGTCATCATGGTCGTCCACGATCTCAACATGGCGGCGCATTTTTCGGACCGCGTCGCGCTCATGGACGGCGGACAGATCGTCGCCTTCGGCCCGCCGCAGGAGATTTTGACGCCGGAGCGCATCCGCAGCGTATACGGTGTACGCGTCGCCGTGACCGCAGACTGTCTCATCGACCCGTTTGCGTTCCTTTTTTGAAAGCCGTGCCGTTGCGGGCAACGGCGCGTTGTGTAAGTCTGCCATAATGGGCAAAGCGAGGGGAGTATCGGCTTGGAAGCAATCGAAGCAAAGGAAATTAAACACGCCTACGACAGCGCAGGCGGCCGAAAACGCGCGCTGCGCGGTGTGACGCTCGAGGTCCGCCGGGGCGAGCTGCTGGCTGTTCTCGGCCAAAACGGCTGCGGAAAATCGACGCTCGTCAAGCATTTTAACGGTCTTGTACCGCTGCAGGAGGGCGAGCTTAGCGTTGCGGGTTTCGATCTGCGCACGCCGAAAAATCTGCGCGGCGTCCGCCGCACCTGCGGCATGGTCTTCCAGAACCCGGACAACCAGTTTGTCTCGTCCCTCGTCGGCGAGGACGTCGCCTTTGGGCCGAAAAATTTCGGCGTTCCGGACGCAGACATCCCCGGCATAGTCGCCGCGGCACTGGCTGCCGTCGGGCTCACCGGCTTTGAGGACCGCTCGCCGCAGATGCTCTCCGGAGGGCAGAAGCAGCGCACCGCCGTTGCGGGCGTGCTCGCCGTTTCGCCCGACATCGTTGTCTTCGACGAAGCAACCGCTATGCTCGACCCCGAGGGTCGGCGTGAGGTGCTCGCGATCATCCGCCGTCTACGCGACGAGCACGGCAAGACCATCGTCATGATTTCGCACTACGTCGAGGAGGCCGTCGCCGCCGACCGCGTCGCACTCATGCAGGGCGGAAAGATTCTGGGGATCGGCACACCGCGCGAAATTCTGACGAACCCCGCTCTGCTCGCCGAAGCGGGGCTGTTGCCGCCGTTTCCCGTGCGGGTGTACGAGGCGTTGCGGCAGTGCGGCGTTACGCTTGCGCGCTGTCCGCTGACGGAGGAGGAACTTGCGGAGGAATTATGCCGATAGAACTTGAAAATCTCTCTTACACATATGCGAAAGGCACACCCTTTGAAACAGCGGCGCTGCAAGACGTCTCTCTGCGGATCGAGGACGGTGAATTCGTGGGGCTCATGGGCCGCACAGGCTGCGGAAAATCGACGCTCATTTCTCTGATAGCGGGCCTGCTGGTCCCAACGGCGGGTCGAGTGCTCTTAGACGGAAAGGACATTAACGCCCCCGATTATGACCGCGCGGAACTGCGGAAGACAGTCGGCGTCGTGTTCCAGTACCCGGAATACCAGCTCTTTGAAACGACGGTCGAGCGCGACGTGGCCTTCGGCCTGCGGAACCTCGGTCTTCGGAAAGAGGAGACGGTAGAGCGCGTCCGTCACGCGCTGGAGACAACGGGCCTCGACTTTGAAAAGGTCCGCGCGCTCTCGCCGCTTGGTCTATCGGGCGGGGAAAAGCGGCGCGTCGCCATCGCGGGCGTACTCGCGGCGAAACCGAAGCTGCTCATTTTGGATGAGCCCGTCGCGGGACTCGACCCGCTGGGGCGGGAGGACTTTCTTGCCCTGCTCGACCGCCTGCACGCAGACGGTACGACGATTTTGATGATCTCACACAATGCGGACGCGCTCAGCGAGCACGCCGGGCGCATTCTGGCACTCGAGGGCGGAAGACTCATAGCCGACCGCCCTGCGGCAGACTTTTTTGCAGACGCACCGTTTTTGTCGGCGCACGGTCTCGGCACAAGCACCCCGGCGCGGCTCGCGGGTCTGCTGCGCGAAAGAGGCCGGGACCTCGGCCCGGTCACGCGCTTTGACGAGCTCATCGGCGCACTCGCGGCGAAGAAAGGAGCGGTCTGACATGGCGAGACTGCCGACGGGCATGTACCTGCCCGGAAATTCGCTTCTGCACCGGCTCGACCCGCGCGTCAAGCTGCTGGCCTTTTTGGGACTTTTCCTCGCTGTCGTCGCGGCGAAGACGCCGACGGGCTACTGCGCGGCCCTTGCGGCGGCAGTGCTGGCTGTTGCGCTTTCAGGTCTGCCTTTCAAAACGGCCCTCGGCGGCGTCGGTGCGATGTTTCCGTTTTTCCTTGTCATCTTTTTGATGAACCTCTGCTTTTTCTCGTCGGACGGCGCGTGGTTCTCCGTTTGGATCGTACATCCCTCACCCGCGGGCATGACGCAGGGCGCACACGTCGTTTTGAACGTCGTTGTCGTGCTGATGCTTTCAAACGTCCTCAACTGCACGACCTCTCCCATGGCGCTGACCGGCGCGCTTGAGGATCTGTTCTCCCCGCTGCGTTTTGTTGGGGTACCGACAGCGCGGGTCGCGATGATCCTCTCGGTGGCAGTGCAATTCATTCCGGTGCTCTATGAGGAGGCGGAGAGCGTCCGCCGGGTGCAGACCGCGCGCAGCGCGAGCTTTGAGAGCCACAAGCTCTCCGAAAAGGCGGCGGCGGTGCTGCCGCTCGCGGTACCGATTTTTCTTGCGGCCTTCCGCCGGGCGGACGAGCTTTCGTTGGCAATGGAGTCCCGCGGCTATGACGGCCATGCGCGGCGGCGCAAAAAAGACGCCGTTTCGCTCCGCGTAGCGGACTACTCGACGCTAGCGGCGGTGGCTGTGCTCTGCGTTTTACAGCTCGTCGTTTTGTGATCTTTGCGGCCTGCGGGCCTAAAGATAGAATAATTTGGAGGAAAACTACTATGACTGCAACCAAAAAGTCCATTCTCACAGCGGTTTGCATCGCACTGTGTGTCGTGCTGCCGCTGGCATTCCATGCGATCCCGCAGGGCGGGTCCATCTACTGCCCAATGCACATTCCTGTGCTGCTCTGCGGCCTTCTCTGCGGCTGGCCCTTCGGTCTGCTGTGTGGTCTCGCCGGTCCCGCACTCTCGTCCGCGCTCACCGGTATGCCGCCTGTCGGTTACCTGCCCTCGATGATGGTCGAGCTTGCCGTTTACGGCGCTGTCTCCGGGCTCATGATGAAGGTCGTCAAAACCGGAAAGCTCTATCCTGACCTCTACATCAGCCTGATTGCCGCGATGCTCGGCGGCCGTATCGTCGGCGGTCTTGCCAACGCCGCCATCTTCTCGCGCGGTGACTACTCCATGACCGCGTGGGCGACGGGCTATTTCGTGACGGGGCTACCCGGTATCGTCATTCAGCTCGCGCTGATCCCGAGCATCGTTTTTGCGCTCGAAAAGGCGAACCTTGTTCCCGTGCGCTACCCAGTCCCGTTGGACGCGGAGGTCTGAG
>JBMNPV010000057.1:0-11202 GCA_050943775.1 Oscillospiraceae bacterium
TCCTTCTTTGAAAATATTAAATTATCAAGAATAATAAAGTATAAAAAACCATTTGTCAAGCTTTTTATATATGGCCGTCTCATAAAAATCTGAAATGTCGAAATCCTTTGAAATCAAGGCTTTTCAGGCATAAAATAAAAACGCTAATGTTGACACGTATTGTATCAATATTAGCGTTCTTATCTGGTGCGGATGAAGGGACTCGAACCCACACGTCTTACGACACAAGAACCTAAATCTTGCATGTCTACCAATTCCATCACATCCGCGCATGTGGATTTTTGCTTGCACCCATAAAAAGACGCAAAACAGGAGGCTTTCGGCCTCGTTTTGCGTTATGAGGGTAACATATTTCAATGCGCTTGTCAAATGCTTTTGCCAATCGGCGCTCATTTGGCCTTGTCCCGCGGCTTGCAGATGAGCGCTACCAGCAGTCCGAAAAAGACTGCGGCCGCGATGCCGGCGGCCCCGGCCGTAAAGCCGCCCGTAAACGCGCCGACGACACCCTTTTCCGCGACCGCCTTTCGCACGCCCTTTGCCAGCAGACTGCCGAAGCCCGTCAGCGGCACAGTTGCACCGGCGCCGGCCCATTCTGCAAACGGTTCATATACGCCCGTTGCGCCCAGTATGACGCCCGCGACGACATATACGCTCAGGATGCGCGCTGGCGTGAGTTTCGTCTTGTCGATTAGAATTTGGCCGACAGCGCATAAAATGCCGCCTGCCACAAAGGCTTTCAAATAAGTTAGGAAAATTTCCATCAGCAGCCTCCTGTGACGTTTCTATCCGCTTCAATTGCAACGGCGTGGCAGATACCGAGTATGCTCTCCCCCTGCATGGAGGTCGTGGGTGACATCAGCGCTCCGGTCGCGCAAAAGAGCAGCCGTTTGAGTTCCCCTGTTTTGAACTTTGGCAGAAGATATCCCGCGAGCACCGAGGCGCTGCAGCCGCAGCCAGAGCCGCCCGCGTGAACGTCCTGCTTTTCGCGGTCGTAGATCATCATACCACAGTCCCCCGAGACAGCGGTCAGGTCCCAGCCGCTCTGGAGCGCGAGATCGAGCAGAATATCGTGTCCGACGCAGCCGAGGTCGCCGGTGACGATGAGGTCGTAATAATTCGGCTCACGCCCGGTATCCGAAAGATGCGTGAGTATGGTCTCAAGCGCTGCCGGAGCCATTGCGGCGCCCATGTTTGCCGCGTCCTTTATGCCCGCGTCTATGATTTTGCCGGTCGTGATATGCGTTACAAAAGGACCGCTTTCGCCGCAGTCTAAAATCAGCGCACCGGCGGCTGTGGCTGTCCACTGTGCGGTGGGCGTACGCTGACTGCCATAGGCCAGCGGCATACGGAACTGGCGCTCCGCTGAGCAGAAGTGCGAACTTGTCATTGCGCATACGCGTTCGGCATAGCCTCCGTCCATCGTCATCGCCGCGAGAGAGAGCGACTCTGCCATGGTGCTGCACGCTCCGAATAGTCCAAAAGCCGGAACACCGCTGTCGCGGAGCGCATACTCGGAGCCGACGCACTGATTGAGCAGGTCCCCTGAAAAGACATAGTTGAGGTCACTTGCCTCTATCCCGGCCTTTGAAAGCGCCAGATCAAAGCATTTTTTGAGCATTTCACTCTCCGCGCTCTCCCAGCTCTTTGCGCCGAAATAGGAGTCGGCGCTGAGATAATCGAAGCACGCGGCAAGCGGTCCTTCACTCTCCATTTTCCCGCCGACCGCCGCGTAGGCCGCGATCTGCGGCGGAGAGGAAAGTCGAACTGTCTGCTTTCCAATGTGTTTGCTGACCATGTCCTTTTGCCTCCG
Source organism: Oscillospiraceae bacterium (assembly GCA_050943775.1). GTDB lineage: Bacteria > Bacillota > Clostridia > Oscillospirales > Oscillospiraceae > UBA2658. The sequence goes on from JBMNPV010000057.1 coordinate 1,811, forward strand.
CCCTTATTTTTAATCATAGTCTGCCGATTTTCAGCAAATCTTATTCTCGCAAAAGGGCGAACTCATCGTTCGAACGGCACGCTGAGCGGCAGGCTGCATATGATGGGCCATGTGTTTTTTTTAAAACACCTTGTATAAAGATTGCGGTTGAGCTTGTGCCCTTTTTGCGATAAAATAAACTTATCAACTGTTATGCGAGTCCGTGCTGATTTTTGGAGCGGAGGTATTCAAATGCGAAAAAGCGGCGTTTTAATGCATGTGTCTTCCCTGCCCTCGCCCTGCGGCATTGGAACCTTTGGCAGCGAGGCTCGCCGCTTTGTGGATTTTCTGGTGGAGAGCGGTCAAAGCTGCTGGCAGGTGCTTCCCCTCTCCCCGACCGGCTATGGAGATTCGCCCTATCAGTCTGTCTCCGCTTTTGCGGGGAACCCGTATTTCATTGACCTCGACATGCTCGCGGAGGCGGGCCTTTTGCAAAAAGAAGATTATGTAAACTTCGATTGGGGAAGCGATCCACAGCGTGTGGATTATAAACGGCTCTTTGAAGCTCGTCAGCCCGTTCTGCGCATGGCCGTGGAGCGTTTTCTGGATGCGCCTGTCCCTGCTTTTGCATGTTTCTGCCGCGATAACGCTTCGTGGCTCGACGACTATGCCCTCTTTATGGCGCTCAAGGATGCGCACGGCGGCGCGCCGTGGACCGCGTGGGAGCCTCCGCTCCGCTCTCGTGAGCCGCACGCATTGGCACAGGCGCGGACACAGTACGCAGAAGACATTGCTTATTATCAAGTGGTGCAGTATCTTTTCTTTGAGCAGTGGACGTTTCTGCATGCATACGCTCGTGAGCGCGGCATCGAGATCATCGGCGACATTCCGATTTACGCGGCGGCGGACTCGGCGGATGTTTGGGCGCAGCCGGAGCTTTTTGAGCTGGACGCTGCGCTATGCCCGGTGGAAGTCGCCGGCTGTCCGCCAGACGGCTTTTCAGCAGACGGGCAGCTCTGGGGCAATCCGCTCTATGACTGGGAGCGGCAGAAAAAGACGGGCTACGCCTGGTGGATCGCGCGCATTCGGCACGCATTATCGGTCTACGATGTGCTGCGCATAGACCATTTTCGCGGCTTTGACGCCTACTACGCCATTCCCTTTGGCGATGAAGCCGCGCGGAACGGCCAATGGCGCGAGGGGCCAGGTATCGCGCTTTTTAACGCGTTTCGCGCTGCGCTTGGTGAGCTACCGATCATTGCCGAAGACTTGGGCTTTTTAACAGACAGCGTTCGTCGGTTTCTTGCTGAAAGCGGTTTTCCCGGCATGAAAGTGATGCAGTTCGCCTTTGACGGTAATCCCCGAAACCCCTATCTACCCCACAACTTCAAGCCCAACTGTGTGGCCTACACCGGCACGCACGACAACGACACGATCCTCGGCTGGTTTGAAACCGCGCCACGCGGCGATGTTGAACGGGCAAAGGAATACCTGCGCCTGCATCCCGATGAGAGCGCGCCGCGCTGTATGCTCGCGGCACTGTGGGCCAGTTGTGCGGAAATGACGATTGCGCAGATGCAGGATCTGCTGGAGCTGGGCAGTGATGCGCGCATGAATACGCCCGGTACGCTGGGCGGAAACTGGCAGTGGCGAATGCGGCCCGACGCGGATCTGCGTGAGACAGCCCGCTGGCTTCGACATATGACGGAGCTATACGGGCGCGCGGGATAATGCGCTTCTCCACTTTTCAAAACGTGAAACGAAAAAATCTGCTTCCAATTTGCTTTAAATCGGAAGCAGATTTGCTTTATTCAGCCGCAGTCTGTTTTTTCACAGGCGGCGTTTTTTTCATCGACAAAGATTACCGTTGGTCGGAAGTTTTCGGCCTCAGCCGCGGGCATGGTGCAGTAGCACATGATAATAATTTTGTCGCCGACCGAAACGAGCCGTGCCGCCGCGCCGTTGAGACAGATTGTGCCGCTGCCCGGTTCCCCCGCGATGGCGTAGGTCACCTGACGGCTGCCGTTGTTCAGATCGGCGATGTGGACCTGCTCATATTCGTGGATGCCCGCCGCCTCAAGAAGCAGCCGGTCTATCGTGATGCTGCCGACGTAATCGAGCTCAGCCTGTGTGACGGTGGCCCGATGGATTTTGGCTTTTAGCATTGTCAGTTCCATTTTGTTCTCCTATGACCGAAGAATGATGTTGTCAATGAGCCGCGTTTCCCCGAAACGAACGGCGACCGCCGCGAGCGCCGGATGTCCTTTTTCAATGTGGCGAAGGGGTTTGAGTGTTTCTGCGTCGACGATTTCAATGTATTCTCTTTTGGCAAGCGGGCTTTTGTCGATCTCCTCGCAAATGACCTGTTTGAGCCGCTCTGGGTCCGTGCCGCCCTCCGCGCCGCTAGAAAGGAAGCTTGCCGCCGCATCCAGACCGCGGTAAAGACAGACCGCCTGCCGACGCTCCTCGCTGTTGAGATAACGGTTGCGGGAGCTAAGCGCCAGCCCATCCGCTTCACGGACGATGGGGCAGACGACGATCTCCACCGGAATGTGCAGCTCGCGCACCATTTTTCGGATCACAACCGCCTGCTGGGCGTCTTTTTGACCGAAATAGGCTCTGTCCGGCCGGACGATGTTGAAAAGAATACTCACGATGGTCGTAACGCCTTTAAAGTGAATGGGACGAGAAGCGCCGCAGAGCGTGTGGGTGATCTCACCCTCCACCTCGACTTTCGTGCTGGCATCGGGACTGTAGATCTCGGCGGCGTCGGGGTGAAAGACGATGTCCGCACCGGCGCTCTCCGCAAGTACACAGTCGTTCTCAAGTGTCCGCGGATAGCTTGCATAGTCCTCACCCGGCCCGAACTGCGTGGGATTGACGAATACGCTGACAACGACGATGTCGTTTTGCTGACGGGCTTTTCGGATGAGCGAGAGATGTCCCTCATGCAGGCAGCCCATTGTCGGCACAAGTCCGACACGGTGCTCTCCCTTGCCGAGCTGCTCCAGCTCCCGGCGAAGCTCACTTTCGCTTTCGATCAGTTTCATACGACGGCTCTCTTTTCTCCCTCGCTCTTTCGCAGGTTTTCCACGATCGTTGCGTCCATGGCGAAGGTGTTTTCCTTTGCGGGGAAACTCTGCGCGCGCACATCCGCATTGTAATCGGCGACTGCCTGCGAGATCGTTTCTTTCAGATTTGCATAACGGCGGACAAACTTAGGAGTAAAGTCGGAGTACATACCGAGAAGATCGTTGATGACAAGGATCTGCCCGTCGCACCAGCGGCCCGCGCCGATGCCGATCGTGGGAATGGTCAACTTCTCCGTGATGATACGCGCCAGTTCCTCGGGAACCGCTTCAAGTACGATGGCGAACGCGCCTGCTTCTTCAAGCGCGAGGGCGTCTTCAATGAGTGACCGAGCGCGGGCCTCCTCCTTGCCCTGGACTTTGAAGCCGCCGAACAGGTTTACGGACTGGGGTGTGAGACCGATGTGGCCCATGACCGGGATCTGCGCGTGCGTGATCGCACGAACGGTCTCCGCCATGTCTTTTCCGCCTTCAAGCTTGACAGCATCCGCACAGCCCTCTTGAATGAGGCGTCCGGCATTGCGCACAGCTTCCTCGACGCTGATGTGATAGGATAAAAATGGCATATCGCCGACGAGCAGGGCGTGATGCACGCCGCGCGATACGCAGCGGCAGTGATAGACCATGTCGTCCATGGTGACCGGAAGCGTTGAGTCGTGCCCCTGCACGACCATGCCGACCGAGTCGCCCACCAGGATCGCGTCCACACCGGCAGAATCTATGATCTGCGACATTGAATAATCATAGGATGTCAGCATCGTGATCTTGTTCTGCTTCTGCTTGGCTGCCTGGAACGACTTCACTGTAAACTTACTCTCCATGTTTGTTTCCACCTCTCAATCTGTATTTAAACTTCGCCGCCTGATCACGGCTAAGTTTTTGATTCTCGATCATTTCGACAGTGGCCAGTCCGAGTGCCCGATAGAGCTCCGAGCGCTCCGGGAGTTTTGCGTCCAGTGCGTCAAGATGCACCGATATGGTGCCGACATCGCCGCGGACAATGGGGCCGGTCAGCGCATCCACGGTTCCCTTGGCGCGGATATTTTTAAGCGTCCCCTCGATCAGGGGGAGCGCGGCTTCAAAAACAGTTTCGCGCTCCAGTCCGGCTTCAAGCAGGCACGAAAAGCCACCGTCGAGCAGCGTGACGAGGTAGTTTGAAAGGAAGCAGGCGCCTGCGTGATAGAGCGGCTTTGCGTCCGTCCGGATCTCGTCAAAGCGGGCGGAACAGATGCCGAGCAGCGCACGCATGATTTCGAGGGCTTTGCCGCTTCCTTCGATCGTGAAATACGTTGTCTCGAGCATTTTCGCGCTTGCCGAAGCCTCGCCGAAGCTCTGCATGGGGTGAAGGCTTCCGACCGCACAGCCGAGCTTGGACAGCGCGGAGAGCTGCGTTGACGGCAGCGCGCCGCTGGTATGGATCCAGACCTTATCCGGCGCAATACGCCCCTCCTCCACCAGCGGAGCCGCCTGTGCGTCAACGTCCGCGATACCGCCATCCGGCGTTGTAACAAAAAGAACACTGCAATCTGCTGACAGCGACAGAATATCGGGATAGAAGGCTGTGCCGGTCAGCGACGCCGCTTCCCGTGCCGAAGCGTCCGTGCGGCTGCAGTATCCTGCGACCGGGATGCCGTGATGCGCGAAATACAGTCCGAGCGCCCGCCCGACCTTGCCTGCGCCGATAAAGCCGACCTGCATATTCTCACCTTCAAATAAAAAGAATAACGCCCTTTCCATCTGCAAGGCCGCAGAAAGCGGCCGTCCTGCACGAAAGAAAAGACGTTCGTAAACATAGCATAACAGTCTTTGTCCGCAAGGATCAAAGCAGATGTACGATGCAAATTGTAAGGGTTGCGAAATTGCCGGAAGACGCTGCGTGCAGTTCGCAAGAACGATACCGCCGCCCGTGCAGCTCCCAAAAAGGATGCCGCCGGTGCGTTTCCCAACAGCCGGCGTAAGTATAAACCATTTTGCTTACAATGTAAATAGGAAAAGCAAAAATATGGCTGATTCATGCAAAATTAGCATATGTGAGGGGGTATTTCACTGTCTCCACTCAAAAGAAGCTGGGATTCGTTTCATATAATAAAAATGGGCTGGCGCTACTTTCACTGCGCCAGCCCTTGTTTACTATAGGTAAGACCTTTATTTAAGGTCCGGGACGGGGGATCACTTATTGTAGCAATAGAAGCCCTGGCCGGATTTTCTGCCGAGCTTGCCGGCACGGACCATCTTTCTGAGCAGCGGGCAGGCACGGTATTTGGGGTCGCCGGTTTCGGCGTAAAGAACTTCCATGATGGCGAGGCACACATCGAGACCGATGAGATCGCCAAGCGCGAGCGGACCCATCGGATGGTTCGCACCGAGCTTCATCGCCTTGTCGATGTCCTCGACGGAGGCGACGTTCGTCTCAACAAGGCCGATCGCCTCGTTGATCATCGGGACCAGCAGCTTGTTCACGACAAAGCCGGGGGCTTCGTTGACCTCGACCGGGTCTTTTCCGATCTGGACAGACAGCTCCTTGATGGCTGCCGTTGTCTCGTCCGACGTGTTTGCGCCCTTGATGACCTCAATGAGCTTCATCACCGTTGCGGGATTGAAGAAATGCATGCCGATAAACTTGTCCGGCCGCTTCGTTGCCGAAGCGATCGCCGTGATGGACATAGAGGATGTGTTGGTGGCAAAGATCGTTTCCGGCTTGCAGATCGTGTCAAGCTCCGAGAAGATGCTCTGCTTGATCTTGAGGTTCTCGATCGCCGCTTCGATAACAAGATCCGCGTCTGCGGCATTTGCAAGTTCGGTCGTGAACGCGATCTTGTCCGTGATGGCCTTTTTGCCCGCTTCATCGAGCTTTCCCTTGGAAACGAGTTTGTCAAGGCCCTTGTTGAGCCGCTCCTCGGCTCCCTTGATGATCTCTACTGAGATGTCGCGCACGACGACCTCGAAGTCTGCACGCGCAAAGACCTGCGCGATGTCGAGACCCATCGTGCCGCCACCGACGACCATTACTTTTTTCATAGCGAACTCCTTATCTGTTTTTAAATCCGTCAAGCTTTTCTTTCTTTACAAAGGCGTTCATCGCGTCGTACTGATCCTCGGTATCGCAGCAAACGCCGAAAGCCAGCGCCTCATAGGTCGCGGCAGTCGCGATGTCCGCCTGCATGCCGCGGCGGATGCACTGCTTGGCAGCGCGCACGGCGACCTGCGCCTGAGACGCGATGGCATTTGCAAGGGCGAGCGCGGTCTCCAGAAGAGCATCGGGCGCGACGACCTGTTCGACAAGGCCGATCTCTTTCGCTTCCGCCGCACTGATCGTTTTGGCGGACAAAATCAGCTCCATGGCCTTGCCGATGCCGACGATACGGGGCAGACGCTGAGTCCCGCCGAATCCCGGCGTGATGCCGAGACCGACTTCCGGCTGGCCGAACTTGGCCTTCTCGCTGGCGATGCGGATGTCGCAGGCCATGGCAAGCTCGCAGCCGCCGCCGAGGGCAAAGCCGTTGACTGCCGCGATCACGGGCTTGACAAAATTTTCGATGCGAAGAAATGTCGCGTTGCCGGCGTCGCTGAACGCCTTGCCGTCAACCGCGCCGAAATCCCGCATCTGCGCGATGTCCGCGCCTGCCACGAAGGAGCGTCCCTCCCCCGTCAGAACGACGACATAGACTTCTTCGTCCTGCTCGACCTCGGTCAGCGCCGCGTTGAGGTCGGCAAGCACTTCCGTGTTGAGCGCGTTGAGCGCTTCGGGGCGGGAAATGGTCAGAAGACCGATGTGGTCTTTCTTTTCGATCTTAATAAATCCCATGAGTCTGTCCTTTCAGCACTTTTCGTAAATCGTGGCAACGCCCATGCCGCCGCCGATGCACAGCGTGGCAAGGCCCTTCTTCGCGCCGTCGCGCTTCTGAAGCTCATGGAGGAGGGTGACGATGATCCTCGCGCCGGACGCGCCCACCGGGTGGCCGATGGCGATCGCGCCGCCGTTGACGTTGACCTTTTCCATGTCGAACTTGAGTTCGCGCGCGACCGCGATGGACTGGGCCGCAAAGGCTTCGTTCGCCTCAATGAGGTCCATGTCGTCGATCGTGAGACCGGTCTTTGCAAGTGCGTTGCGGGTCGCGGGGATCGGGCCTGTGCCCATGATCTTCGGGTCAACGCCGCCCTGTCCCCAGCCGAGAAGCTTTGCCATCGGCTTGAGACCGTACTTTTTGACCGCTTCGCCGGAGGCGAGGATGATGGCGGCAGCGCCGTCGTTGATGCCGGAGGAGTTGCCGGCGGTCACTCTGCCTTCGGGGATGAACGCGGGCTTGAGCTTGCCGAGGCTCTCCATCGTTGTGCTGCTTCTCGGGAATTCATCCCGCTTGAACTCGACCGTTTCCTTCTTGACCTTGACAGAAACAGGGACGATCTCATCTGCGAAGCGGTCCGTCTCCTGCGCCTTTGCGGCCTTCATCTGGGAGTTGTACGAAAACTCGTCCAGCTCTTCTCTTGTGATGCCCCACTGATCGCAGACGTTTTCGGCGGTGACGCCCATGAGGTAATTGTTGTAAACGTCGATCAGACCGTCGACCTGCATGGTGTCGATCAGCTTTGTCGGGCCCATGCGCGCGCCCCAGCGGGCTGCCGGCATTGCATAGGGCGCGGCGGACATGTTTTCCGTTCCGCCCGCGACAACGACGTCCGCGTCGCCCGCAAGGATGGCGCGTGCGCCCTCAATGACGCTCTTCATGCCGCTGCCGCAGACCATGCCGACCGTGTAGGCCGGGACCTCGATCGGGATGCCCGCGTTCAGAGACACCTGACGCGCGACGTTCTGGCCGAGACCGGCTGTGAGAACGCAGCCGAACATGACTTCGTCGACCTGTTCGGGGGCCACGTTTGCTCTTTTCAACGCTTCTTTTACGACAAGGGCGCCCAACGTCGGGGCGGGGGTGTCCTTCAGACTGCCGCCGAAGCTGCCAACGGCTGTGCGGCAGCAATTCACTACATATATTTCTTTCATTCTGTATCTCCAACTAAATGATGATGTTTTGTTTTCTGGCCGCATAGGTCAGCTCGTCACGGAACTTCGGATGGGCAATGGCGATCAGCGCCTTTGTCCGCTGGCTGAGCGTCTTTCCGCGCAGCTTGGCGACGCCGTATTCCGTCACGATATAGTCGACGTCGTTTTTGCTTGTGGTCACGATCGCGCCGGGTGTGAGCGTCGGCACGATCTTGCTGACCGTATCGTCCTTCGCCGTGGACGGGAACGCGATAAAGCTCTTGCCGCCTTTTGACGTAGTGGCGCCGCGCACATAATCCACCTGGCCGCCGGTACCGGAGACATGCTTTGTGCCGATCGACTCGGCGCAGACCTGTCCGTAAAAGTCCACCTCCAAAGCGGCGTTCACGGACATGAAGTCCGGGTGCTGGGCTATGGTGGCGGGGTCGTTTACATAGTCTACCGGCAGGATCTCAAAGGCGGGGTTGTCATCAATATAGTCGTACATGCGCTTGGAACCGAAGGCGAAGGCAGCGACGGTCTTGCCCCGGTGAATGGGCTTGCGGCTGTTGTCCACCGCGCCGCACTCGATGAGTTCCATCATGCTGTCCGTGAACATCTCCGTGTGCAGGCCGAGGTGGTGTTTGCTCTTTAAGGCCATGCCGACCGCGTCGGGAATGGCCCCGATGCCCAGTTGAAGCGTTGCGCCGTCCGGTATTTCTTCCGCGATGTAGCCGCCGATGGTGGCGCTCACCTCGTCGATCTTCGTCGGCGGCAGGACGGGCAGCTCGGCGTTTGCCTCGCACAGGGCCGTCACCTGTGAAATGTGGATGGCGGGCGCAGTCAGCGCGCGCGGCATGTTTTCGTTCACCTGTAAATAGATGCGTTTGGCTTTGCTGATGAGCGCCTGACTCACAGAGCCGTCGCAGCCGGTCGAGAAGTACCCGTGCTTGTCCATCGGGGACACGACCGCAAAGAAGGCGTCAATGTCGATGTAGCGCGTAAACAGCCCCGGCATGTCGCGGTAGTACGAGGGCATGACATCCGCCCAACCGCCGTTGACGGCTTTTCTCTCGCCCGCGCCGGAAAACCACGAGACGCCGTGAAGCTTTTCTTTGTTCTTTTCCTCAAAAAACGGCAGCGGACGCGTGTCCAGCATGGTGTGCAGCGTGACGTTTGAAAGCCCGTCGTTCCAGACGTTTTTCGCCCGGTCGCCTATGGCGTCGAGGATCGCATGCGGTACGCCCAACGCAATGTCCGTCGCGCATACCCACCCCGGCTGCACCTGTATCGCTATCATATCCGGTGTCGTGAGTTTTCGGTTGTATTCCTGTTGATAGTCCATA
>JBMNPV010000058.1:0-11001 GCA_050943775.1 Oscillospiraceae bacterium
ATGAGCTGCTCTTTACGGGCGTCTGCGTCAACTGCACAGACAAACAATAAAAATCCCATATTATTTTAAAGGAGGATACACTCATGGAACTCAAGGGAAGCAAAACGGAAGCAAATCTCTGGAAGGCGTTCGCAGGAGAAAGCCAGGCGCGCAACAAGTACACCTACTTCGCCAGCAAGGCCCGCAAGGAAGGCTTTGAGCAGATTGCGGCGATCTTTGAGGAGACCGCGAACAACGAAAAAGAGCACGCGAAGCTCTGGTTCAAGGCGCTCAACGGCATCGGCACCACGGCAGAAAACCTCGTGGCTGCGGCGGAAGGCGAGCACTACGAATGGACCGATATGTACAAGGAAATGTCCGAGACTGCAAGGGAAGAGGGCTTCATCGCTCTGGCGGATCAGTTTGCAGCCGTTGCAAAGATCGAAAAGTCTCACGAGGAGCGCTATGTGAAGCTCGCAGAGAACCTTGAGAACAACGAGGTCTTCAAAAGAGCCGGCGTGAAGGTGTGGTATTGCCGCAACTGCGGTCATCTGGAGTATGGCACGGACGCCCCCGAGGTCTGCCCGGTCTGCGGTCATCCGAGAGCCTATTTCGAGATCAAGGCAGAGAACTATTAAGCTTTCTCGCCATAAAAAGTATTGTTCCTTTTTCGGGAACGGCATGATTTCGGTCGTGCCGTTCCCGCTGCTTTTTCCCCGGCGGCACAAAGCGGTCGGCGCATGAGCGGGAGCACAGCCGCGCGTTCAAAAGAAATTATGCGCACCCGGCGGGTATTTCTTTCACTTTCAACGAAAGTGTAGTATAATAACTATAACTAGGCTTAAAATGCCGACGGGGAGCGCTGCGCCCCGCATTTTCGATCATCGGCAGGAGGGAGGGACCTTTTTTGCTTTGTATCAGTGGCAATCTGGAAAGACCGGTTATCGTGCGGGAATACTACGACCGGCACGTATTTGGCCTGCGTTCGCTTGTAGATGACGGTGTCCTGTCGGCAAGAGGAGAGTTCCCGCTGCTTGCCTATCGGCTCTATGCCCGTTATCAGGACATGGATGTAGAGGCTGTGGCTGTGCTTGCGGAAGCGTGGTTTCTCTCAGATGAGAGCTATGTGGAGCGGCTGCGGATCGGCTGCGACAAGCGGCTCGGCGCTTTCGCGCAGATGGTGGCGCTTGCACGGGACGCGTCCGGGCTGGCGAAGAAGCCGCCGCTTGCGCGCACGGACGTGCGAAAATTTGCGTTTCTCACGAATATCTCCGGGCAGCGCTACGATTCCTCGCTGATCACAATGGGACACACGCACACACGCGCCTGCGCGAACGCCGTCAAGATCTTTGCCCGCCACCTTGCGGAAACCGAGGAGCCCTCGGTCCTGGCGGTTGCCAGCGGCATCGCGGAAGACGCCACCGGGTACTGGTGTACCGACCTCGGCCGTCCGGGAACGGACCGCAATTGCACGGTCATGGATATGGACGGCAGCTATCCTTTCGAAAACGGCAAAAGCTTTGTCGTCTATACCGTCTGAAAAAAGACCGGGCATTTTGCCCGGATGTTGGGGGGACCATGTCAATGGCAAACGCCGGCCTTACAAAAGCGGCCATTGCTTCCGCCATGAAGCAGATCATGCAGCGCCTGCCCTTTGACCGGATCACAACGGCCGACATTCTGGAGGCCAGCGGCATCAGCCGCAAGACCTTCTACTACCATTTCCGTGACAAATACGATGTCGTCAACTGGATATTCGAGACAGAGATCCTTGAAATTATCATGGAGTGCACCACGCTGGAGAGCTGGCATGAGGCCTCCTATAAAATGTGCCGCTACTTTAAAAAGAACTGCGTTTTTTACAAAAACGCAGTCAACGCGAGCGGACAAAACTGCTTCATTCAGTTTTTACACGTGATGGTCACAGGTCAGATGGAACGGCTGTGCCGTCAGGCAATGGACGAAGGAAAGCTCGACAACGCGGATTTTCGATTTTTGGTGGAGTTCTACTACAATGCGTTTATAGGCGTGTTCATTCCATGGGTACGCGACGATATGCGCGAGGACCCGGACAGTCTCGTCTGCCGCTGGATCGGTGTGACGGACAAGTCTCTGGAGCATTATATACAGTCCAGACAAAGTAAATGATTTGTCGCATCTGTTACCAAAAGAAACAGCGGCACTCGTTTGTTTACCCCGATTTTTATTTATATTGCTATAATCAAAACAGTTTCCGGACAAAAACGACTTTTGTCTGGGAACTGTTTGTTTTTCGGTGAACGTCCGAAACAGGCAAGCTGCGACAAATTATCACTGAAGGAGAAGTAGTATGGCTAAGAGAAACCTCGATATCGACTGGAAAAAGTACTATGATGAGCACCACGGCACCATGGAAGACGCAGCAAAGCTCATCCAGCCCGGAGACTGCGTTTGGCTTTCAAACGCGATGGCAACGCCTTATCATTTCCTAGAATACCTCCACGAGCACATGGAAGAATTCCATGACGTTATGCTCTATTACGACTGCATGAACCTGCCTTGCAGCATCGTGATGGACCCGGAAGTCAAAAAGCACTTCCGCCTCACGAGCGCATTCAACCTGCCGGTCGAGCGGATCGCCATCGGCATGAACGTCATCGAAAGCACCGGCACCTGCTACGATCTGCTGCCGCAGGGTCTGGAGACTTACGGCTGCAACACCGCTGCCATCCAGCTCTGCCCGCCCGATGAAAACGGCTGGTGCAACGTCGGCGCGTATCAGGTTTCCACGCACGCCATCTCGACGCAGATGCCCTTCATCCAGAAGAAGATCGGTTTTATTGACCCGACCGGCCAATATCCCGTTCCCGGCGATAGGGAGACCCATTACATACACGTCAGCGAGCTTGACTGCATCGTTGACAGTCCGCTGGAGCTGCAGGCGTTCCCGGCTGCCGGTCCGACGGACATAGACGTAAAGATCGCCGCGAACATCATGCCTTACATCCATGATGGAGACAAGATCCAGATCGGCTTCGGCGGTCTGGGGGAGGAGATCCTCCGCAATCTGAAAGGCGTCGGCCATGTTGAGATCTTCTCCGAGGTCGCCTGCGAATCCATGATGGACCTCTGCAAGCAGGGCGTCATCACCAAGATCGTCTGCTCCTCTCCGGCGGCGTGCTCGAAGGAATTCTTTGAGTGGGCCAAGGACGACGAGCGCATCCATTTCCTGCCGCAGAACATTACGATCGATCCGCTGTCTATCATGCAGCAGGAGAATATCGTTGCCATCAATGCAACGTTCATGGTCGACCTGCTCGGCCAGTGCTGCTCCGAAGCACAGGGGCTCAAGCCGTACAGCGCGCCCGGCGGCTCCTTTGCCTACATCTACGGCGCGATCCGCGCAAAGGGCGGCCGCAGCTTTATCTGCCTGCGCTCGACATACACGGACAAAAATGGCGAGATGCACTCGAACATCGTCCCGTGGCTCCCCGCCGGCTGCATCGTTACGACTCCGAAGGTCTATGTCATGTACATTGTTTCCGAATACGGCGTTGCCGATGTGTTCCTCAAGACGCTCAAGGATCGCATCAAGGCACTCATAAAAATTGCGCACCCCGATTACCGCAAGCAGCTCATCGAGCAGATCGTCACAACGCCGCTGATCAAAGAGGACGATCTGGAAGACTTCGATCCTTTCGAGAACTAAGAAATACAACTTTCTGCCAATCGCGAACCTCTCCATACTCCCCGCCGCGCGGAACCGTTTCGGTCCCGCGCGGCACTTTTTTATCGTGCAAAGCGGATACGCAGTCAGAAATGAAAAAGATCACGATATCGACTGAAAAGAGTGACAAGTTTTCTCAGAATGTGTTATACTGACCGCAGAGCGAACGGAGACAAAGCTGTCTCCCAATAGATCCGCTTACAGCAAAGCGCAAGCGCGAGTAGAACGATTATAAGGAGGCATTTCCATGGATGAAAAGCTGGAAAGAATGAAAAACGGGCTGGGCTTCATTGCGGCGCTCGATCAGAGCGGCGGGTCCACGCCGAAGGCCCTGCAGCGTTATGGCATTGCGGCGGACGCATGGAAGACGGACGACGAGATGTTTTCCCTCGTTCATCAGATGCGTACGCGTATCATCACGAGCCCGGCCTTCACGAAGGAGCACATTCTTGCCGCCATCCTCTTTGAAAAGACCATGGACGGTAAAATTGACGGCCTGTATACAGCCGACTACCTCTGGGATAGAAAGGGAATTCTTCCGATCCTCAAGGTCGACAAGGGACTTGCGGACGAGAAAGACGGCGTTCAGCTCATGAAGGATATCTCCGGACTCGACGATCTGCTCCGCCGCGCAAAAGAGCGCCACATTTTCGGCACAAAAATGCGCTCCGTCATCAAGAGCGCGAACCCCGCCGGCATCAAGGCAATTGTCGATCAGCAGTTTGAACTTGCAAAACGCATCGCCGCAGCGGGATTTTATCCGATCATCGAACCCGAAGTCGATATTCATATTCCGGACAAAAAGCAGGCGGAGGAACTTCTGAAAGCCGAACTGAAGGCGCATCTTGCCGCGCTCGACGACAAGACACAGGTCCTCTTCAAGCTCACGATCCCGGATATCGACGGCTTCTATTCCGAGCTGATGGGTGACAAGCATGTTGTCCGCGTCGTTGCGCTCTCCGGCGGCTACAGCCGCGAGGAGGCAAACGAGAAGCTTGCCCGCAATCCGGGCCTCATCGCCTCGTTCTCCAGAGCGCTCACAGAGGGTCTCAACGTGAACCAGACTCCTGCGGAGTTCGATAAGATGCTCGGCGATTCGATCGCCGCAATTTATGCTGCGTCTATAAAATAAGCAAAGAACAATGCAGCCGCCGCAGGCAAAAGCCTGCGACGGCTGTGTACGCTTTGTGTTTACGGGACATTGCGGAGCATCCACGCCACAAGCTCGGCGGCTTCGGCGCGGGAAGCGAAGTCCTTCGGACGGAAGATCTGCGGGTCATTTTTTGAGGAAAAGCCCGCGTTCCGAAACAGCGCGACGCTCTCTCCTGCCCATGCGCTGATGCGGCAGTCGTCCCGGTAGACGGCGGGGGAGGCGGTTTGCGGAGCGGCATAGAGCTGGTGGCGGCGGTAACGCGCGAGCATCGTGTAAAGCTGCTCCTTCGTTATGTACTGCTCGGGGTAAAAGCAGCCTGCGTTCCCCTTGAGAAAACCGCTTTCATGTGCCCACGAGACCGCCTGCGCATACCATGCGTCCGCCGATACATCCGCAAAATCGACTTTGGGTGCAGCGGGCGGGACCGGCGCTGTGCGCTGCGTGAGAAACGTCACAGCGGAACCGGCGGGAACAGGCAGTGTCGGCGCGGGGGCACCGAAACCGGAGTCAGAGCCGGAGTCGGAGTCGGAGTCGGCTTCGCTGGCGGCAGCGGTAGGAGAACCTGCCATGCGCCAGAGGATCTCGGCGGCCTGCGCGCGCGTGAGCCACGCGTTCGGACGGAAAGCCCCGCCGTCACCGGACATAATTCGAGCGTTTTCGACAGCTTGAATGTCGGCTGCGGCCCAATGCGCAGAGAGCTGCGACTCGTCAAAGCTCTGCTCAGCGGCAGATGCGGGGGCGCTGTAGTACACGCCGCCGTCCCGCGGCGTCACGCCGCGCAGGCGAAAGAGTTCTTCGACCGTTACAAATTCGTAGCCCTGCGCGCGGAGCTGGTCGATGCCGTAGAGCGCAACATTGACATTCTTTTGCGAGGAGTCGTGCAGAATGATGATGCCGCCGTCGAAAGCGGTGTTGAGCAGCGTGGCAGCCATGCTCGCTTCGCTTGCGTTCATGCTGCCGCTGCCGGGGTCGATGCTCCAGAGAATGATCGGCGCGCCGACGCTTGATTTGACGGCATCGTTGACGGCGCCGTAGGGTACGCGCAGATAGAAGGGGCCGGCCCGGCCGGTCGCTTTGCGGATCTCGGCGGCGCCTGCCGAGGCCTCTCCCTTCGCCTGTTCGCCGGAGAGCTCCGTGAGCCAGGCATGCGACCATGTGTGGTTGGCGACCTGATGGCCCTCAGCGGCTTCGCGTGCGGCGAGCTCCGGATAGTAGGAGGCGTTGCGCCCGACAAGAAAGAATGTAGCCTTTACGTCCCGAGCGGCGAGCCCATCGAGCAGTTCGGCAGTGCAGGCTGCATTTGGCCCGTCATCAAAACTCAGCGCGATGAGCTTCGTGTTGTTCGCCGAAGCGAAGCCACCCGCCGGTATCAGCAGCGCGAGCGTGAGCAGGAAAGACACGATACGTTTTTTCACTTCGGACCTCCATTCGTCCGTCGGTCACGACAGAATGTTATGTAAACATAATATCCCGTTTTAACGAAGGGGTCAAGGTCGTTACACGGATTGAAATTATCTGTAGCTTTTGTAACGATTTTGGCGAAGAATAGAAAAAGAGAACGCTTCCGGTCGAACATCCGATCGGAAGCGTCACGAAGCCTATTCCTGTTCGGGGAGCGCCGGGGAGGGCGATTTTGCGTAGTAAGCCTTGATACCGGGCTTGACCGCGCTGTAAATTGCCAGCCCTTGCGTTTGACCGAAAGCCTGGATCAGCGAGCGGTAAATGTGCGTGAGACGTTTGTCGTCGCTCGCGGTGCGCTCGCGCTCAAGGATCGCCGTCACGCGCTCAAGAGCGTCCGAGAGCTCCGCGTCCGCAAGGCGCTTTTCAATGCCCGGCTCGACGGGGACGGCAGGCTTGGGCTTTGCGGTTCTGGTGCGGCGGTGCTTGTCGGCGGCGGGCTTCTGGGGAACGGCGGTGACGGCGGAACTGGAAGTGGGCGCTGTTACAGCGTCGGGCATGACATTTTCCGGCGCGAGACGCGTCACGGAGACGTTTTTCTCGTGCCAGTATTTTACGATCGCGTCATAGCCCGCGTCCCGGGAGAGAATAACGTATTCCGCATCCGGTGCGCCGGCTATACGATATCCGAGTTCGGTCGCAAGCTGAAAATCCAGCGCATTCTGACCAACATAGCACTCCGCAAAGGTGAGCTTCGGCCAGATATCGCCGAGCTTTGGCAGCGCGGTGAGCGGCACCGGCTGGGAGTTCTTCGTGTAAAACACGACGACCTCGCTGAGCTCCTCATCCCGCAGGACCGCCTCGATCCATGCCGCGCCGACATTTTCTGTGTCTAAAAGATATATTCGCATCCTATTCTCCGTCCGGCAGTGCCGGTTCTGTACTTTCTGATGAATTTGACCTCCGGCGTCGCCGGACATTTTATAAATAGTATAACAACAAAATCCGAAAAATGCAAATGATGCGGTCGCAGCAGAATAAGACGACACTTCTTGGAGATTGTTTGTATAGTTGGGCCGTTTTTAAGCCGAAAATTATACGTTTCAGCAGTTGCTTTCCGTAACGCAGGGTGCTAGTATTAGTGTCTGTTAAATGGGCGGGGGCCGCCACTATGAAAATAAGGTGAAAGAAATGCAGATTATTGTTGTCGGGAACGGGAAAGTCGGAAAGGTGATCGTCAGCCAGCTCACGCGGGAGGGACACAACGTTGTCGTCATCGACAACAACCCGGACCGGATAGCTGAGGCGCAGAACGATAACGACGTCATGTGCGTCTGCGGCAACGGCGCGTGCCGGAGCGTTCAGCTCGAGGCGCGGGCGCAGGAGGCAGACCTGCTGATCGCTGTGACGGCGGTGGACGAGGTCAATCTTCTCTGCTGCCTGATTGCCAAGAAGCTCGGCACGAAAAAAACGGTTGCTCGCGTCCGCAATCCCGACTATGTCGACGAGATGGGAATGATCCGGGACGTTCTCGAACTCGACATGGTCATCAATCCCGAACTTGCCGCCGCGCGGGACATCTTTTCCGTGCTGCGTCTGCCCGGCCTTCTCAACGTTGAAAAGTTCGGAAAGGGCCGCGTGGAGCTTGCCGAGCTGCGGATAACGGACAACAGCCCGCTTGCGGGATTTTCCCTCAACGAGATCAACAAAAAGTTTAAGGTCCGCGTGCTCATCTGCGCTGTGCGCCGCGGAAGCGAGACTTTCATTCCAAACGGCGACTTTGTCCTCCGCGCGGGGGACAGCGTGAGCTTCGCAGCGGGACCGGATCAGGCCATCCAGTTTTTGAGGGATGCCGGTATTCCGGTCAAGCCCCCGAAAAATGTCATTGTGGTCGGCGGGGGCCGTCTTGCCTTTTATCTGGCGAAGATGCTGCGCACCATCGGCGTGCATCCCGTCATCATTGAACGGGACCATGAAAAATGCCGCGAGTTCGCGGCCGCGCTGCCGGATTGCCCCATCATCAACGGCGACGGTGCGGATCGTGCGCTGCTTCAGGAAGAGGGTATCCGAAACGCGGACGCCTTCGTTGCCGTTACCGGAACGGATGAGGTCAACATCCTTTTGTCGAACTATGCCACCTCTCAGAATGTGCCGAAGGTCGTCACCAAAGTTTCCCGGATTGATATTATTGAACTTCTGGGCGACACATCAGTCGGCAGCATCGTTTCCCCGAAGGACCTCGCCGCGAGCCGTATCGTCAGCTATGTCCGTGCAATGCACAACTCCGGCGAGGGGAACAATGTCGAGACCCTCTACCGCATTGTCGATGGTACCGTTGAAGCGCTCGAGTTCATCGTCCGTGACAACGACCCTGCGCTGGTCGGCGTATCTCTGCGCGATCTGAAGCTGAGAGACGACCTCCTCATATGCGCCATCGTGCGCGGTTCCCAAGTCATCATTCCCAGCGGCTCGGACAGCTTCGCACCCGGGGATCACGTTATCGTTGTCACGAAAAACCGCCGGCTCAACGACCTACGGAATATTCTTGCCTGACGGGAGCGCGGAGAAATGAATAAACGAATCGTCTTTCATACGGTTGGTCTGATTTTAATGATAGAGTCCGGCCTGCTGCTTCTGCCCTGCCTTGTCGCCCTCATCTACAGCGACCCGAACGGCAAGGCCCTTTTCCTTTCGGCGGTCATTACCTTTGCAGCGGGTCTTTGCCTGCGTGCGATCCGTACCCCCGACTCGACGGTCTACGCCCGTGAGGGCTTTGCGATCGTCGCGTTCTCGTGGATCCTGATGAGCGTTTTCGGCACGCTGCCGTTTCTGCTCAGCGGGGCCATCCCAAACTTTTTGGACGCTTTTTTCGAAACGGTCTCCGGCTTTACAACGACCGGCTCCACCGTCCTCACAGAGGTCGAGCCGCTCGGCTATGCGCTCTTGTTTTGGAGGAGCTTTACCCACTGGGTCGGAGGCATGGGCGTTCTGGTGCTCGTTCTGGTCGTGCTTCCCCTTGGCGGGCAGCACAATATTCACATTGTCCGCGCCGAGGTGCCCGGACCGACTTCGGACAAGCTCGTGCCGAAGATGCGCTCCTCCGCACGTATCCTCTATGAAATTTATTTCGTGATGACCCTGCTCGAGATCATCCTGCTCCGTTGCGGCGGAATGCCGCTCTTCGATTGCTTTATCAATGCGTTTGGCTCCGCCGGTACAGGCGGCTTTTCAAACCACACGGCAAGTGTGGGCTATTATCGGGACCTCTATTCCGAAATGGTGATCGGCGTTTTTATGCTCCTGTTCGGTGTGAACTTCAACCTCTACTATCTGCTATTGATCCACCATGTAAAAGAAGTGTTCCGCAGCGAGGAATTGCGGACCTATCTCGGAATCGTCGTTTTCGCAGTGCTGACGATCGGGTGGAATATCCGCGCCGACTATGGCAGCTATGTCGAGGCCCTGCGCTACTCTTTCTTCCAGGTTTCCGCAATCATCACGACGACGGGCTTTACGACCGCGAATTTTGACCTCTGGCCGCAGTATTCGCGGATGCTCTTGCTGCTGTTGATGTTCATCGGCGCCTGCGCGA
Source organism: Oscillospiraceae bacterium (assembly GCA_050943775.1). Taxonomy (GTDB): domain Bacteria; phylum Bacillota; class Clostridia; order Oscillospirales; family Oscillospiraceae; genus UBA2658. Next base: position 9,829 of record JBMNPV010000058.1, read on the forward strand.
GCAGCACGGGTGGCGGTATCAAGGTCTCGCGCATTATTCTTCTCTTCCGGACCGCCCACCGCGGCGTGCGGCAGAGTCTGCGTCCGCGCACCGTTGCTACGGTCCATATGGACGGTCGGCCGGTTGAGGAGAACGTTCTTACCGCCTGCTGCAACTACCTGCTGTGCTATGTTTTTATCGCGGCGGCGAGCCTGCTGCTGATCTCACTAGACAATTTCAGCTTTGATACCAACTTTGCCTCGATGGTTTCCTGCCTGAACAATATCGGCCCCGGCCTGGATGCGACCGGTCCGGTCGGCAGCTTTGGCGGATATTCGCCGTTTTCAAAGCTGGTGCTCTGCTTTGACATGCTTGCGGGCCGACTTGAGATCATTCCGATGCTTGCGATCTTCGCGCCTTCCGTGTGGAAGAACAACGCGCGCCGCCTTCCGCACGGTGCTAAAATCGTTCGCGCTGGGGCGAACGAAAAATATTTGTGAAAAATTTGAAATTTTGATTGATTTCCGGCGTTCTATGGCCTATGATTGAGAAAACGCAAGAGCCACGAGCAAGCGATACCCGTCAGAGCATGGTCATAACATTTTTGGAACAAAAGGAGTGACCCCCATGGCAGATATGAAAATCAACCCGGATGAGATCAAGGAAAAGCTCGAACCGGTCAGCGATGCCGTTGCAAAGGCCGGTAAGGCAGTTACCCAAAAGGCAGAACCTGCCGTGAAAGCTGTCGGAGAAAAGGCAAAGGAACTTAGCAAAGCCGCCGGCGAAAAAGCGGCGGAAGGACAGAAAGCGGTCGCGAGCAAAGCCAGAGAGCTAGGCAAGAATGCGGAGGCCAAAGTCCGCGCAGCCGGACGCGAGGCGACCTCCGCCGTAAACCCCATCGTCTACATCCAGTATGGCGGCAGAGAGATCGCGTGCGACGATCTCATAGAGCGTGCAAAGGCCGATTATAAGGCAAACAACAAAGGTGCCATCCGCTCCTGCAAGCTCTATGTCAAGCCCGAGGAGAACGCCGCCTACTATGTCATCAGCGGCAAAGAGGGCAAGATCGATTTGTAAATCTTAAAAAAACAAAAACAGGGTCGGCATTTGCCGACCCTGTTTTATCGGAAGCGAAAATAAAGGGGCCGCATCACTTAATTCTGCACTTACTGCCTTGCAAAAAGCGATAATGTT
>JBMNPV010000059.1:0-10831 GCA_050943775.1 Oscillospiraceae bacterium
TATTTCGTGACGGGGCTACCCGGTATCGTCATTCAGCTCGCGCTGATCCCGAGCATCGTTTTTGCGCTCGAAAAGGCGAACCTTGTTCCCGTGCGCTACCCAGTCCCGTTGGACGCGGAGGTCTGAGATGCAGGTCGTTGACAAGAAGCGGGTGACGGCGTTTTTCGACCGCCTCGCTCCCGGCTGGGACGAGGGCTGCAAGCATGAAGACGCCGTCATCGAGCGCATCCTCGACAACGTCGGCCTCGCCGCCGGACAGCGTGTGCTGGATATCGGCTGCGGCACGGGAGTGATGATTCCGCACTATCTCGCGCGCGGCGCGGCGGAGGTCGTCGGTGTTGACATCTCACCGAAAATGCTTGAATCAGCGCGGCGGAAATTCCCGATGCCTGCCGTCAGCTTCCGAAACGCCGACGCGGAAACCTGTGCTTTCGAGCCGGACTTCGATGTGTGCGTCGTTTACAATGCCTTCCCGCACTTTCCGAATCCGGAGACATTGGTGGAAAACCTCGCTCGGGCTCTGCGTCCGGGTGGTACGTTCACAATTGCGCACGGATCCTCCCGCATGGAGATCGACCGCCGCCACATGGAGTCTGCGGGCGATGTCTCGCGCCATTTACCGTCCGACGACGGCCTGCGCGCCCTGCTCGCTCCGCACTTCGATGTGACGCTGCTTGTCTCAAACGGCGAAATGCTCCAGATCGTCGGCGTGAAAAAGGGATGAAAAAGGCGGCGGCAAACGTCGTCCGGCAGGGGTGTTCACCATATTTGAGCCAGAAACCGATTGAGGGCGTTGCTGTAGCAACGCCCTCAATCATTATAATATTCACCGTTCCAAAAAAAGAAAGAGGCGCGCCGGAAGGTCCCGCTCCCCGGCGCGCCTCAAACAAGGAGGATAAATGGACACATAATGTACATCGTCTCTATTATATCCCCCAAACACCTTCCCGCAAGCCGGGGTGGGGGTTATTTTTTTGCCGCAAGAAAACTGTCAATGTGCAACTAAAATATCTTTACATTGGCACAAGCTGAAATTCAGCCCGCCGCTCCAGATAGAAGCCGTCATTGAACGGAAGGTCGATCCCAAAAGTATGCAGTCTGATTTCCATAGTCAGATGCAGAATACAGATAACAGAAGCCGCTGCAAACCATTTTCTGATGGTTTGCAGCGGCATTTCTGGCACCCCCGATGCGATTCGAACGCATGGCCTTTCGCTTAGGAGGCGAACGCTCTATCCTGCTGAGCTACGGGGGCTTGATCAGCTTTTCTATTCTAGTCTAGCGAAAGCCGTCTGTCAAGTCGAAACGGGCCCGCTCAGTCGGAAAGCGGCGTAAGCTTTCCCGTTACAGCATCCATCACATACCCGTGAACGTCAACGTCCTTTGGGATAAGCGGGTGGGCGCGCAGCATCGAAACCGTATCCGCAACACTCGTCTCAACGCTGTCAAAGCCGCGAAACCACTTATCAAAATCGGCGCATTCGCGCGCAGAAGCAATGGCATCCCTCGATATGCCGCGCGCAAGCAGGGCAGCCGTCATCTTTTCTCCGCTGAGAGCGGCGGCGCCGCAGTCCGTATGTCCGATGACCATAAGCTCCTCAACGCCCAGTTCCAGAATGCCGACGAGCAGACTGCGAAGCGTTTCTCCATACGGCTCTGTCACCACGGCACCGGCGTTTTTGATCATCTTGACATCGCCGTTTTGTATGTCAAGCGCCGCCGGGAGGAGCGTTACGAGCCGTGTATCCATGCAGGTGAGCACGGCGATTTTCTTTGCGGGATATTTATCGGTCTGGTAAGGGAGATAGCGTTTTTCGGAGACAAATTTCTCATTGAAGGCGAGCATTTCTTCTACGGCTGTCATGTCGGAGCTCCATTCCAATATCTAAATTTTGATAAGCCATTGTAGCTTCTCCGGCGGCGCGCGTCAAGTAGAAAAATTCGAAACGTAAAATATCGGCAAAGCACGGACAAAAGCACTGCCCGGAGATAGGAAAATCGACTGTGCCCGGCCTGTGATGCGCAGAAAAATGCCGCTGTGAGCCGACTAAAAATCAAAAAGCGCCCCCGAAGCCAGGCTTTTGGGGTGTTTTTATATGAGTTTTCCGTCTTGAATATGCAGGACGCGGTCAGCATGACGCACAGCGCCCTCCCGGTGAGAGATCGCAAGCACGGTGCGGCCAGCCGAAACGCTTTGCAGGGAATCCATGACATGTGCCTCGGTTGCCGAGTCGAGGTTTGCGGTGATCTCGTCGAGGAGCAGAATTTTCGGGTCAGCGGCAACGGCGCGGGCAATGGAGAGAAGCTGGCACTGCCCCCATGAGAATGTCCCGCTGCCGCTCAGCTTCGTGTCATATCCCTCCGGCAGCGCGCGGATGCTCTCGTCGAGTCCGACCGCACGGCAGACCTCCTCGACCCGCTCGCGGGAGATATCCGGATCGCCGAGCGTGATCTGCTCTGCAACCGTACCGGGAACAAAGCGGAAACGCTGCTCCACATAACCGAAAACGCGGCGCTTTTCGCTGTCCGGAATGGCCGAAGCGTCATACTTGCCGATGCAAACGCGCCCCTCTGTCGGCCGGAGAAGCCCCATGACGAGGGAAAACAATGTCGTCTTGCCGACGCCGGTGCGGCCCGTGATCGTGACGCTCTCGTTTTCTGCAACGGCGGCGCTGATGCCTTTCAGGACGTCTGTCCCGTCATCGTAGCGAAATCGCAGGTTCTCAAAGCGCACAGCGCCGTTTCCGCGCAGAGAGGCAAGCGTTTTCTCCGCCGTGATCGACAGGTCCTTTTCGTCCTCGGGCAACGTAAGAAATTCGTCGATGCGGCCGATACCCGAAAGGCCCTTCTGGATGTTTTGAATTTCCATGCCGAGCGCCTCCACCGGCGCCAAGAGCTGACTCATAAGGTCGATCGTTGCGGCAAGCGCACCGACGGAAATGCCAAGTACGGAAACCTGATCGGACGCGAGCAGCACGACAAGGGCTATGACGACGGCGCGTATGGCCTGGATGATCGGCGCATAAACCGAGTCGTAGAGAATGACGCGGCCGTTCGTTTCATAGTTCGCGCGAAGCTCCCGGCAGTATTTTTCCTCCATGTAGCGCTCTTTGCAAAAAAGCTTCACCATGAAGACCGCGCCTATGCTCTCGGCAATGCGGGAGTTGACCCGGCCAAGCTGTTCGAGATTTTTGACCTGCGCCGCATACATGCGCTTTTTAAAAAAGCGGGTGATGAAAAAGACGAGCGGCAGCAGCGCGAGCGCTATGAGCCCAAGTCGCGCCGAAAACAGCCATATCGACACGATGATGCCGATAATTTTCAGGCTGTCTACCACCATGCTGACGATGCCGTCCGAAAACAGCACGTTGATGTTCGACACATCCGTCATCACGCGGGAGCTGATTTGCCCGGGCGCGTTGTCCGTGAAGAAGTGGGCGGGCAGGCGGGCAAGCTTTGCCATCATCTCTGCACGCACCGCATGGATCGCGTGCTGACCAAAGAAGGTCAGAAGCCAGCCTTTCAGAAAGTCGGCGGTGCCCGCGAGGATGATGACGGCAACATACAAAATGGCGAAGTGCCACAGTCCCTCCGTCACGCCCGGCGTGAGACAGCGGTCAATAACCGCGCACATGATCTGCGGGGGAGCGAGGGAAAGCAGAACACTTACGAGTGCGGCAGCAGCGAGAAATGCGGTCTTGCCGCGGTTTTGAGCAAGAACGGCGCGGACGATTTTCAAAACGCCGCTATTCTTCATTTTCCCGCCCTCCCTTTGTCTGCGCCCGCCAGAGCGCCTGATACGCCGCGCTCTCTTTCAGCAGCACCTCATGTGTCGAGCAGACGGCGCTGCCGTTTTCGAAAAACAGCACGCGGTCCGTCTGCGGAAAGGCGGTCAGCCGGTGCGAGATCAGAACGATGATGCGGTCCGGAAAACGGCCCCGAAGATTTTCGAGTATTTTCTTCTCCGTCCTTGTATCTACGGCGGAAAACGGGTCGTCCAGAATAACGAGACGGCTCGGACGGCAGAGCGTCCGAGCGAGTGCGACGCGGTCCCTCTGACCGCCGGAGAGACGCACGCCGCCGGCGCCGATACGCGTCCCGACGCCCTCGGGCATCGCCGCGAGATCCTCATCAAAGCAGACCAGACGCAGGGCCTCCGCCGCGTCGGCATCCTCGCCGAGCAAAACATTTTCCAAAATGCTGTCGGACAAAAGCTGCGGGTCGTGCCCCATGTAGGCCACTCGGCGGCTGCGCTCAAAGGGTGTAAAGTCCGAAAGCTCCGTACCACAGAGCGCGGCGGAACCGGAATAGGGGAGTGCCCCCGTGAGCGCGTAACCCAGCGCCGTTTTCCCGCTCGCGACGCCGCCTGTCACACCGATGAGTTCCCCCGCCTTTGCGGTAAAGGAAACGCCGGAAACGGCGGCTTCCTCCGCGCCGGGATAAGAGAAGACAAGATCTTTCACTGTGAGCACAGCGGGGACGTCATCCACCCGCCCCGTTTCGTCCGGCAAATGGTAGTCCCGAATCTCCGGCTTGAGCCGCTGCCAGGATACGGCGGCTTTCTGGTAGGAGTTAAAGAGCTTTGCGGCCTTGCTTGCTTTCGTGGCAAGGGCGATGAAGATTGCCGTGAAAGCCGTAAAGTCTCCGACCGTCCACACTTTTGCAACAACGAGTCCGCCGCCGCGGGTGAGGATCGCGACGATACCAAGCATCGCAATGGCGTTATAGACCGGCTGCATCGAGTTTTCCAGAACGTCTGCGCGGACGCTCTTTTTCTCGAGCGCCGTGAGTTCCGTTTCATATGCCGCAAGCCGGCGGTTGAAGGCGCTGTTCACGCGGTATAGCAGTGCGTTTTCAACGTTCGAGAGCGTTATGTCGGAAACTCTGCCGTTCTGTGCGCGAGCAAGCTTCGTCGTCCGTTCAATAACGGCCTTGAGCTTTTCCGCAATAAACATCGCGACCGGAATAAACATGCAAGCAAAAAGCGTTGTTTTTACATCGTATGTAAACATAGTTATAAGGTAAGACGCCATCAGAACGCCGGTATCGAAGATCTCGGTCGTCACCTTGCGCATCCCTTCGACGCAGATGTCCACATCGCCGACTGCGCGGTTCATCAGTTCCCCGGCGCTGGTTCCCGAGAGGGCCGTCACATCCTGTGTAAAAACGCTGTTGTAGAGCATGCGACGCATACGTGCGCCGGTTCGGTTTGCAAACAGGCGGACAAAATACCGTTTGAGCGCCCGGCAGGTCTGGATGAGGAGCACAACGAGCACAAAAGTAAGCGCCTTTTGCCCCACAACTGTGAACGCCGATTTTGAGGCGACCGCGTCAATGAGACGGCCCTGCAAGACGGCGGCATAGGACATACTGCCGTCGAACGCGAGACCCGTCAGCGTAACGAGCAAAAGGCATTTCCACTCGCGCTTTAAGTAGCTGCTGATTTTCTGGGGCTCGCGAACGGGCGAGAGTTCCGGTGTTTTCATGGCGGCCTCCGAATATGAACTTTTTCTATAGTATTCGCTTCTGCAGAAAATGTCAAGCCGCGAAAAAGCTCGGAAAAAAATTCTGCCTTACCGGGAAAAGGACTGTCCAAGCGTCAAAATTTATGATACAATAACAAACTGTGAATTCATGCCTGCCGCATGTCGGCGGTACATTTTGCAAGCAGGAGGGCGCTTGTGCCCTTTTTCGATCATAACTGAAGGGAAGGATTCCGTTAATGGGTTTCGTCGTCATGGACATGGAGTGGAATCAGGCCATGTCCTCTCAGGCTTCCGTCTTCAATAAACTGCCCATTCATCTGCGCGGGGAAATCATTCAGATCGGCGCCGTCCGTCTTACCGACGATCTGCAGCCCGGAGAAGAATTTCAGGTCGATGTAAAGCCGGTCTATTTCCGTCGTATGCATTATAAAGTAGAAAAGCTCACCGGCTTTGACAAGGAGCGCTTGGAAAACGGCATCGGCTTCAAGGAGGCCTTCGCGCAGTTCCGTGAATTCTGCGGGGAGGGCGTCACGCTCCTCACATGGGGCAGCGATGACCAGGCGATCATGGAGCAGAACATCATCATCCACGACCTCGACTGGGACTGGATCGATCGTTGGGTCAATCTCCAGACCATCTACAACATCCAGACCGAAGCGGGCCGCAATCAGACGGGCCTGTCGATTGCGATGGAACACTTTCAGATCGAGCAGACCCGTGTTGCGCACGACGCGCTGGGCGACGCCTTCAACACCGCGCTCGTATGCACAAAGCTCGACCTTCTGAAAGGACTCAGTCAGTATGACGAAGCCTCGCGCATCCTCGCGACCCGCGCATGCAGCGCCGAGCACGCGGATGGGGAGGGCACTTCGCCGGCTGCCGTGGAGCACCGGGCTTTCACCGGCTACTTCGAGAAAGCGGACGCTTTCGCCGATCCGGAACTGACCACCCCGGCATGCCCCGTCTGTGGGGAGAGGCTCTCCTGTGCCCGCTGGATCAATCAGGGAGACCGCCGCTATATGTCGCTCGGCAAGTGCACCTGCGACGGCAGCTTTCTCATCCGGCTCAAGTTCAAATCCGCCGAGGACGGCACATGGACCGTCAACCGCATCATGTATAAGGCCGACAGCGAGATGGAGGAGTTCTACAAGTCAAAGGCCCATCCGCCTCGCCGCCGCCGTTCCCGCTCGAAAAAGAAAAAGGCAGCCGAGGCGACCTGAGGCCACCCCGGTAAAAATCAAACGCCGGTCCCATGCGGACCGTGATTTTGGAGGAATAAAATGAAAATATGGCTTGCCGCCCTGCTGGGAGCACTGCAGGGTGTAACCGAGTTTCTGCCCGTTTCAAGCTCCGGCCATCTGGCCGTTTTTCAGCGCTTTTTCGGACTCGAAGAAGTCGATCTGTTCTTTGATGTTCTGCTGCATTTTGCAACGCTCGTCGCGATCATTGTGTTCTACCGCAAGGAAATTTGGGATATGCTTCGGGAGATCGTCGGCTTTTTTCACGACCTCAAGCATCCGAACCCCGATGCCGGCGAACCAAAGCCCGCGCGCCGTCTTGTACTTATGATCATCCTTGCAACCTTTCCGCTCTTCCTCATTCTCCCGTTCCACGACAAAATCGAAACGCTTTCCAATAACACACTGTTCGTCGGCGTTGCTTTTCTGATCACAGGCGTCATTTTGTTTCTCTCAGACCGCACGCCGAACGGCCGCAAAAGCGCCGGCAGCATGACGGTCAGCGACGCCGTGAAGATCGGTCTTGCGCAGGCAGTTGCGACCCTGCCGGGCATTTCCCGCTCCGGCTCAACGATCGCCGCGGGCATGGCAACGGGACTTGACCGCAGCTTTGCCGTCAACTTTTCGTTTCTGATGTCCCTGCCAGCGGTTTTGGGCGCGACCATTCTGGAAGCCAAGAAGGCCCTTGAGGCCGGCATCAATGCCGCCGCCGTACCGGCGTATCTGATCGGCATGGTCATCGCCGGCGTTGTCGGCTATTTTGCGATCAAGCTTCTCCAAAGTCTCGCCGTAAAGGGTGGATTTGGAAAGTTCTGCTACTACTGCTTCGCTATCGGTGCCCTGACGATCATCCTTACTATTGTACTTTGATTTGGAGTGACTAAAGAAATGGCTCAGGCAAAAAAAACTGTGAAAGGCACCGCCGCAAAAAAGGCGCCGGCGAAAAAGGCCGCGCGTGTCGCACCGGCAGCACCGGCTTACGATCCTTCAAAGCGCATCATTGGCGGGGTAGTCTGCCTGTTTCTGTCTCTTTTCGCTTTCATCGGATACGCGGATGTGGACGCGTGGTTCATCACCTATTTCTGCGGCTTCATTAAGGGCATTATCGGCTGGGGCTACTATCTTTTCCCGATCTCGCTTCTGATCTGCTCCGTTACTCTGTTTCTGAGCAGGGGAAAGCCCGTCACATTCCGCATCGTTTCCGCGCTGCTGTGTCCGGTCTTTCTCGGTGCGATCTACCATCTCATCGTTTCAGACACGCTGCGCTTTGGCGCGGACATAATCCCCCTGCTCTATGGGAGCGGACGGGATCTCGCAAGCGGCGGTGTGATCGCAGGTTCCGCCGCCATCGGGCTCGACTCGGCTGTCAGCGTCTACGGAGCCGTGCCGGTGTTCATTGTCGGCCTCGTCTATTTTGGTATGCGCTCCTGCGGCGTCACGCTTCAGAGCCTTATAAAAAAGTCCGCCGAGAAACGCAGCGCCCGCGCGCAGTACGCCGCAGAACAGCCGCAGCGCAAGCCGGCGGCTCCTGCCGCGATCGCCGAGCGCGCGCAAGCGACAAAAACCGTGCAAAAGCCGGTTCCCGCCACGGAAACGCCGCGAAAGCGCGGACGCCGCGCGATCGACATTCCGGTCGACGGCGAGGAGCGCCCGCAGCCGGAGGAGATCCCGCCCGAGCACAAAATCGGCTTTTTCAACGCCCGGCCGCGCGTCAAAACGCCCGATCAGGTGCTCTCGCAGTCCCTTGAAAAGGAGCCTCTCAGACCTGTGGAGCAGCCGGAAAGCACCAATTCGGAACCCGAATTTGAGCCGCAGGCGGTCAAAACCGGCACGGCTACTGACCGTGTTGAGCCGCTCTCCGTCGAAGAGGCGGCTGCCGTCGCGGGCATCGCCGCTACTGTCTCCGAGGTCTTGAGCGAAGAAGCCAGGCCGCTGCCACAGCCGGCAAAAAAAATCAAGCCCGAGGAGGTCGCCGCCGAAACGGAGGCGATCGCCAAAACCATCGAGCGCCGGCAGACGGACGATGAGCCGGGTGAATACAAATACCCGCCGGTCAGTCTCTTGAAAACCGCGCCGCGCAATTCGGTCGACGGCAGGGAGGAAATCGCGCTCAACCGCGACCGGCTCGACAGCACGATCAAAAGCTTTGGCGTTGCGGGGAACATCACCGGCACGACGCGCGGCCCCACGGTCACGCGCTACGACATCGAGCTCGATCAAGGCGTCAAACTCGCAAAGCTCACAAACCTTGCAGGCGACCTCGCGCTCTCGCTTGGCGTCGCGAGTGTCCGCATTGCGCCGATTCCGGACAAAATATCCACAGTCGGCATCGAGGTGCCGAACAAGATCGTCAGCACCGTCTATCTTCACGACATCATCGACTCCGCTGCTTTCCGAAACGCCAAATCGAAGCTCAGCTTCGCCCTCGGCGAGGACATCGGCGGCAATGCCATCGTCGGAAACATTGCAAAGCTCCCGCATCTGCTCATTGCCGGTACGACCGGCTCCGGTAAGTCGGTCTGCATGAACTCGCTCATTTTGAGTCTCCTTTATAAATCGACCCCGGAGGAAGTCCGTCTTATTATGATCGACCCGAAGATGGTCGAACTCGGCATCTACAACGGCATCCCGCACCTCTATGTACCGGTCGTAACAGACCCGAAAAAGGCCGCGGGCGCACTCCAGTGGTCGGTCGTTGAAATGCTCAAGCGCTACCGCCTGTTTTCGGAAATCGGCGTGCGCGACTTGAACGGCTACAACCAGCACCAGAAGTCCATCGGCGAGCAGACCATGCCGCGTGTCGTCATCGTGATCGACGAGTTGGCGGATCTGATGCTTGTCGCCTCTAAAGAAGTGGAGGAGAGCATCTGCCGCGTCGCCCAGATGGGCCGCGCCGCCGGGATGCATCTCGTCATCGCGACCCAGCGTCCGTCGGCGGACGTCATCACAGGTCTTATGAAGGCGAACATTCCGAGCCGCATCGCCTTTGCGGTTTCAAGTTCGCTTGAGAGCCGCATCATCCTTGACAACTCCGGCGCAGAAAAGCTCATCGGCGCGGGCGACATGCTCTATGCCCCGCTCGGCGTCGCCAAGCCTATCCGCATCCAGGGCGCTTTTGTCTCGGACGAGGAGCGCGAAAAGGTCATTGACTTTGTCAAGGAGGGTGCCGAGGCTTCGTATAGCGAGGAGATCTTGCAGCAGATCGAGCAGGCCGCGTCGGGGGAGGACAAGTCCTCCTCAAACGGCAGCTCCGAAAACGACGGCAGGGCAGACGAGAGCGGCTTCGACGCAGATTACGACGAGCTGCTGCCGCAGGCGGTAGACGTCATTTTCGAAACGAAACAGGCTTCGGTCTCGATGCTGCAGCGCCGTCTCAAGCTCGGCTACGCACGCGCCGCGCGCATTGTCGACCAGATGGAGGAGATCGGCGTCGTCGGCCCGTTTGAAGGCTCAAAACCCCGGCAGGTCTTGATCACCAAGGAGCAGTGGGACGAAATGCGCGCTTCAAACGGCATCGGCCCCCGCACCGAACAGGTAAGCTTTGCGGAGTATGAGGACGAACCTGCTTCGGAATGGAAAGACGAATAAACTGCAATGAGCCTGCCGCGGCAGGCTCATTTGATAAATGGAGATACCAGCTATGACAGATCATTTTACCCCCGTATTTTCCGATGAGCAGCTGCGTGCGATGGGGGTTCTGGGCTTTGCGCATGTCGGCGATGCGGTGTACGAACTTCTCATCCGCACATGGCTGTGTCAGGAGGGACGCACCACCGCCGCGACGCTCCACCGGGAAACGGTCCGCCGTGTCTGCGCCCCGGCGCAGGCCCGGGCTGTGGAAAAACTGCTGCCCACCCTAAGCGTGGAAGAGCACGCTGTCTATAAGCGCGGTCGCAACGCAAAGGTCAACTCGGTCCCAAAAAACGCCGCGCTCGCGGACTACCACGCCGCCACCGGCCTTGAAACGCTCTTCGGCTGGCTCTGGCTGCGCGGGGAGAAAAAACGCATTTCTGAACTGTTTGAGCTTATCGTCTCAGAGGAGGACTAAATGCCGCTTGACGCAATCACAATCAACGCACTCGCATCCGAGCTGCGCCCCGCCGTTTC
>JBMNPV010000060.1:0-10762 GCA_050943775.1 Oscillospiraceae bacterium
GTTAGTGGCACTTCAGTTTCTTGGGCAAAAGGTCAAGATTTAACCTTGGGTAGCACTACGATTGGTGGTACTGTTGGAACAGTCGATGCCTCGCCTTCGCCTTCGACTTCCCAAACCACATAATTATTTAATTTGAAAGGACCCCACACATGCCTCCACTCCTCTACATATTCATCCTCCTCTTTGGCATCTGCATCGGTAGTTTTCTGAACGTGGTGATATTCCGTGTACCGGCGGGTGAGAGCATCGTGACGGGACCCTCCCACTGCATGCGCTGCGGCAGGCGGCTGAAGTGGTACGAGCTTGTGCCGGTTTTCAGCTTCCTCGCCCTGCGCGGGCGCTGTGCGGGCTGCGGGGAGAAAATCTCCCCGCAGTACCCGCTCATTGAGGCCGCAAACGGCCTTTTGTGGGTCTTTCTCTTCTGGCAGTTCGGCCTGTGTTGGCAGGCGCTTCTCGCGTGCCTTTTCGTTTCGGCCCTCCTCGCGCTGTCCGTCATTGACGCGCGCACGGGGGAGATACCGCCCGGCATCAACCTCTTCCTTGCCGTCCTCGCCGTAGGCGCGACGGCTCTGGATCTTTCAAATTGGCCGGCACATGTCATCGGCCTTTTTGCCGTCTCTGTCCCCCTGCTCCTTGTGTGGCTTTTCACAAAGGGGAAGGGCGTCGGCGGCGGCGACATCAAGCTTCTCGCCACGTCCGGCCTTTTTCTCGGCTGGAAACTGATCCTCTTTGCCGTGGTCGCCGGCTGCGTTGCGGCCGTCTGTGTCCACATCCCGCGCATGGCCCTCAAAAAAGCGGGCCGTACGCTGGCCTTCGGGCCGTATCTGAGTTTTGGAATGTTCCTCTCCCTCGTTTGGGGAGAGTCTGTTATAAACTGGTATCTCGGCCTTTTGCGCTGAGTGCCTTTTCCCGCGCGGCGGTCATCCGCCGGTCAATGATTTTTTGCAAGTGGAAGAGGGGTATCCTATGGCGGCTAAAACGGTTCAAATCGAGGTCTGCGATCAAATCACAAAGGTCTGCCGCGTGGAGAAAAAGGGGAAAAAGGCCCTCATCTCGGATGCGTTTTTGTTTCAGACGCCCGAAGGCAGCGTGTTGGAAGGCATGATCCTCGATCCCGCCGCGCTCGGCGCGGAGCTGCGCAATCAGCTTGCGGCGCACGGTCTTGGCGGTGTCAAAAGCGCTGCGTTCACGATCACATCCAACAAGATCGCGATCCGTGAGGCCCGGCTTCCCTACATGAAGCCGAAGCTTGTCGGCAAGGCCGTCCGAACGAACGCGCAGGATTATTTCCCCATCGATCTGCAAAACTACGTTATCAGCTATTCCGTGCTTGAAACGATCTCCGGAACGGACGGCTTTGTCCGCGTCATGGCCTATGCCGCGCCGAAAAACCTGCTCAACAGCTACGCCCAGCTTGCCGCGAACGCAGGCCTCACAGTCGCCGCGCTCGACTGTTCCGGCAACAGCCAGTATCAGATGCTCCGAGGAATCAACGAAAAGGGCGCCGCCTCGCTCTTTGTGGACGTCGGCTCCGGCAACAGCATCATCAGCTTTCTTTTCGGAGATAAGCTCATTATGCAGCGCGCGTTTGCCTTCGGCGCCGACGAGCTCGTCGCACACTATGCCTCCGCCGCTGACCGCGAGGAAGCCGGCTACCTCGCCGCTCTGCGCGAAACGGACGCGACCAGTCCCGACTTCGCCGCCGACCGCGTCCTCAGCCCGGACGAGATCTCAGATGACCTCAGCCGCTTTGTCGGCGGTATTGTCCGCACCATTGATTTCTTCAACTCCAGCCGCGGCGACATCGCCGCGACCCGCGTTGTCCTGATGGGACCGCTGCGTCACCTCGTCGGCCTACGCGAACAGGTCGCCGACGCCACCGGCCTTGAAACGGTCTGGCTCGAAGATCTGAGCGCCTTTTCCGTCTTTACCGCCGCTCCCGGCGCCGCGGCTTACGTCAGCTGCATTGGCAGCGTTCTTTCTCCGCTGGGTCTTGCCTTCCATTTTACATCCAACAGAAAAAAGAAAAACGACCCGGACGCCGTTTCGCTCAAGCCCGGCTTCGTCCTGCTGATCGCCTGTGCCGTTGCCGCCGGCGTTCTCGCGTTTTCCGCGATCCACAAATACAACGTCGTCGAGCGGCAACTCGCGGACGCGCGCTCCCAACTCGGTCTGCTTGCCCCGTCAAAAGAAACCTACGATACATACCTCTCCTATTCCGCTGCCCAGAAGTCTCTGAATGAAGTCATTGACTCCACAAAGACCCCGAACGCCGAGCTCAAGGCTTTCTTCACCGAACTGGAAAACAAGATGCCGTCGAGTATCCTCCTGCTCTCCGCCGACTGTACGGAGGAGGGCATTGCAATGAACATCACCGTTGCAAACTATCAAGACGCCGCCGCCGTCATCGCGGAACTGCGTGAATTCAAAAGCATCGCAAATGTTGAAGTCAGCGAGGCCGTCATGGCGGACGATGACACAGGCGGTTCCCGTGTCTCCTTCTCCGTCACCTGCACATACGGCACGAACCCCTATCTCAACAGCCTGAACCCCTATCAGGACGTGATTTCTCCCTCGCCGTCTTCGGATAGCGACGGAGCCGCCGCCAATGACAATGCGGGAGGTGACAACGCATGACCACTTCGCTCACAAACAGAGACAAGTTCCTGCTTCTCGTTCTCGCGGGCGTGCTCATTGTGTTCGCTGCCTACATGACGGTCGTTAAGCGCTTTGACGCCAAGCGCGCCGTCGCCGAGGCCCAGCTTGCGGAGCTTGCCCCGCAGCTCCAGGATCTGCAGACATACGAGGCCAATCAGGCGAGCTACGAAGCCAAGATCGTCAAACTGCGCGATGAGATCGACACGCAGCTGCGGCGCTTCCCGAACGATATCCGCAACGAGCACATCCTTCTCAACGCAAAAACGCTTCAAGATGTGCTCGGCGTCAAGGTCCAGAGCGTCGGCTCGGAGCCTGCAGCCCTGCTTTCCTCTTTCCAGCTCCCGCTCAAGGATGAAAGCGGTCAGTACGTCATGCAGAAGGTCTACGCCTTTACCACAAGCGAGAACATCCAGTGCTCACTGGACTATGACCAGTTTAAGTCCCTTCTCGACTTTATCTATTCCCAGAACGAGCGCACCGCGCTCAAAAGCATCAGCGTGACCTACAACTCCGAGAACGGCGTTCTCTCCGGCACCGCCGCGATCACAAAGTATTTCATCGTCCCTGAAAAGTATGTCTATGAAAAGGCAGACATCGAGGGCGTGCAGCAGGGCGTTACGAACCCGTTCGGGACCGCCAGAATCCGCAACGGCTCCTCCGCAGCGGTCCAGTCCGGCACCACCGCTAAAACGAGCGGCAGCGTAACGGAGATCCGTCCGCCCGAAACGAACACGCATTAAATTTTCTTCCCGCCCCTTGCGGCCCTTGTCGTCTGCGGGGCGGGAAAGTGCCATCTTGACCATTCCGGGAGGGAGGAACAGAAATGAAAATGTCAACCAGACGACACGCGCATCTGTGCGTCGATGTCCGCGGCTTCACGCTCGTCGAGCTGATCGTCGCCGTGGTCATTCTCGCCGTTGTCGTCGTTCCGCTCCTCCACGCATTCGTCACCGGCGCGCAGACGGAAATGAAGTCCCGCCGCTACCAGTCTGCCACCGCCGCCGCGCAGAATATCATCGAAACCATTCAGTCCACAGATATTGACACACTGCTGACGGACCCGGCAGCTTATTGCCCGAACCAATACTCGACCAGCAGCCCGGTTTTCGTCAAGCCGAAATATGATGCGCATGACGTGTCAAAGCTTGTGGAATATGTAGCAGATTCCAGCAGTCCTTCGGTTACATTAACGAAAACGGGCGGGGTTTCAAAGCTCACCTACACCCCCCGCATCGTCATGCTTGACGGCCTGCAGGCCGGCTCCGGGGATTCCGCGTTTAAGGCCCTTGTGCGTCTTGCGCAGAACGACAGCGTCGTTCAAACCGAAGTTGCAGTAAGCAATCCCGCTGCCGCTACAATAGATATGACCTCTGCCGATGCCGCCGCGCTCGCCGCGCTCAATCTCGTTTGCAGCGAAACGTCATTTGATATTACCGCAATGAAAAACGCTTTTTCGCGGGAAACGTCTATAACGTCCCATCTTGTCGGCGGTACCTATTCAATCACGGTTACTTTTACTTATACCGGCGCGGTGACATATTTCTACACCTATGACACCGGTAACGTCGACGACAACGGCAACGCCATCCTGCAGACCGCTTCGCGGACCGTCACCTTCTCACGCAGCGGAAACGACGTGGGCGACAACCGCAAACCGATCATTGAAACCGCTAACGCCACCGTACCCGCGCCCTCCGACTCCGAGGCGGAAGCGCTTGCCCGCAAGGGACATCCGGCGTATTCGCTCTATGTGCGTCTCAATCCGTGGTACCCGCCGAAGACGGAATACAATCCGGTCAACGCAGTTGAAAACACGCGCATCTATAACTATGGCCCAACGGAGCTTGCCCCCGACAACAAGCTTGATTTCAATGTATTCATCATTGACGCCTCCGGCACGGCCGCCAGCGCCGTCAGCGCTTTCTACCAACCGACAATCGTTTACAAATATCAGAACGACACAAACTTTTCGCGCGTTTTCACCAACACGCTTCTTCGAAAGGCGAATAAAAACACCTATTCAGCAGTCTCAAGCGAAAAAACCGTCGGTCTGGCAATCGGGCAGAGTCTTGTTGAGGAACGGCAGGTCGACCGCATGTATTCTGTTTCTGTCCGGATCTACAAAGCGGACGACGACCCGATCACGGCACAGCCGATAGTTGAAATGAAAGCTTCAAAGCTGCGCTGAGTCCGCAGGGAGGTTTTTGTAGATGAAAAAACAGCTTTGCCCGCGTCCGGACGATCGCGGTGCCGCAATGCTCACGGTCGTGATCGCGATGCTCTTTATCGTCGTGCTCGCGGTTACGCTTCTCAGCACTTCTTATATGGGCTACTCCGTCGCGCTCTCTCATAAGCACGACAAATCCACTTTCTACAGCGCAGAGACAGAAATGGATCTGCTCCGCGCGGGTATCCACAATTCTGTTTCATCCGCGATCTCGACCGCCTATACGGACACGCTGAAAGGTCCGGACCAGACGCAGGCGGCTTTTACCGCAAATTTTCTCGCCGCGTTAAAAGAAGATACCGCGGCATTCCTTTCCTATGACAGCGCCCGCGACACTTATACTTACGATCCATCCAAGATGACCGCGTATCTCACCGGCCAAAACACCGCCAACAACATTCCGGGCTCCGTCACAGTCTCTTCCGTCAAAGCCGACGGCACCGCCGGCAACTGTCAGGTCGTTTATACCGCAGATGAATCGCTTGTTTTAAAGGGCATTCGGGTCACCTACATCGAAAACGGGTATGCCTCAAGCATCACCAGCGATATCGTCATCCGCTTTCCCTCCTATAATGGTACGGCGGCGCTTCCCTACAATATCAGCAGCTATGCCATCGTCGCCGACACAGCGCTCAATTGCAGCACGGATAACACCACCATTACTGGCAGCGTCTACGCCGGCGCTGTCAACTGCGGCAGCGGCAAATTGACTTTCACTGACGGGAGCCTCTTTTCCCGCGGCGACGTAACGCTTTCGGGCAATGGAAGTCTGGCTTTCGAAGGCAGCGCGGAAGGCGCCGAGTTCTGGGCCGAGAATCTGATCAACAACAGTAACAGCACCGGCGACAACAAAGGTCTTACGATCGGCACCAACTCCAAAAGAAATAATGTAACGTTCGTCAAAAACGACCTCATTCTCGGCGCCGCAAACGCTTCTGCCAAAATCTACGGCAGTTACATTGGCTTCGGCGGCAAAAACGCGGCAAACCAAAACACCGCGGAGCGCAAAAACAACAGCAGCTCCATCCTCATCAACGGTCGGAACGCCAAACTCGATCTCGAGGACCTCTCACGTTTGCAGCTCGCAGGTGTGGCCTATATCCATGAGGACGAAAGCAATGCGGAACCAATCCCAATGGGGCAGTCCATCGCGGTCAAGAGCGATCAGCTTGCCTATCTTGTTCCCGCCACCTGTCTCGGCTCCGATTATCCCACAAATCCCTATATTCACGCGACGGACTCCACCCCAACGCTCAAAGTGAGCACAAATGTTCCGCTCTGGCCGAACAGCAGCGATGCTGAACTGAAAAAGAAAACGCTCTCCTCTTATCTCGGGGCTCTGAAAAACGGCACAAACTATCAGCACGGAAAAATCGTGGTTCGTCATCAAGTCGTCGGCGGCGCCAATGAAGGACTTACCGCTGACTGCGTTTTCATCGTGTTTACAGATCAGGCCAGCGCAAACCATTATTTCCGCGACTACTTCAACAGTGATCAAAGCACGGCCAAGCAATACTTTAATAACTATTTCGCTTATTACAAGCTTACAGACTCCTCCAACGTGCAGACGGCCGGCAACGCTTATACGGGCAGCTACACGAATATCACCCCACCGGATACCACGCCGACTGTCCCGCCGGATGACAAGATCTCTTTGAAAACCTACGCCTCGGTCGCCGCACTCAATGCGAGCTCTCTCTACACCGCCTACGCGAACAATTCTCCTTATGACAGGTTCCTGAAAGATCCCGCAAAAATCGACGGCAAAGACATGGTGTTCAAGCGCAACGGGAAAATCGTCGCCGTTCTTTCCAACGCTGGCCTTGACAGCGCGGACTATCCCAGCACAGCCGAAGACCCCATTCTTCTGATTTCGACCAGCTCGATCACGGTTTCCGCCGGAAACCCGCTGTACGGCGTCGCTGTCACAAAGACTCTCACGCTCAATGCAAACGTCACTTATGGAGCGCTGAACTATGCCGGTCTCAGCAGTGCGAAAACCGATGACGGCAGGCTTCTGAGCGATTATCTCAGCATCGGCAGCGTTGACAGCGCAAGCACGCAGGACAGTTGGAACATCGACCAGCTCGTCACCTATCAAAACTGGAAAAAGAGCTAAGACCATCTGAGAGGAGGCGCGAAATTGCATCAGGATAACCGTGGATTTACGCTGATTGAATTGCTCATAGTGATCACCATCATGGGCATTCTGGCGGCGGTCATCGGCATTTCGCTCTCCGTCGTTGGCTCCGCCCGTGCCAAAAGCTGCGCCACGAAGCTCAATACATATATTTCACAATGCCGCACGAGCTGCCTTTGCCGCGCCGGAAATGTCTATTCCGTAATCACGCGGGACAGCGACGGCAACCTGATTGCTGTTTATTACGAGGGTTCAGACTCCTCGACGCCTAAATCCACCACGCTTCTCTCCGGAAAAGGACCGCTTGCCACGTATTATCTCGGTTCTGCCGAAACCGGCACACAAATTGACAGCGCACACCCGCTCACGCTTGCATTTGACAGTGGGACCGGAGCCTTAAAAAAAGCGCCCGGTGAAAGCGATCCCTGCACGAAGATCGAGATCACCTCGGAGAATGGCAGGCGTACCTTTACGATCACGCTCGTTCCCTCTACGGGCGCACACGAAATGCATTAGGAGGCACGCAATGAAACAGGATAATCGTGGCTTTACACTGGTTGAGCTGCTTGTCTCCGTTGTCATCTTTTCTATTGTCTGCATGGCTGTATTCGGCTTTATGATCGCCGGCTCAACCTCCTATACGAACGTTCAGCACCGAATCGACCTTCAGATTCGCGCTCAGCTCACGCTCAATCAGGTTTCGCAAGCTCTGCTGAATGCCAATGTCGGCGTCAAGTTTGAAAATGGTGTTCTTCACGCGCTCAGCTCCGATGACAGCACAGATTTGACCGCCCCCTGTCAGGATAACGCATTTGCTCTCTCGGACGGCGTTTTGAAGCATGGCAGCAGCACCATAACGCCGACGGAAGCTGTCAGCACCGGGGAAGTAAGCTATTCGCTGAGCGCTTTTCCGACCGACGAAGTCGCCGTCGGTGTGGACACTTTTGACGTTTCATTCACGCCTGCTGCGTTGAACGCATCTCGGCAGGCCAGCGCAAGAATCACGCTCTCACTTCATCAGGGAGACGCCTCCTACACTGCCACCAAAACCGTCTCCTTGCGCAACCAGCCTCTTCTGATCCCATGAAAGCACAGCCCCGCCTGCCTGACCGATTCCGAAAGGAGTGTCTTCCGATGCTGAACAATCACCCGCAGCTGAAACAAGCACTTTCCCTTCTTCTCAGCTTTGCAGTCGTATTACCCGCAAGCCTCGGACTTGTCGGCGATAACGGAACCGCCGAAGCAGCGGCGAGCTATAACTATATCGAAAAAGTAAAGGCCGGAACCGCATTCCGGATCTTGGAGGTCGTGCCGCAGGACAACGCTTACAGCACCATCAGCGAGGGCAGCGTTGGTTATTATATTGCCGGGCAGGAGCCCTGCCGCAGCTTTGCGGAAGATGCTGAAAAATACGCGCTCACATTAAACAACGCCAACAATATGACAATGCGGCGCACCAATTACGTCCGCAGCGTTTTTAACAACCTGAAAGCCCTCGGCATCATGGGAGAGAAGAACTCCGCGGCAACCGAAAACCCGCTCACATTGGTGGAAGATTACGAGGAAAAGTATCCGTGGCAGCTTGATTCCATAACGGATCCCGGTGAAAAATCAAAATATGCAAAGCAACTCATCCTCTCCACGCCGGATGCCGTTTCGGATCGCGATCACTTTATAAAAGCCAGTGTTGCGGGGGGCGGAAAATTCAACATCAGCTCAAATTTCATCATTCCCACCGATGCCTCGGTCGTTCCGAACTATGTTCAGATCATTGATCGCTTCACAAACAATGCCGATCAGATGAATGAACTCACCGGAACGGTTTATGCCTATGCCCCCACTTTTGCGAAGGCAAGCGAAGCGCAGCTCGGCTCGGGGGAGGGTGCTCTCGACAGCAGCACGCCGCTTTACGTGAACAAAAAGGACAGCGGCGAGAGCACAGTGGACAGCTATGTCTATGTCGGCACGAAGGCTTCGACCCCTCTTGAGGAGGGCGAAACGTATTACTATGTCGCTGACACCGGCCGTCCAACTCCGGCCACCGTCACATCCAATGCGGACGGCACGCGCACGGTGAGCCTCCCTGCGGGAACGACCTATGCCGCGGTATCCACAGCTTACCGCTCTGTCAATGCCGGTGAAACCGCTTACTTCGCTCCGGAGGGCGGTAAGCTTCAGTACACCTATGTCGGCAGCGGCGGCGCCTATAATTACGACAGCACAAAAGTCAGCAGCACCGAGGTAACAATTCTGACGCCCGTCGTCTACTATAAAGGCGGATTTTTGAATAACAACTGGTTTTTGCGCTATGTTTTGGACTGTGAAGAAAGCGACGGCTCCCTTACCATGCCGAGCGTCAATATCACCCTCGACTGTGCAACGCCGGAAAAGATTGTAAAGGACAATGCCGACGATAAATCCACCTTCGACGTTGACAACTATGACATGATCGTACTCTCTTGCGGGCAGAAGCAGAATAGCTCCGCCGCAACCGCATATACCAGCGAAAAAGACCTTTCCGCAGAGGTCAGGGACCAGATCATCCGCTACGCGAAAGGCAGCGAAAATGACGTCCGCCGCGCAGTGATCGTGGACAGCCGTCTGAGCAATTGTCCGGCGCCCAATATCAAGGACATCTGCTCCACGCTAAACAGCTACGTCGGCAGCCAATACGTCAAGGGCTCCTCCTTTGTGTTCCACAGCGACAACGGCAACTATAAGAGCTTTGCAACAAAGGCTTTCAAAGAAACGCTTAACGACAGCAGCCGCAACCACTACACCGAGGTCTCGGAGCTGATCGAAAAGACCAAAAAAATCTGGGAGGCGTCCGACAGTTCCCGCAAGATGTCCGACGAAGTTGCAAAACTGACGCTTGCGCACGTTGTCCGCCACATCATCACCGCTTCCGAGCCGCTGAACGTGAAAAAATCTCTGCGCATTCTGGACATCGAACCGGCCAAATCCTATGGCGCTGTCTCCAAGCTCAACGCGGCGACAATCAACGACTGGGCCGGAAAATCGGACTATTATTCAATCGATGCCGCCCACTCGAAGCTTCTCTCCACCGCTGAATTTATCGGCACGATCGACGATTTGGGGGAGAACTACGACCTCATCTATATCGGCAGCGACATCAGCGGATTCAATAAGACGACCGACTTCGCCGGAAACGATATCATCAACTACTACGACGACGACATGGACGGACTTGTCTACACAAACATCGGCGACAAAGTTGTCTCCGGAGGTGCAAGCGGCTTCAATCTCAGCGGTCTGCTTGACAGGGACTACGCTTCTACCCCATATCGAGTTGATGGAAAAGACTATTATCCGCTTGCCACCGGCTATTATACGCTTGCAGGTAAAATTACCCACTTTAACGACACAACGCGCACCTTCCGCTATTCGGGCAACGATCTCACCGCGCAGGCGGTCGAGCGTCTGAAAAACTACGCCTCGATCGGTCACCCCGTCGTCGTTGCGGGAGATCTGAGAAGCGGGTACGACAAGACGGCAAATGCCATACAGGGCTCTGCAACTTTCGAACATTTGCTGCACACGCATTCCTGCGATTACTCTGTTTCCGCTTCTCTGTCTGGTACTACCCTGACTGCCAACTTCAGCACACCGGACGCTTCATGGGATGGGGATCTTTCTTCAAAAGGTTATGTAAGTTCCTTCATAAATTATTGGGAAATGAAGTCTCCCTCTGGAACAACCTTTTCAAGAGTACCAGC
>JBMNPV010000061.1:0-10419 GCA_050943775.1 Oscillospiraceae bacterium
TTCACTTTTTTGATCGTTTCCTCCGCAGGCAGACCCGATGGGGACGCAATGACCACATCGACCGTTCCGATGCCGTGCGCACGCGGCTGCACGCTTGCCGCTCCCACGCCCTCCGTGTTGAGCGCCTCGGCCTCATAGTAGGCGCGGTTTGACCCGTTTGGCAGGCTCGCATAGCTTGCAAGCACACGCTCTCGCAGTTCCGCATCGCTCTCTTTGTCCGCGCCGCCCGTAAAAGCGTGCGGATTGGTGCATCTGGCCACGCCGACCGGCGCAAGCGAGAAAAAGCATACGCTCCCCGCCGGCACATTTCCCGCACTGCCTGCATTTCGAGCTCTTGCTTTCACTTCGCAGGAGAGTGCTCCGGGCGCGATCGTCCCTGCCTCTGTCGTCTCAAACTCAAGGCCCGCCGCGTTTACGCAAACCGTCCCAAGCGGAACGCTCACCGCATCCGTCCGCGCCGTGTCGATCGAAAACAACAGGCTGCCTTCCGCCTTCACCGCCTCCGCTCGTGCAAGGCCGCGCGCTGCCGCGTGCAGGTCCAAGGTCTCACCGCTCGCCGTCTGCGGAAAGCTCTGCTTTCGCGTCCAGTCCACCTGTGCCCAGAGCGTGGAGAGTTCTGCGGCCACGGCATGCAGCCGCAGGGCCATCTCGCTTCCGCTGCTGAGCACTGCGCCGCTTCTGCGTTCAAGCTCGGCCTTCATTTCCTCATAAATTTCTTCCGTTTCTTTCAAACTCTCACCTCAAATTCCGGTCTCGACGTTCAGCAGCCCGCCCGAATACGCAAGCGTCAGCTTCAGTGATGCGTTTCCGTCCGCCTTCTCCGTCAATTCCAGCGTTTCCAGTGTAAGCTCCGGCTCGTCCCTGAGCGCCTCCAAAACGAACTGACGGGCCGCCGTCTCCCGCTCAGGCCGGCTCACGCGCCCAAGCTGCCAGAGCCGGCTCCCATAATCGGGCATGGGCAGAAACGCACCTCTGTGCACCTTCAACCGCAGTGCAACTCTCTGCGCAAGCGCCGCCGCATCGTCAAGCTCCACCGGCGCTTTCCCCGGGCCGAGTTCGTATTTGCCGTCCGTAAGCTTCAATTCCATCCCGCTCACACTCCCGTTTCCGAAGCCGGTGTCTCCGGGACCGGCGGCACATAGGCTTCTCCGTTTATCAGCAGCGTACCGTCGATCCTTACCGTTCCAGTCAGTGCAATATCTCCCGTCAGAAGAATTTCTCCGGAATTTTTGATCGTCACGCTGCCTTTGCCGTTTGTAAGTATAATTTCATCATTCTCAATGCCGTCGGGTATTTTCCCGTTCACGCAGCCCAGAGCAATGCAGTCCCCGTCGCCCGTGCACACGACCAGCACCTCGTCACCGATCTTCGGCAGGCGCACCGCGCCAGTGTGCAGAAGCTCCGTGTTCCGCAACTCGCCCTCGCACAGAACGGAGGGGCGCTCCCCGCCGATCGTAACAATCCCGACAACACACCCGCTCCGGTCCGGCTCCTTTGCTGCTGTCTTTTCCGCCAGCCACATTTTCATTCCCCTCTCGTCTTCAAAATGATCTCCGTTCCGGCCTGTTCCCCGTCGGCAAAGCAGGTCGCGCGGATAACGTCGTAGGTCCCCGCCGCGCCGGTCGGTGTCTCGGCAAGCGTCACAACGTCGCCCGGAAATGCCGCAAACAGCGCAGGCAGCGTCAGCGTAATTGAAAAGCTGTCCGCCATAGAGCGGGCGATCTGGTATTCGCCGGTCGCGCGCATCGCGTTGTGCAGCGTCCTTCTCGGCACATTGACAACGCGTCTGCACTGCCCCCCCTGCGCCCGGAACGCTTCGTTCACGACCCTTGTCGAAGTCCCCGCCGCCTTGTTCTTGACGATCACTTCAGATATCACGCCGTAGCGTCTGCGTTTGAGCGTCTGCGAGGAAACGGCGGTATTCGCGTCGATGACGCGCTTGGCTCCCTCCTGCCGTCCAAGAAGCAGCGTACCGTCCACATCAAAACGCGGCTTCACGCCGCAGCCAAACCAAACGAAATCTTCGAGGACTTTCCAACAGCTCTCGCCGCTTTCGACATTTAGGGACTGTGGCGAAATATTCGCGACATTTTTAACGTTTGTTATCCCAAAAGGATATACATATCCCGACAGCACCATTTCCAGGCTTGCGGAATAGTACTGCGCCGCTCCGGCCTCGTTGTCGAGCAGCAGTGCCGCCATACCGCGCCCGTGTACGACCGCGACACTGCCCCTCTCCGAAACAGAAATCTCAAAATCATCGACAAGCCCTGTAAACACCGTCTTTCCATCCTCGTCTGCGTAAAAGCGGACCGCGTCTCGCAGCACCGGATACATCGCCGCGTCAAACAGGAAGGTCACCTCGAATGCGTCGCAGGGCAGCTCCGCCCCATAGGAAAAATTCCACTCCAACAGCTGGGGCAGCTTATACTGTCCACCCCACACATTTGTCAAGAAAGCCTCCATATACACCTCACGAGAGATAGATCACATCACCGACACGGTAGATGTTCGGGTTGCGGATCTGCGGATTGAGCGCAAGAAGCTGTGAAAGTGTCAAGCCGTTATCCCGTGCAAGGCCCCAAAGGGTATCCCCCCAGCGCAGCGTATAGCTTTTCCGTACACCGCTGTCCGTCTGCGCATCCGTCGATGGCGCCGTCTGCGTAACTTCGCGCATTGCCAGCTCATATCCGTCCCAGCATTCCCAGAACTCAAACTGGTAGCGCACATAGTCTTTTCTCGGCTCCTGTAAGAGCCTCAGTTCCACGAACCACGCCGGTGCCGCCTGCCAAACAGGGTGTACCAGCGTCTGCGGTCTGTCATTATAGAAGGTCGAAGCCAGTTTTTTGAACGCATCGTACGCTCCGTCGCCGACAAATTCCCCCTCGCCGCGCAGTATGCGCTGTTCTCGTCCCATATCTCTCAGAACGTAGAGTCCGAAAGGGATCTTGTGGCACACGATGCGTCTTTTATAGTCGATCTCATAGGTTTTCGGGTTGTGGGGCCAGACATAGTCCCCATACCGCATCGGTGAAAGCGTCATATCGTTCCTCCTAATATCTCTCAAACGGCCCGTCATACCTCCGCGCATCTCGGTGGTAAACCTCGCTGAGCCGTGCGGGCAGCCCTGCGTCCGTCAGCTCATCGCGCCGGATGTCTGTCACAAAAGCTGCCCTCTCCGTTTCGGGATCGCTCGCCTCCGTTTCCGGAAAAAGCGGCAGAGCCCCCGCCGTTTCCTCATTCTCTCTCGCCGCGCGACGTTCCAATCGCTGTGAAAGAAAGGCCCGCCGCGTCGTCCGCGGCTGACTCATAAGCGGCACTCTTGTGTCGGTGCCGTTTCTTCGGTTCGATACCTCCCGCAGATTATATCTTCTTTCTCTAGAAGTCGCTTCTAATGTATCTTGAAGTTCGATATATTCTATTTCCTTGCTCGCTGCGTGCTCGCACATTACTGCGTTCTGCATGTCCACATAATCCAGCTCCGCAAGAATGATCCTCGCCATCTCCTTCAGCGACTCTACCTCTTTCTTCATGGTGTGCGTCCCTCCGCAAGCTCACAGAACTTCGTTTCGTCAAAGCCGCTGTTGCGGCCTGCTTCAAGCTGCGCCAGACCTCTGCGCTCGCGCCGGTCCAGTACCATCTGCGCGCCATACTCCAGAACTTTGCGGTCGCTCATCCTCCGTGCCGCGTGCGAGCCCGGAAAAATGCCAAACTCCCTGCAAATACGCCAGCGCAGCCGTCCGAGCGGATCAGCCGTAAGTGTTTCGATCATCTCTTCGCCGTTCAATTGGCCATCTCCGTTCTGTGACTTGAGATCACGGTGATGTGCTCTGCCACCATTTGACTGAGCTCGCCGGCTTCTTCAATACGGCTCCACTGGCAGCCGGTGTACACAATGCGCCGATCCGGCTTAACGATCACGAGCGAGAAATCGCTCAATTCGTGAAAATTGATGCCATCCCCAACGGCTTCGTCGGTCGCGTAGAGCCTCGTCAGTTCGAGCTTATACTGCAGCTGGTTTGCGATCGTCGCCACCGGTTCACTCTCCCCAAAGGCCTCCACGACCTGCTCGCTGCGTGTCGCAATGGCTTTGTAGCTCTGCACGACCGCGACTTTTTTCCCGTTTGCCTCAAGGTAAATATCGCTGCTCGTCGGAAATCCGATAACGCTCAACTTCCCTCTCTCCTTTCCTTAAACGCTGATGTGCGCGGACAGAACAATGCGGTTGAGTCCGTGCGCCACCGTAAAATCAAACCCGACATTACAAACGGTCGGGTCCTCCGCGTCTGCCACTGCGGTCACATTGTCGAAAGACTCGATAATTTCCTTTCTGCACTTATCTTCAAGTTCGATAATCACCTGTGTACGAATTGCACCGCGCGTCTGTGCGGTGTTTTTGACACGGGAAAATTTTCGCCGAAGCGCCGCGCGCACCGCCGGAATGACGTCGTCAATAATGAGTATCGTCGTCAGTTCGCGGAAAGTCGAGTCAGCAGCACCACCAGTTTTCGTGCGGGTCGTAACTCCGCGTACAACGGCAGGCTCGCCGTAAATACTCTCCACTGCCGTCACGCCGGCCGTCACAAGCGTCGTCACCTCATTGTCTGTATATACGCGCGCAAAGCCGTCCACACCGCTGAGCACTGCGCCGTTCAAGGGTAGGGCCGGGTCACTCTGCGCGGAAAGCACACCCGCGATTGCCGCCGCGACCGCGCCCGTGCTTCCCGTAACCGAGGGATAGGCCATCACAACACGCTCAAAGTTTAGTGCTGCCGCCCTTGCCGCCGCATCGGAAACGTCTCCGTCTGTCTCAAGGATTCCAATGCGGTATCTGCAGTTTTCCGTACAGTTTTCAATCGAGTTCTTCATCGCCGTGGCAACCTCTGCCGCCGTACTATCGCATATAAGGATAGTAACCTCCTCTTTGTTCTCCAGTTCCGCAAATGCATCCACATAATCCTCCACAGTAGCCGCTCCCCCAACGGCTGCCGCCACGGCTTTCACTGCCGCCGCGCCGTTTTGAAACAAGACCTTCACGAGCTTTGTCAGTGCGCAGTCCGCACCGAACTTTGCGGCCGCCTCGCCGTAGGACGTCACATTCACGCACTCGCCCTTCGTACCCGTTTCGGCGCAAGCCACCACGCCGACGGTTTTCCCGTTGCCCGCGCCGGAGAGCGCACTCGAGACCTCAACAGAGGAATACACCCCCGGCCTTTCACTGATCGCCATATTTCACCGTACCTTTCAGCTTGAAATCTGTAAATTTCGGCTCCTCGCCGTCCGTTTCCGCAACCAGAAACGCCGTGCACTTGGCAGCGCAGCGGCAGCGGTAAGCACCGAGCACCTCATCCGCGCTCACTTCTCCGCAATCCATCTCCAGAATTTTGATCGCTGCGGGCATCGCCGCCAGTGCGTCTCGCAGCTTGTCCGCCGCCCGGTCGCAGGCTGCTGCGCCGCCACTGTGCCCGAACGGAACAAACACCTCGAGTCCCAGAGTGAGGGCAATTTTTTTCCCGTAAAGCTCCTTCTCCGCCGCGCCGCCGCTCGCCCTCCGGGTCCCGAGATAGTCCCCCAGACCCGAACCGCTCACGCTGTAGGACTCTACGCCCACGCTAACACCGCCGCTCGCCGGCAGCGCCTCTGCGGCCTCCGGGAAGATGCGAAATGCCGCCACACCGGCGCCCTTGAGTGTGGTGACGATCTCATCTAAAACCGTGTCAAGCACCCGTCTCCACCTCACCCGTTTTCAGCAGTACGCACTCTCTGTGCGTAAGCGTTTCACCGTCGTACATGGCTTTTGCCCGCAGCAGCCGAAACACCTCTCTGCCGCATACAAGCTTCGTCCCCTCGCCCGCCGGAAAGGTCTCACCCGGTTCTGCAAAAAGCCTGAATTTCTCTTTTGGGACGAATCCGACTTTTGTCCTTATCTTTTCAGTCGATGCTCTTCGATCCATTGGTTCCAGAAAGCCGCGGAACGTCCGTCCCGCCGGGCTTACCTCGTCAATCGTCGTCAGCGTTCTTCCAAAGCGCCACAGCGCATCGAAGCGCCCGCTCATGTCCGCACCGCCCCGAAACAGAAAGCGCCGTCCCGAAGATAGCCCGCCAGCATCAGCTCCGCTTGGCTCCTCAGTGACGCCGCCGCTCTGCGCACACTGGACGCTCCGCCGCGTTTGAGCGTGACGCTTCCGGCTGTAAAGCTCTCCGCCCCCGCGCAGTCGAGCGAAACGAACATCGATGCCGCAAGCACTCCCGCCGCGCGTACAAACTCATCGTAGATCGACTCGACCCGCACGCCGTCGCGGAGCCTTCTTTCAAGCTCCGCACGGGCCGCAAGGCACATCTCATACAGCGTACTCTCCTCGGAAACGGACAGTCCCTCGCGGTAAACGGTCTTGGCCTTTTCCAGAATGTCTTTATTCATATCCAATTCCATTTTCCTTTCTCCCGCAGAGATATTTTTTCTCCCCTGTTCTCTTAATCAGACAGTCAGCACCTTGGACGCATCTGTATAGAGCTTTGCAAACCCGGAAATGCTGGTGATCGCCGCGCGCTCGAGCTGACGGTCAATGAGTCTGTCATACTCGACCGCAACGTCGGAAGCTTCGATCATTTCGAGTGCGTAGCCCTTGTCGAGACCGATCATCGTGCCCTTGACGACGGCAGAAGACTTGATAAGCTTCGCACCGAGCGGATTGCCCGGTTCCCCCGTGCCGGTGAAATTGAGCCCCGTCAGCGGGTTCTGGAACTCCGGGCACTGCAAGATCTGCAGCATAACGTCCGGGCTCACGAGGATCGTGTTGAGCGAATACGGGTCAAACATACTCCAGAACTCAAGCATCTGCTGGTAGCTGAGCTTGCCGCTCGTACCCGTCATCGGTGATGTACCGACATTAAAGGCTTCCGCCGCGTTGTCGTTGCCGTCGCCGTTTATCAGAACTTCGACGGCGTCCTCCAGATGCATGCGCATGATCTGGCTGCCGATCTGTCGGAGCATAACGGAGAACAGGTCGAGTTTCTGAAAGCGGACCGCTTCATAAGAAGCAACAAGCATTCTTCCGCGCTTGTGGAGCTTGACGAGGTTTTCGCGGACCTTGACCTCGGTCTGCGGAATGACCGCACCCTCCTCGACACGGCGCAGGCTCTTGTCGTCCTCTGTCGGGACGGAGTAAATGCTGCGATAGTCCATGCCGTCAAACTTCGTAACGGTCGCGGTGATGGAGGGCAGAATGTTCTCCTCTTCCATACCCTGGCGGACACTGCGCGCCACAAACTCAGGGAAGAGTACGGCGCTCTCAGTCGTATGGAAGAACTTTTCGACCATGTCACTTCCCGCGCCGCGCACCTTGATGTCAAAGCGCTTGAGCTGTCTCTGGTAAGCGTCGAGTCCCTCGAGTGCCGTACCCTTGTACTCCTCGCTGGGGTCCAGACCCTCAAGGACCTGCGTAAAATTCTTGCCGGTTTCGCCGTACATGCCCTTGTCGAGCTTGATTTCGCTGAATTTATTGCTCATAATTATCCTCTCCTTCTACTTTTTAAAGAATGAAACCGATAACGCGGTTCGTCGTATCCACATCGACGATGAGAAATTCGCCGCCCGTTTCCGCTGTCTGAACGCCGCCCGCAGCGTCCGCGGCGAGCTTACCGAAGCCGACCGCCGGTGCCGCTCCTGTGTAGGGCATCTCGACATAGCCCTTTGTCTGGACAGCCGTGAACTCGTTGTCGCCTGCAACGGCAACGCCAAAGAAACGTTCTCCGGCGCTGCACGCTGCCACCTCGCAATTGCCGCTCATCTTGACAGGACCACCCGCCGCTGCTGGATTGCTGCTGCTGTTGTAAAACGTGACGATGTTTTCGCCGATTCCCTCAAAACTGACTTTCAAAAAAAATTCCTCCTCAAAAATTTTCAGCGGCACCGCCGCTGTCAGACAATGTATTCGGCCCCGTCAAATTTGACGGCGGCATTTCTGCCCGCAAGCTGTGTGCGCGGTGGAAACTTTCCCTCGAGCTGCTTTTCAAAAGCAGCCTTCAGACTTGTCAGTTCCTCCGCACCCATCCGCGCCACGCTCTTTTGGAGTCCTTTATAGAGCTTCGCATCACACAAGAGTCCGAGTCGAAGCACTTCTTTGCGCAGCTGGTCTCTATATTCTCTTCCCAGGACAGCCTCGGCCTCGAGTCTATCCATTTCCGCAAGCATTTTTGCATTTCCGTTTTTGCGCACCAGTTCGCTTAATGTCGCCGCCTCGCAGAATCCCTTGACGACCCCCGCGCCCCTCTGTGCAGGAACCGCAACGAAAGAGAATTCATAGGCGTCATCGCAGTGCACAAGTTCGCGGTAACAGAGTTTCCCGTCGTACTCTCTCCCTGGTACATGCGAGCAGCCTCCCGCACCGGCCTCCTGCCCGCAGATAGAGCAAACGCGCTCCGTGACGCTGCACCCGATGCTCGTCTCCTTCTTGATGCCCGCGTCGATCTCCTCGATGAGCGCCGCGTTTTTGTCCGAACGCAGCATGTACGCCCAGCCCTTCAAAACCGCGTAGTTCTCGCCCACGGCGTTTTTAACGCCCGGCACCTGCTCTACACTCGTGCGATAGATCCGCGCGGTCTGGTTTCCCGCCTTCCACTCATGGTCGAAGATACCCGTCCGCCCGACGAACAGCTCCGCAAGCTCACCTAGTGCGTCGGTCGAAAACTTCTCATAGTCCCGGTCGATCTCATTGTCGCAGAGCACCACGGAAAAGGTATACACCTGCTCTGCCTTCAGTTCGGTCTTCGCAAAGGCGTTTACCGCGGCAAGTTCCGCCTCCGTCTGTGCAGATTTTGCACCATCCGCGCCCGCTTTGTAGATTTTCAAGCTTCTCCCTCCTCGTCCCCGGACAACTGTCCGCTCTCGTCCTTTTTTGGCACTTCTCCTTGCGGGACAGTTTTGTTTTTCTCTTTCTCCTGTTTGTTGATATTTTCCGCCTGTGCAGCATACAACGCCGCTTTCGACTGCTCTACCGCGTCCTGCAAGTTGATGGGGTCCCACACAACCTCAAAGTCGCAGGCGTAGCCGTGCATCCGCAGCCACATCGAGCAGATCTGTTCGATAACGGGCGTAAGTGTCCGCCGCAGCGCCCCAAGCTCGCTTGTCATAAGGTCCGCCTGCTGGGCGGACATGCGCTCCGTCGAAGACCAGTTAAATCCCAGCATAAACGGTGGAATGCCCGTCCTCGAGACAAGCTGCTCCAATATCTGCCGCACAGGCACTTCGCTGTCGAGCACCTGTCCGTCGGCCCCGATCACGCGGATATCGACGTCGCCCACCGCAACGAAATCCCGCACGCTTCCGTTTTTCCCGCTCTGCATGGCGCTCGACCACTCGCGCGCGATCATCTGCGAGCGCTCCTGTGCATAGGCCTTGTCCAGAATGTCCCCCTGCGGCTTGTACACCACCGCATACCGCAGATTTCCTGCTCGCTCCCAATTGACGCCGATCGTATTGTAGATCTTCAGCAAAATCTCCGCGAGAAACGGCATGCTCCGAAAAATGGACACCCCATATGGCGCGTCGCTCTCCGGATTGAGCGGCGTGAACAAAATGAGGTCCTGATAGGGCAGCGGACGGAACATTCCCGTTTCGTCGCGTCCGCAGATCTCAAAGTCCAGTGCTGACGTCCCCTCATGCAGCTCCACATCGCAGACATTACCGCACAGCAGCGCGACGATCTCCCGATTCCCATCGGTGACGATCTCACCAACTGCCCGTCCGCAGGTGAGCAACGAATCAAGGTAGCAGTCGAGAAATGCGTCTATCCCCTTTTGTGCGCGGCCGACATTGACATTTCTGAGAAAGGCCGCAAGCTCCTGTTCACCCTTTTTGTCCTCACATCGCACTTCGAAGCCGCCGGTCAGCCGAATGGTCTTCATGACCGCCGCGTCGAGCACCGGGATGGCCTCGCGAATGGCGCGGTAGAGCCGCACATCGCTTCCGCCAAGCGGTACATAGCTGTCGAGCATCCCGAACGGATGCCGGTCAGCGGCCCGGATCTGCGTTGTCACAGCCGGCCGTCTCTCTCTTGTTTTCTGAAAAAACTTCATTTTCTTCCCCTCGAATCATTCACTTGAACATTGCGTCCCGCTCAGCGAAGGTCACGGCAAAGACCTCCCCGTAGCGCGGTGCGGCGATGGTCGAGGCAAAGTACCGGATATCGTCCATCGCGTGGTCGTTGAGCTTTATGGGCGCGTCCTTGTCCTCCCGCTTTTCGTCCCATGAATAGAGCGAAAATTCCCGGATCGCGTCCCTGCACGCCGGACAGATCACGAGCTTACCGCTTTTGAGCAGATCCGCTGTCAGCCGGATGCCGCTCAGAACGTCGTTGTCGGCCTTGGCGACCGGCAGCCCCTCCCGCCGCAGCGCCTCGATAAAGCTTGCCGCCGACG
>JBMNPV010000062.1:0-10053 GCA_050943775.1 Oscillospiraceae bacterium
CTGCTCCGTCGTCAAAGGGCGTTGGACGCCGGAAAAGGAGGTCCTGCGCGGCTACTGGCTCGTTTCGTGGTTCAAGCGGGAATTTGCCGCCAAGGAGTGCATGGAAGCAGAGCGCACCGGCGTCTCCGCGGAGGAGCTGCTCAACCGCCGGCTGCACGAAGTCCCCGCCGGCTGCAACGGACTCATGCTCCAGCCCTACTTCACCGCCGACACGAATATGCCCTTTGCCAAGGGCGCGGCCATCGGCCTTTCGGATGTGCACACCCGCGTCCACCTCTACCGCGCGATCATCGAGGGCATCAATCACTGTCTCTACACGGGCATGCGCAAGATGGAAAAGCGCGCCAAAACGCAGATCAAGACGCTGTACGTCGCGGGCGGCGGCTCGCAGAGCGCCGAGATCTGCCAGATCACGGCGGATATGTTTGGTCTGCCGGTCGTCCGCACGCAGACGCATGAAGCCTGCGGCGTCGGCTCGGCAATGGTCGCATTCAAGGCGCTCGGCTACTTTCAGAGCTATGAGGAGGCCTGCGCGGCAATGGTGCAGGAGACTTACCGTTATGAACCGGATATGCGGCTGCACAAATTTTACGACAGCATGAATCGGCGCGTTTTCAACCGCGTGTTTGACCGGCTTCTTCCGCTCTACCACATTGCGGACGAGGAGTGCCGGAAATACGGTCTGGACAAAAAATAAGCGCTTCTTGCGTACTGGACAAAAAATCCCCATTGCGGTATTATGGCGGCGCAGGCTTTTTGGCCGCGCCGCCTTCTTTCAACAGAAACGGAGAACACGATGAATATTCTCTGCTGCTTTAAAATTTCACCCGATTACGACAAGGTCCTCGAACGCGACTGGTCTGCCGCCGGTCCCTCCGGCCCGGATACATCCTATGTACCCCATGGGCCCGGCTGCTATGACGAAGCCGCGCTTGAACTTGCCCTGCGGCTGCGGGACGAGGCGCTCGCGCGCGGCGATGACGTCCATGTCACCGCGGCAACGGTGTCGGCCGAAAAAATTGACGCCTTTGCGCGGCTGCTGTACGCACTGGGCGTTGCGCGCGTCGTTCAGATCCGCGCGCCGGAGACGGCGGATTTTCAGCCGGAAACCGTGAGCGCCGCCCTTTCCAAAGCGTTTGCGGATGAGCGCTTCGACCTTGTCCTCTGCGGTGCACAGAGCGCGGAGGGCGGCGGGCAGACTCCCTGCCGTCTCGCAAAAAAGCTCGGTTTTCCCTGCTTTTCGGGTATAACGGACCTCCATGTTCTGGACTCCGGCCTGCGCATGACGCATGAGATTCCGGGCGGCGAGCGCCGCGCGACGGTGCGCGTACCGGCGGTGTATGCCGTCGGCAACGCAAAGCACCCCTATCTCCGCATGGCAACGGTCCGGCAGCGCATGGCGGTATCGGGCCGCGTGCCGGAACGCGTGGATATTCCCGCTCTGGAAACAGCCGAACCGCTGCGCCTGCTGCGGCTCGCGCATCCGGAGAGCGGCCGCCGCTGCGTTTTTGTTGAAGGGGAGAGCTGCGCCGAAAAAGCCGCGGCGCTTTTGCGGCTCTGCCCGGAGGTGCGGCGCGTATGAAAAAGATTATTGTATGTTTCCCGGATGAGCTGCGCTCGGCGGCGGGCCTTGTCGCGCGCGCAAACGCGCTGCCCGGCGAAACGCTTTTGTGGGTCCCCGGCGGACTCGGCGCGTTTCCGCCCGCTCAGACCGGCGCGGAACAGATCGTGGAGATCTCCTTTACGAACCAAACGGTCCTCAATGAACCGGGCGTCTGCGCAAGTGCGTTGTTTGAGCTCTTTGACGAAACGCCCGACGTCGCGCTGACCGCCGCGTCCCCGCGCGGAGACGCGTTGGCGGCGCAGCTCTCTCTGCTGCTCGGCGGAGCCTGTGTCACGGCGGCAAAGGCGCTTTTTACGGAAAGCGGCACGCTCGTCGTGCGCCGCGCCGTCTACGCGGGCAATCTGGACGCGGATTTCGCGGTGGACACGTTTCCGCTGTGCATCTCGCTTCTGCCCGGCGGCGAGGACGCCGCGCCGGTCAAAGCGCCGAAAGTCACGGCGATCCGCTCGGGCGCGGCGCTGCCGGACTGGCTGACGGACATTGAAGATGTGCAAGCGGAAAAGCCGGACGCGCTCTCTCGCGCGCGCGTCGTCGTCGCGGCAGGCCGCGGCGCGGGAAACAAGGCAAAGCTTGAAACGCTCGCTGCGCTTGCCGACATGCTCGGCGGCATTTTGGGCGGTTCCCGCCCGCTTATCTGCGACGGGAAGCTTCCACCGGAGCGGCAGCTCGGCATCTCAGGCACGCAGGTGTCGCCGGATCTGTGTCTGGTCTTCGGCGCATCCGGCGCGGCTGCCTTCCGCGCCGGTGTGGACGGCAGCAAAAAGCTCATCGCCATAAACCGCGACCCGGACGCGGCGATCTTTTCGGGCTGCGATATCGGAGTCGTCGCCGACAGCGCCGAATTTGCGGACGCGCTCATCGACGCGCTGCAAAAACAATAAGCGCCCCATCCGGGGCTTCTAAGGAGTCTGTATGGACAGAAAACTGCTGAACAAGCACGGCGCGGTCGTTTCCAAGCTTGCGCGCTGTGTCATGGCGCTCGACCCGGGAGACCGCCTGCCGACCATCGTCGAGCTTACGGAGACCTTTTCCGTTTCGCGCGGCATCGTTCAAAACGCCATCGCCTTTCTCGAGGACGCCGGCTGCTTTTCGCTGACGCGCTGCGGCAAGCTCGGCACCGTGCTCGAGCGCATCGACTACGAAAAGCTTTACACCTTCACGGGCTGGAACCCCATCGTCGGCGCAATGCCGGTCCCGTTCAACGAGAGTTTCCGCACCCTTGCCGCCGCGCTGCACGCCGAATGCCAGCGCATGCCGGTGGAAAGCTCCGTCATCTATGTCAGCGGCGCGCGGGTCCGCAGGTCCATGCTCAAAAAAGATTTTCTCGACTATGCCGTCACATCCCTCGCCGCCGCCCGGCAGATCGCCGCCGAGGACGAGGCGCTTGAAATTCTCTTTGAGCTGCCGGACTGCCGCTATGAGGAGCCCTACGCCCTGCTGTTTCTCAACCCGGACGAGACCGAGATCCGGGACGGGATGCGCGTCGGCACGGACCCGGACACCATCGACCAGACCGAGCTGACAAAGGCCATCTGTCAGGGCAAGGCGGTGGAGTTCGTCCCGATGCCCTTTGAGGGGACCATCGAAACGCTGCATGACAAGCGCATCGACTGCACCGTCATCCGCCGCGAAAAGTGGCTCGAAGAAAATCTTCAGCTCGCGCTGCGCCCCATTCCGCCAACGAGCTACCCCGCCGGGGACACCACCGTTCCCGCCATTCTCATCAACCGCGAGAACTACGGGATACGCGCTTTTCTCGAAAAGTATCTCTCCCCCGCAGGCATCTGTCAGGCACAGCTCCACGCAAAGGAGCTGCAATCCCGCTATTCCTTTTAAAAAAACCGCCCTCCCGTCTGCATACGGGAACGCGCCTTTTGTGTCGGCAGCGGGAATGTGCCGCAGGCGCAGCAAAACCGAGACTGTCTTTTTGAAAAATGCCGTCTTTCAAAGGAAACCCGCAAGGAGGTGTACGCTGTGCAGGAAATCTTATTGGTAGAGGATGATATTGCGCTCAGCAGCGGTATCGCGATCGCGCTGCAAAGCGAGCAGCTTCATGTGGCGCAATGTCACAGCCTGCGCGCCGGAACAGACTACCTTGCGGCGCATTCCGTGGATCTCGTGATTTTGGACGTCAATCTTCCGGACGGCAGCGGCCTGACGCTGCTGACAGAGCTGCGCAAAAATCACAGCGCGTCCGTCATTTTGCTGACCGCCAACGACACCGAAGCCGATATTGTAACGGGACTTGAATCGGGTGCGGACGATTACATTACAAAACCTTTCAGCCTTGCGGTGCTCCGCGCCCGGGTCAATACGCAGCTTCGCAAGCTGGACGGCGGCGCCGCACCGGTTTTTCAGCAGGACGGCTACCGCTTTGATTTTGAACGGATGCAGTTTTTTAAGAACGCAACTCCCATCGAGCTGAGCAAAACGGAGCAGAAGCTGCTCCGGCTTTTGGTCGAGAACCGGGGGCTCACCTTGGATCGCGGCAAGCTGATCGACCGAATTTGGACAGACGGCGCGGAATATGTGGATGAAAACGCCCTCTCTGTCACGGTCAAGCGCTTGCGTGACAAGCTGGAGGATCAGCCCTCCCATCCGAAATATATCAAAACGGTCTACGGCATTGGCTACACATGGGCGGTGAAGCAGCATGACGGATCTTGAGATCTTTTTGTCGGCAATTTCATGTTTGGCGGTCCTTCTTTGCGTCGTTATTTCCGTGCACCAGCGCCGGAAAACAAAAGCGATCTTGCTGCATATGGACGCCATGCTGAGCGCCGCGATGGATGGAAGCTTTTCCGAGACGATGTTTGACGAGAGTCTGCTCTCCGCGGTGGAAACCAAGCTTGCGCACTATCTTTCCGCCTCCGCCGTATCTGCGCAAAATCTGCGGGAGGAAAAGGAAAAGATCAAGGAGCTGATCGCGGATATTTCCCACCAGACGAAAACGCCGATCACAAACATTCTGCTGTATGCGCAGCTTTTAAGTGAACAGGCACTGCCCGAAGCCAGCCAGCCTTACGTGGCGGCGCTGAACGCGCAGGCGGAGAAGCTGAGCTTTCTGATCGGCGCGCTGGTCAAAACCTCGCGACTGGAGGCCGGGGTGTTTCAGCTTCAGCCGAAGCTTTCCGCTATTGAGCCGATGCTGAATACCGTCCTGGAGCAAATCGCTCCGAAGGCGGCGGCAAAGGAAATTACAGTCGCTTGCGCGGAAACAGACGCTTCCGCCTGCATTGACGTCAAGTGGACAGGCGAGGCCCTCTACAACATCCTTGACAACGCCGTGAAATATACGCCGGAGGGCGGCAGTATTCAGATCGCAACCACGGTCTATCCGCTTTTTTGCAGAATTGATGTTGCGGACACAGGCATCGGCATCGCGGAGAAGGAACAGGCGAAAATTTTTGGTCGCTTCTATCGTTCTCCCAGCGTGAGCGAAACGGAGGGCGTCGGCATCGGGCTGTATCTTGCAAGGCAGATCGTTTCCGGGCAAGGCGGGTATATCAAGGTATCCTCCAAGCGGGAGAGCGGGACCTGCTTCTCCGTTTTTCTGCCGCTGCAGGCATGAAATCTTTCAAAACTGTTAGATTCTTTTTTTCTGCCGAAAGATTCCGGAAAGATTCATCTGTTAAAGTGTGTACTGTAGAAATGCAGTACACACTTTGTTTTTTGGAGGATCAGTAAATGAACATATTGGAAACCCATGCGTTAAAAAAGATATACGGCAGCGGTGAAACCGCGGTCCACGCTTTGGACGGTGTGGATCTCACTGTCCAAAAGGGGGAGTTCGTCGCCATTGTGGGCATGTCCGGCAGCGGAAAATCCACGCTGCTGCACATGCTGGGCGGTCTTGACCGCCCCACTTCCGGCAGCGTCACGGTGGACGGCAAAGACATCGTTTCCCTGAAGGACGAGGCGCTCACGATTTTTCGCCGCCGCAAGATCGGCTTTGTCTTTCAAAATTACAATCTGGTACCGGTGCTGAATGTTTATGAAAACATCGTCCTGCCCATTCAGCTTGACGGCAACACGCCGGATGCCGCCTACATCGGCAATATCATTGACACGCTAGGCCTGCAAAGCAAGCTGCAAAACCTGCCGAACAATCTCTCCGGCGGGCAGCAGCAGCGCGTGGCGATCGCAAGAGCGCTGGCGTCCAAACCCGCCATCATTCTGGCCGACGAGCCGACCGGAAATCTCGACAGCAAGACCAGTCAGGACGTACTGGGCCTTTTGAAGGTGACGAGTCAGAAATTCAGCCAGACCATTGTCATGATCACCCACAACGAGGAGATCGCGCAGCTTGCTGACCGCATCGTCCGCATCGAGGACGGCAGAATCGTAGGCGGTGATCAGCATGATTAAGGTCAACAACAAAAAGGCGATCGCAACTCTTGCGGACAAAAGCTTTCACGCAAATAAGACCCGGAATATCATCGCTGTCATTGCAATTGCGCTGACAAGCATTCTGTTTACCAGCCTTTTCACCATGGGGCTCGGGACCGTGGAGAGCCTGCAAAAAGCCACCATGCGGCAGGCGGGCGGCGATGGACACGCGGTACTGAAATACCTGACACAGCAGCAGTATGACGCCGTAAAAGACAATCCCGCCATCAAAGAAATTGCCTTCGACATGGCGCTGTGCGACAGCATCGAAAATCCGGAGCTGCTAAAGCGCCGCGCAGAATTCTGGTATGCCGACCCTGTGGGCTTAAAGCTGGCGTTTGTCGAGCCGGAGGTCGGACACGTTCCGCAGGCGAAAGACGAAGTGATCTCCGATTCCAAAACACTAGCACTTCTGGGCGTGCCGCTGGAGCTTGGCGCGACGGTCCCGCTGGAGCTGAATATCCGAGGCGAAACGGTCAAACGGGATTTTACCCTGTGCGGCTGGTGGAAAAGCGACCCGGCATTTAACGTTGGACAGGTCTTCGCTTCCCGCGCGTATGTGGACGCACATTCGGATGAGCTGCAGTGCAGCTATTACGAGGACTATTCCATGACCGGGGCGATCAACGCCTACATCATGTTCCCGAACAGCTTCAATCTGCAGGGAAAGCTCGACAAGCTGCTGCGCGAGAGCGGCTTTTCCTCTGTTGAGACCGATTCAAACTATGTTGCCAGCAATGTGAACTGGTCGTATCTGTCCACAAACTTCGGCATGGATGCCGGAACGATGATCGGTCTTGGCTGCGGGCTGCTGCTGATCGTATTTACAGGCTATCTGATTATTTATAATATCTTCCAGATCTCCATCGTGCGGGACATCCGCTTTTACGGGCTGCTGAAAACCATCGGCACAACAGCAAGCCAGCTTCGCCGCATCATTCGCCGGCAGGCGCTGCTTTTGTCCTTGATCGGCATTCCGATCGGACTGTTTCTCGGTTTCTTCTCGGGCAAGGCGCTTGTGCCACTGCTGATGCGCAACTCCAACTACGCGGGCAGCGCCGTTTCCGTCTCGCCAAACCCGCTGATTTTTGTCGGCGCGGCGCTGTTCGCTCTCGGAACCGTGTTTATCAGCACCTTGAAGCCGGGACGGATGGCGGGCAGCGTGTCGCCCATCGAAGCAGTGCGCTACACGGAAAACGACGTGCCGAAACATGGGCAGAAAAAGAGCATAAACGGCGCCAAAATGCCGCGGATGGCCTGGTCAAACGTATGGCGCAATAAAAAACGCGCGGTGCTCGTGGTCATCAGCCTTTCCCTGAGCATCGTGCTGCTGGACGTTGTGGTGACGCTTTCCGGCGGTATCGACATGGATAAGTTCCTCTCCACATTCACAGACACGGATTTTCTCATCGCCCACGCGGACTACTTCAACAACGAATTCTCCGGCGTAGAAAATGAGACCAGCGAGCAGATGATCGAAGCGGTGCAGAAGCTCGACGGCTTTGAAGCGGGCGGGAGGCTCTACGGCGGCAGAGAAAATCTGTTTTTCGCGGAAAATGACGCCGACACCTCCGTTGTCAACCAGAACGAGCAGGGGCATTTTTGCAGTGCGGTCTATGGCCTGGAGGGTCTGCCCATGGAGCGTCTGGTGCTGGTTGACGGAGAACTCGACATGGAAAAGCTGCTGAGCGGCGAGTATATTCTTGAGGGTGTCCATCTGGACGACAAGGGCCGCGTCCTGCCTGAGACGGCGCATTATCGGGTCGGTGAATCTGTTACGCTGTATAACTGGCGTGCGGCTGACTCGTCGGATCCGGACGAGCGGATATACACCCGGCACCAATACACGGTGCTTGGCCATGTCGCAATCAAAACTTATACTAACTGCGATCGGTGTTATTGGGGCTACACCTTCTATCTTCCGGCACAGGCCTATCTGCCACTGGTGGACGCTCCGGCGGTGATGAGCTACGCCTTCAACGTCGCGGACGACAAGGAGCCCGCCGCGGAGGCGTTTCTGAAAGAATACACCAACCGCGTCGAGCCGACGATGAATTACGACTCCAAGGCCACGGTAATGTCCTCCTTCTCCGATATGCGGAAAACGGTATTGATGGTAGGCGGCGCGTTGGGCGGTATCATCGGACTCATCGGAATTCTGAATTTCATCAACGCGGTACTGACCAGTATCGTGTCGCGGAAAAAAGAGTTTGCCATGCTGCAAAGCATCGGTATGACCCGAAAACAGCTCCGAAAGATGTTGTGCTGCGAGGGACTGTATTACGCGGGGCTTTCCGGCGTGTGCGCACTGGCGCTGGGTATGGCGCTGTCACTGACGGCCGTGCGTTCCCTTTGCGGCCTGCTTTGGTTCTTCACTTACCACACCGTCTTCTGGCCGCTTCTGATCGCGATTCCCGTGCTGCTTGTGCTTGGAGCGGTCGTTCCGTTGGCAGTCTATGGCGTCACAGGGCGGCAGACCATTGTGGAGCGGCTGCGCGAGTCGGAGTGAACCATAAGATCCGCGCTTTGTATATCGCGCGTCCGGGACTATTCACAGATGTTCCTGTTTACAAGAGGACCTAGAACGGATATGCAGTTTTCCAGGTCCTCTACGATCTTGGCATCTATTTTTTTGCTTTTTACCAAATCATACAAAACGCCCATTGCCTGACTGTGGGTCGTGCCCTTTCTGTAGGGGCGGTCTTCCAGCAGCGCGCAGTATATATCCGCGGTCATCAGAATACGGCTTCCGAGATTGATCTCAGAAGCAGCAAGTCCGAAAGGATATCCTTTTCCATCTATCGTTTCATGGTGGGAACCCGCCCAGACAGCAATCTCTTCAAAGCCCTCGACTTGATGCAATATGTAATAGCTATAGTAGGGATGCTGCTTTAGGATAGTAAATTCCTCGTCACTCATCTTACCCGGCTTCATCAGGATCTCATTGGGTACAGCGAGCTTGCCCAGATCATGCAGCAAGCCCGCAAGGTAAAGTTTTTCAGCTTCCATCTCACTAAAGCCTTTGTATAAAGCGATGCTTTCAGCAACTTTGGCCACATTTTGAGAATGTGCAGCGGTATAAGGCGATGTGCCATCGATGATCTTTGCAAAAATTTGTGCGATGACGAGGATATCGTTCATGTTAAACGTCAGTTTCCCGAGGGAGCCCAGCTCTTTTAAAAAATCAAAAAAGCCATATCGATTCACGATATCCAGCCAGAAGCATTCCTTTTTGCCCGCATTTTTGACCGCGTTGACGATTTCCGGGTCAAAGTATGGATTTGATTCCAGATTGCTGATGATTGCATGGCGTTGGTTTAAGATATGCTGCGTATTGTCGATCTGCACTTCGATTCTGTCTGCAACATGTATGATGCGGCTGAGCAATGGAATTTCTGTGCCGATAAGCCCGCTGGGGTTTCCCCCGCAGTAGCGGTCGTGATGATACCGGATCGGCTCGGCCAGATCACCCAGCTGGGGAGAATCTTTTAAAAGGTCATATCCGGCTTCAGCATGATTAAATATCAGCATATCATCGTCATTATGAACGATAAACTGTTTTTCATCCCAGTTTGATGCAGCGCCGATATCATGCAGCAGCGAAGCATAGATCAAGATTTCCATCTGATCTTGCGGAATTCCGAGTTCCATACCGATGTTTCTCGCAATCATTGCGGTCCTCTGGTGGTGCTCTGAAATACCGGCAACTGAAAGCTCAAGCGCGCTCGACAGAGCTTTAATCAAATCCACCTGATGGATCATTACGCTATTAAACATTTTATTTTTACATCTCCATTTGTCAATGTCGGCGTTTGCAGAAAGCGCTTCCTGTGCAAAGTCTGAAAGACGCGCAAACAGCGAGGGGTACTTTGCCGGAAACTTTGTCTGTGCCGCTTAAAGTATATGACACGATATCCAGCTATGCAAGCCGAGTTGACTGCTTCTTTGGGACAGTGACAAATTCTGCGCATGGCAGTATCTCCGCTTAGCATGAAGACCATTTCTCCGCAGCCGCATAGTTCATTTGTACAAGCGTTGAA
>JBMNPV010000063.1:0-9938 GCA_050943775.1 Oscillospiraceae bacterium
CTTTCATGCCCAGCTCCGCAGCCCGTTTGTTCATGCGGGCAACAAACGCCTCCTCCGAACCCGCGATGTGCTCGCCAAGGGCAACCGCGCAGTCATTTGCCGAAACGATTGCCACTGCCTTGAGCATCTCCCCGACCGTCAGAGTCTCCCCCTCCTTGAGCCAGATCTGGCTGCCGCCCATCGACGAGGCGTGCGACGAACCCGTAACCGTATCGTCCTCCGAGAGACGGCCCGCTTCGATCTCCTCAACGGTCAGCAGAAGCGTCATGATCTTTGTCACGCTCGCGGGTGGCATGTGCTCGTGAGCGTTTTTCTCATACAGGACCTTTCCGCTTGTCTTTTCCATCACGAGCGCAGATGGCACCGGCACGCTCACAGCCGTATCGGATGCGCTCTCCGACTGAGTGCTCTCCGCCGGTGCTGCGAAGGCACAGGATGCCAGTACCGCCGCGGCGAGTAAAAACGCAAGAATTCTTTTCATCTTCCGCCTCCTGATATCGTTTGCTGCAAATACTCTATGGGCATCCGGGACAGGATATTCCATCCGTTTGCGTGTCAAGGTTTTTTCCTCTTTGTTGCGTTTTTTGCAACGCCGCCGGGTACGCGGTTTACACGAATTATGTATATTCAATCCAGCATTCCGCAGGGTGGCTGCGCGCAGCATCTGTATTTTCGAGGGTTTTGCACACTTCCAACAGAGTTTTCAACACCCATGTGCTGAAAGCTTGGGAAATAATATTCATGTATGGTTTACATAACAATTATATAAACCCTTCTCTTTACTTTTTAAAGCGCAAAATTTGTTCTTGACAAGTCCGGTAGTTTTGTTCATTAAAGCGTATAAAAAAGCGGGCGAAAATCTTTACGACTTCCGTCCCGCTTGTCACTTGACAAACTTTTTTCACGCGCGAAGCAGGGAAAAGGGCTTCGCGGCTGTTTTCCTGCCGCGCAGAGGGCGTCAGGGGATCTCCCGGTAGAGGGCCGGCGCGTCCGCCTTGCCCACCGCCTCGGCGATGGCGAGGACCTCGACCTTGAGCGTCCGCTGCCCGTAGCGGATCTCGATGATATCGCCGATCTTGACATCATAAGACGCCTTGGCAACACGGCCGTTTACCGTGACGCGTTCACCGTCGCAGGCCTCGTTCGCGACTGTGCGGCGTTTGATGAGACGCGTGACCTTCAGATATTTATCTAAGCGCATACGATTCCTCCATTCGTGGCGTTCCGGTACGCCGTCCGGAGCGGCCCCGGAAAAAGCAGGGGCCGCCGCAAATGGCGGCAGCCCTTCAAATACTATATCGGCATTGCCGAAAGCGCGCTTTTGGGCGCGGCAGACCTTATTACTTATCGACAGCGTCCTTGAAAGCCTTGCCGGCCTTGAAAACAGGGACTCTGGATGCGGGGATGTCGATTTCTTCTTTTGTCTTGGGGTTGCGGCCTTTGCGGGCCTCTCTGGTTT
This sequence comes from Oscillospiraceae bacterium, assembly GCA_050943775.1. GTDB lineage: Bacteria > Bacillota > Clostridia > Oscillospirales > Oscillospiraceae > UBA2658. The sequence goes on from JBMNPV010000063.1 coordinate 1,460, forward strand.
TAACGTCAAACACACCGAAACCGACAAGCTGCACCTTTTCGCCGGTCTCGATCGTGGATTCTATGGTCTGGAACGTTGCGTTAACAGCGCGCTCGCTGTCCTTCTTGGAAAGTCCTGTTTTCTCCGCCACTTCGGCAATAAGCTCTGCTTTATTCATACTTCTCCTCCTAATGTAATCGACTGACTTCTCAGTGTTTGTAATATATAGGGCTGAACATCCCTTTTTAATTTTCCTGTTTGGCCTGCTCCCAGAGTTCGTCCATTTCAGCAAGCGTCATATCCGAGAGCTTTTTCCCGCTTGCCGTCGCCTGCGTCTCAACGCTGTCAAAGCGGCGTATGAACTTTTCGCAGGCTCGATGCAGCGCGGCTTCGGGGTCTGTTTTGGTGAAGCGCGCAACATTTACCGCCGCGAAAAGCAGGTCGCCCAGTTCCTCTTCGATGTGGTCCGGGTCCCCCTCGGTAATCGCCGCTCTGAGTTCGTCCGACTCCTCGCGAAGCTTGTCCAGCGCGCCGCTGCAATCGGGCCAGTCAAAGCCGACCTTCGCCGCCTTCTTCTGGACTTTTTCCGCGCGCCAGAGCGCCGGCAGCGTTTCCGCAACGTCCGTCATCGTTTTGGTGACGGTAGTCTGTGCCTTTTCTTTTTTCTTGAGCTCGTCCCAGTTGCGGACGACGTCCTCGCTGCCCGCGACCGCCACATCTCCAAAGACATGCGGATGCCGGTAGATGAGTTTTTTTACGGCATTGTCCGCCACATCGTCGAGATCGAAGCTGCCCTTTTCCTCCTCGATGCGTGCGTGGAACAAAACCTGCATGAGAAGGTCACCGAGCTCCTCCTTGAGATGCTCGGGGTCCTTCTCATCGATGGCCTCGCAAACCTCGTAGGCTTCCTCCAGCAAATTGCGGCGGATGCTCTCATGCGTCTGTTCGATGTCCCACGGACAGCCGCCGGGGGAACGCAGGACTTCGATTATTTTGCGATAATCGGCCATATCATATGCGGATTTATACGAAAAATCTACCACAGTTTTCACCCTTCCGCAAGTTGCATTTTTATTATGCCTTTCGTTATGGAGATATAGATAAATTGAACCTTACATATCTGTACATTTGTATGAATCGACTGTCATTATTTTCAGTTTTCTTAGCGAATATGCAGCTTTTTGCCGATTGCTTCGCCCTTCGGGATGAGCTTCATGTCCTCCATAGTCACGGCTCTTGTGAGGATCGTCATAACAAGATAGACCGCGATACCGACGAGGATCGTAAGCAGCAGGCCCGCGAGGATCAGCTTTCTGCCGGGATCATCTCCCGCGCCGAGGAGCTTCATGAAAGCCGGGTATGCAACGCGCACGGCGGCGCCCATAACCGCGCAGTTGATGACGGGAAGCACAAAGACCTTCGCAAGGTTTGGCTTTTCGGGCAAGCGGTGCATCACGAACCAGAGGTTGAGTCCGCTCATAAGGATGTAGCACAGCAGCGTTGCGATCGGGCCGCCGAAAATATGGATGTCCGGGTTCCCGACAAGCAGCCAGAAAAGAAGAACATCGAGCGCACAGCCGGTCAGCATGGTGTACATCGGAAGGCGCTCACGGCCGCCGGCCTGCAAAATGGCCGTCGTCATCAGCGCGAGGGAAACGAAATAGGACGCAAGTCCCATGATGGCCAGAAGCTGCGGTCCTTCCGCGGCGCTGCCGTAGTAAAGGCCGTCCATAATGGGTTGCGCACAGACAGAGAGTCCGATTGCCATGGGGAGGGCAATGATCGTAGAAATGCGCAGTGAGGACTCAACAACGTTTCTCGCGTCCTCATACTGTTTCCTTGCAAGAAAGCCCGTTATGGCGGGGATCACGCTGATCGTCATCGGCGTGATGATGGCCGCGGGAAGATTATAAAGTGTGAGCGCCTTGGAATAGACGCCGAAAAGCGTTTTTGCTTCGGCAAAGGTGCAGCCCGCGGCGTTTTGCAGCCGGTCGAAAATCAGCGTCTGATTGATAAGCGACACGACGCTCAAAACACAGGAGCCTAAGGCGATCGGCACACCGATGTTGACAAATTTTTTGAAGATGACGCCGCTCGTATCGCTGCTCATATCATAGTTTTCCGGGGCGGACTCCACGAGTGCAAGCTCATATTTGCGGCGCTTGCGGACAACGAAGCCGAGATAAATGCTTGCAAACAGCGCACCGATGCCGGTGCCGCAGATCGCGCCGGCCGAGAGGATCGGCAGATCATAACCCTGCCGCTGGAGCAGAATAACGATGGTCAGACCCGAAATGACTTTGAATAGGACCTCGATGACCTGCGAGACAGAGGTCGGGCGCATGTCTGAAAGTCCCTCCGTATAACCGCGGAAAGCAGAACAGATACACACGAGCAAAACGGCGGGCGCCATTGCGAGGATGCCCTGACTTGCTTCCGCGTCGCCCATTCTGGTCGCGAGGTCGACCGGGAAAAGGAACATGATCAGGGAGCCGATCATACCGAGCGTAACGAACGTGATGACCGCGATCTTATAAATCCGGTTGATCTGCGCCGGTTTCTTCAGATTGTTCGATTCCGAGATCAAGCGCGCAACCGCGATCGGCAGTCCCGCTGTCGAAAGTGCGAGCAGAACATTATAAAGGTTATAGGCAACGTTGAAATGGGCAAAGCCCTCGTCCCCTAAAATATTCCCAAGCGGGATCTTGTAGATCGCGCCAAGAATTTTTGTGACAATGGTGGCGATGGCGAGGATCGCCGCGCCGTGAAGATAGTTCTGGTTTTTTGATGCGGGCATACATGCACCTCCGGTACCGCGTGTTGAGCTCTCTGACCGTTTGCAATATATGCCCCGGCGGCGCAAAAGTGCACCTTCCAGGCCGTCAGGCCGCTCAATTTGTTTACTTTACACCATGCGTACCCAAATTGCAAGGGAAAGCTGTTTAGCTCGGATTATTTTCAAATTCGTCGATTCAGGCATTGCCCTTTCCCCTGTTTTCTGGTATTCTTTTTATGTCAACATGATAATGGGAAAAAAAGCCCATATACTAAACCACACTAGGTTTTAAGGAGGACAGGACAGTGATCGACCCGCTTGAACTATCCCGCCTTTTCTCCGGCGCCCAGCAGCCCGTTCTGGGTACAGACGGCGTCCGTATTCTGTTTGCAAATCCCTGCGCGAGCAACGAACTGGGCTTTGATCCAACCGGCTGTGAGACAGCCAAACTCATTCCCTCCGAGGTCTTTACCGGAGAGCCGGAAAGCTACGCCTGTTCTGCCCTCATCGGCGGCCGTGCCGCGAACATCAGCGTTTCCCGTCAAGAGGGAGTCACTCTCCTCTTTTTTAATTTTCATAACGAACAAAAAAGCACAATGTACCTCACGCGAAACTTTATCAGTAATCTCCGCAATAATATGACCGGTCTGAAATTATCGGTCGACCGCTTCTGCCGTGCAAATGCGGAAAACGCCCGTCTCAGTGAAAAATACACCGCCGTTCTCTACCATTACTATTACTGCCTGCTGCGTACGATCCGGCAGCTCGACAGCGCAGATCTTCTGGCACGCCGGGAAATGCTCTTTACGCCTGTGCGGTCCGATCTTGTCCGTCTGTGCTCGGAGATCACGGACACGGTATCCGTACTCTGCAGAGATCAGGGAGCGCCCATTCGTTTTACGACGAACGAAACAGAGCTTTTTGCCGTGGTCGACCCGGAGCTCATCGAGCAGATGCTGCTGAACCTCTTTTCAAACAGTCTACAGCACACGAAGCCGGACGGCCGCATCACGCTCACACTCAGCCAGCGGGATAAGCACATCGTCCTTTCGGTCGACGATAACGGCGAGGGCATCCCACAGGAGCGGCTGCCGAGCATCTTCTCGCTTCCGGAGGACCCCGCCGAACCCGGCGCTGCGGGCGGCGGACTCGGTCTGGGCCTGTATATCGCCAGCGGCATTGCCCAGCTTCACGGCGGCGTTCTTCTCATTGAGAGCCGTGCATGCGGCGGGACACGCGTGCGCGTCATGCTGCCGACAGATGTGGATCCCGCGCCAAAGTTCAAAACGCCGGAAACAGACTACCGCATTGACGGGGTCAGCTCCGTTCTCACCGCAATGGCCGACGCGCTTCCGTCCTCCTGCTACGGTCCGAAATTTGAGGACTAAACACAGCCCCGCTGCGGGAAGCGCTTTATTCGATCCCGAATAAGCGCTTCCCGTTTTCCGTCGTAAGCGCCGCCGCTTCTTCCGGCGAGAGGCCCTTTACCGCGGCCACCTTTTCCGCCATCAGCTTCAGAAAACGTGAGTCGTTGCGTTCGCCGCGGTGCGGAACGGGGGCCATATAGGGGCAGTCCGTTTCGATCAAAATGCGGTCTGTGGGGCACATCTCCAACACTTCGAGCGCCTTTCGGGCATTTTTAAAGGTGATCACGCCCGTGAAACCCAGGTACCAGCCCCGGTCCAACAGCTCCCGCGCCATCTCGACGCTGCCGGAAAAGCAGTGGAACGCTCCATGAAGCGCCGGGTACTTCCGAACAAGCTCCATGCAGTCGCCGTGTGCCTCCCGGTCGTGTATAACGACCGGCATGTTCAGCTCCAGCGCAAGCTGCATCTGCCGCTCAAGCACTTCTTTCTGCAGTTCACGGGGCGCCGCGTCATCATAGTGGTAGTCCAGTCCGATCTCCCCGATCGCACGCACCTTCGGATGCCTGACCCATTCGCGGATCAGTTCGGCGGACACGCTTGAAAACCCCGCCGCGTCCTCCGGATGCCAGCCGACACTGGCATAAATAAAGTCGTATTTTTCCGCGAGCGCTATGGCCTCGCGGCTACTTTTTTCGTCGCTGGACGAATTCATAACGCGTTCAACGCCACTGTCCCGAACAGCCCGTATCACCTCGTCCCGGTCGGCGTCAAATGCCTCGTCGGTATAGTGGGCGTGTGTGTCAAATAGCATGGGTCAACCTCCGAACTATGAAAATGAGAAGAAATCGAATGCAAAAACGCTTTGACGCAAAAACAGCAGATCTCCGTGTGCAGACGACAGAGCTATACATATATGTCATGCTGCTCGTCTTTCCGCTCTTCACCGGTCTGCACGGCTATGAAAAGATTACGGCCTCAAAGTTTGTCTTTTTTGAAACGGCAACGCTACTCTGGCTTGGGAGCCTGCTCCTGTTTTCGCTGTGCTGGCTGCGCGAGCCGAACCGGCTCCCTAAGGCAAGATCGACGGGGGCGGAAGCGCTCGTTTTGCTCTATCTCGCGCTTTGCGTCCTGTCCGCGCTGTTGTCCCCGTACGGTTCAAAGACGATACTCGGCTCCGGACGCCGCGACGGACTTTACACCACCGCGCTTTGCTGCGCGGCTTTCTGGGGAGTCTCGCACTTTGGACGGCCGAAAGCAGCCTATGTCTATGCTGCCGCCCTCGGCGGCGTACTCAACTGCCTCGTCGCGCTTTTGCAGCTTCTGGGCTTCGATCCGCTCTGGCTCTTCCCATCGGGCTACACATTCTTTGACGCAGGCGTACGTTTTTCAAGTGTTTTCCTCGGCACGATTGGCAACGCGGACCTGTTTGCCGCATATCTCTGCCTGCTGCTCCCGCTGACATTGTTTTATTATATCACAGCCGCCAAGCGGGAACTGCCGCTTCTGCCGGCACTCTCGCTCCTCGCGCTCTGCCTTTTTGCCTGCGGCGTTTCAGGCGGTGTGCTCGCGTTTGCCGCCTGCTTCGTCTGCGCCGTCCCCTTTGTCGTGACTAACAGTGAGCGGCTGCGCCGCCTGCTCGATACGGCTGCCGTGCTGTGTATCAGTGCGTTTTTCGCATTTCCGCTGCAAGTGACGACGCCAGAGGGCGGCGGGGCCGTCGCGCTGCGAGGATATTTCCCGGGAAAGGCCTTTTGGCTGCCCGCAGCGGCGGGTCTCCTCCTCGTTTTCCGTTTTATGACGGAAAAAAAAGAATTCCGTTCCCGGAATCTGCGAATTGTGCTTCCAATTCTGTCTCTCGCCTGCGTTACGGGAAGCTTTGCGGCAGTGTATTTCTATCCGGGCAGCAGCGGAACGCTATATGAGCTCTCCTGCGCGCTGCACGGTCATCTGGAGGATCGCTACGGCTCGTCCCGCATTCTGATCTGGCGGAAACTGCTCGCGCTCTTTCCCGAATATCCGCTCTTCGGCGGCGGGCCCGGTACGCTCGCGGAGCGGCTGGACCTGCGCTTTTCACGCGTCGTCCCGGAGACGGGAAAAACGCTCAGTGCCTTTGTTGACAACGCGCACAACGAATACCTCGGCATGCTCGTGAACACCGGTATTCTCTCGCTCGCGGCCTATCTTGCGGCGCAGGCGGCCACGCTGCGCGCCGCTGTACACGCAAAGGCGGACCGCTTTGCGGCTCCCCTCGCCTGCGCGTTGCTCTGCTACTGGATGCAGTCCTTTTTCGGACTGGGCCTGTTTCTGGTCGCCCCGATGATGTGGATACTCTGGGGGCTTGCCGCCCGCTGCCAAAAATCAGAATAAAATCCGGGACGCACGCTGCAAAGCGTGCGCCCCGTCTTATTTCACGGCTTTCAGACCTGTTCCGCTTCGCGCTCCGCGATCTTGCGTCCCATGAGAACGCCCATGATAGAGGCCATCATCAGTCCGCGGGTCCAGCCGCTCGAATCGCCGAGACAATGAAGGCCCTGGATGTTCGTGTTGAGGTCCTTGTCCATCTTGATACGGTTGGAATAGAACTTCAGTTCCGGAGAATAGAGCAACGTTTCGGTCGAGGCAAAACCCGGGACAACGTGGTCGACCGCCTGAATGAAGTTGATAATGTTCATCATGGAGCGATACGGCATCGCGGCGGTGATGTCGCCCGCGACGGCGTCCGTCAGCGTCGGTCGGACGTTCGACTGCGCCAGCTCCTTTTCCCATGTACGCTTGCCGTCGAGGATGTCACCGAAGCGCTGGACCATGATGTGTCCCGCGCCGAGCATGTTTGTCAGCTCGCCGACCTTCTGCGCATAGGCGATCGGCTGGTTAAAGGGATAGCTGAAATTGTGTGAGCACAGGATCGCAACATTCGTGTTGTTGGACTTTTTGTCCTTGAAGGAGTGGCCGTTCACGACCGCAAGGTCATCATCGTAATTTTCCTGGCTGACAAAGCCGCCGGGGTTCTGGCAGAAAGTGCGGACTTTGTTTTTGAAAGGCTTCGGGTAACCGATGAGCTTTGACTCATAGAGCACCTTATTGACGTTTTCCATGACCTCGTTACGGCACTCAACGCGCACGCCGATGTCGACCGTGCCCGGCTGATGGGCAATTGCGTTCTCCGCGCAGATCTTTTCGAGCCACTCGGCGCCTCTGCGGCCGGTCGCAATAACGGTTTCATCCGCGAAAATCTCGAGATGCTCCATGCTCTTGTGGGCGATGATGCCGAGGCACTTGTCGCCATCGAGAATGACGTTGTCACATTCGTAGCCGAACAGCAGCTCCACACCGTTTTCGATGAGGTACTGCTCGATCCGGTAGTAGATGTCCTGCGCCTTTTCGGTGCCCATGTGGCGGATCGGGCAATCGACAAGCTTGAGTCCCGCCTGTATCGCACGCTTCCGGATCTCCTTGACCTCTTCGAAATTGCCGACGCCCTCGACCTTCTCGTCCGCGCCGAACTCCAGATAGATGCCGTCCGCGTAATCAATCAGCTCCTGCGCCTGCATCTCCCCGATCAAAGTCGGCAGATCGCCGCCGACTTCATAGCTCAGGGAAAGTTTGCCGTCCGAAAACGCGCCCGCGCCGGAAAAGCCCGTGGTGATGTGACAATAGGGCTTGCAGTTGACACATTCTTTTGTTTTGGCCTTTGGGCAGCGGCGCTTTTCGACCGCAAGGCCCTTTTCAACCATAATGATCTTTTTTTTGCTCCCCTTGCGGATGAGCTCCATCGCCGTAAAAATGCCGGCAGGGCCGGCACCGACGATCACGATATCTGTTTTCATAGTTTCCTCCGTGTCCCGCAGCGTGGGACCTTTATTCGGGGATAGTTCCTTTTTTATTGTACCTTTCACGCGGCAGACGAAGCAACCGTCATTCTGTACAAAATCACGCACGGCATTTCGTATAATTTATATTAATGAGTTGTTCCTGTCAAAACTTCCAAAAAAGTCGCTAATTCCTTGTAAAAATCGTTGGATTTCATAGGGCGAAAAGCGGCTGTTTTCCTTGACCGAAAATTTGAGTTCGTATAAAATTATAATATCGTCTCCTGTTTGTTTCAAACCGAAAACACCGCGTTTACACGCACGATCCCATAACAAGAAGGAATGGTGACTCATGAAAAAAGCAGCAGTAATCATGGGCAGCGACAGCGACCTCCCGGTCGTTGAAAAGGCCATCGCAAAACTCTCCGAATTCGGCGTCCCCTGCGAAGTACATGTTTTTTCGGCGCACCGCACCCCGGCCGAGGCAGCCGAATTCTCCAAGTCCGCCCGGGACAGAGGCTTTGGGATCATCATAGCTGCAGCCGGCA
>JBMNPV010000064.1:0-9868 GCA_050943775.1 Oscillospiraceae bacterium
GCCCTCGCAGCGATAGAGGCCATAGGGGACAATGAATTTGCGGCCCATCTCGGTGCCCTTTTTCACGGCATCCTCCTCGGTAGTGATGGCAACGCGGGTGATCGTCACCTCCTGGGGAATGACCGGCTCGACAGAGCGCGCGAAGCCGAGCTGCACGGGTCCGCGCACCTGTCCACAGTTGAGCGCGCCCTTCACGAAGGTCACCATCACCGCGCCAAACGTGCGGATGTCAAAGAAATTCTGGCACATGAAATCGCGGATTTTGCCGTCGAGCTCCTTGTCCTTTTTCTTGGCTTCCTTGAGCCCCTTTTCGTCCGAGGGAATGCCCAAATATTCGCAGGCGCTCCTGTCGCTGACGTTGAGCGGCACGTTGTCCTTGATATAGATGCGGTAGCCCGACTGGTCCTCCTTGACCGTCTCGACATAGTTGCGGATCTTGCGCTTGAGACAGACGTCGGTGACGATGCCGAGGTTCGTCTCTGGGTCGATGCGCGGCATATTGCCCGCGTCGGGATCACCGTTGGGGTTGCCGTTTTCAACGTCGAACAGAATAATGAATTCATAGCGGTTTTTGATCGGTTCGGACATTTCAGTTTTCCTCCTTTATCGTTTCAGTGGCATCCGCCTTGTCTTTCTTTTCAAAGCGTTTCTGTGTCTGGTGATAGTAGCCGAGCTGGAAAACGCCCTGCTCATACAGATTGTGATGTGCGGGATAGGTCTCCGTGACGCGGTTTGCAAGCTCTGTGATCTGCTTTGAATAATACACGCGTATTCCGCCGTCAAGCTTTCTGAGATGCTTTTCCGCAAGATTCAAAAGCGTCGGAAAAACGATTGCAGGCGTTGCGCCCGCCGAGGTGAAGTACTTGTCTTTGATGGTCGTGTTAATGCCCGGGTTTGCCGCCTGCTGCAAGCCTTCCAAAACGGAAAACAGCCGCCCCAGTATGTAGGGCTGATAATTCGTTTGTTCATTTAATTCCACGGTCAGAGCCTCCCTGTATTGTTGATTGTTTTCAAAACGGAGCAAATACGCCTTGACGATGCCCGCACGTCCGCGCGTGACCTCATGCTCGGCACGAATACGCAGCTGCGTCTGCTGGTAGAGCGTTGCGGGATAAGCCTGTCCGCTGAGGACAGCGCGGAGCGTATCTCCCGCCATCTGCGGCGATGCGTCCTTGTTTTTGGAATTCATATTCACCGTTTCCCGCAACAAAGCCCACAGCGGAATCATGTCCCATTTGGAGCGATTGTCGCTCACAATATTGATGTCCCGATAGTGCTTTTCCACGTTCCCGAGGAATTTCCCGAAGCTGCCGCGCAGGAAGAAGCGGACAGAGAGTCGTGCCGCGTTCGGCGAAATGCCGAGAATGTAAAAGTTCTGCTCCGGGTCCAGCTTCACACCCGCAACGTTTGGGCATTCGCCCTTTACCAGCGCATTCACGCAGCTTTTGAGTTCTTCGTCCGTGAACTTGTCTCCGCCGCCGTCAAGCATTGCGCCAAACACGTCCTGACAGGCCGGTTCCGCGTCCTCCGACCAGAAAACAACGCTTGTGTCACCGAAGCGGCGCACGTGCTCGCGGTCGGCAATCAGTGTGTTGAGGGCGGTGGTGTAGGCGAAGGCGGCGTATTTGCCGACCGGCGCATTCAAATTCTGCTCCCGCTCATAGGAGCAGAAAGCCTCTGCATTGAACGAAACCAATGCCGCGCCGGACGACTGCGCGCCCACGACATTTTTGATGGCGGGATGTACTTTCTCCGGCACGGTCTCCTCGCCAGTCACAAGGCAGCGCATGGTTTTGCCATCGCCGCCGCTGTCGTAGTACGTCTGCCATGCGCGGCAGAGCGCGGCGTTCTCATCCGGAAATCTGCCGCCGAAGAGAAACGTGAGATTGACGCCTTTGAGAATGTCGTCCAAGCTGTCAGCAAGCGCAGGCTCGTCCGCCGCTCTCTTCGGTTCCCAAGTCGCAAAGAAGCGGCAGATCGCCCGGGCAAACGGGTCATCGAGCTCCGAGAGCAGCGACATGTGCAGATCCTTTGCCGCGCCGAAGCAGTCCTTTGCACGCTCCGGTTTGCCCTTGCCGTCAACACCGAGCAGATAGGCCGAGTTGTCCCAGAGGAAGTTCGCGTCGATTCCCGATGAACGCTTGACCGGCACGGGAAGTTCCTTTGTCTGCGGAACACTCTTTTTCCCGTCCGGCGAGGGGCTTGACAGCGGCACCACGCGTGTGAGCGCCCCGTTTTCGTCCAGCTCCAACGCAAAGGCAACCTTCGTTTTGCCCCAGCCGGGGCGGGCAATTTCGCCACGCGCCGCGAGCACCTCATAGTAGTCCACCAAAGCCTGCAAAATCATCGCAGCACCTCCTGACTCTCCGGCGCAGGAACATTCAGTACGCCTTTTTCAAGCGTAGCCTTGAAAAACATCGGCGTGAGGTTTTCGGGGTCGCTATAGTCGATGTCATAGAGCATAAGGCCGAGCTCCCGGTCTGTCTCCGGGTAGGCTGTCACGATCTCGCCGCCCTCCCACTTTTTGAAGTGCGCCGGGAATTCCCGGCAACCGAGGCATGGCCGATGGTAACACTGTCCCTTTTCGAGCCGCCGGCGCATGATGTCGCAGAACTTACCCGCATTGTCGCCGGGCGCGGCCTTGTCGGTCAGCACAAAGTGCGCTTCAATCACATAGTGAACGTCGCAAAGAACGGTCGCCGCGCGCTGCTGGATGTCATCCGACACCGCGAGAAACAGCTCTCCCCCGCCGCCGTTCAGGACGGTGCGTACGTTGTTCGCCGAAATTTTAGACTTCACCTCATTTCGTCGAACGCTTGTGAATTCGATGGGGTTGAGAACATAAATTCTGTCAATGACCCACCGCAGTCCCGGGTGCCAATAGATGGCTTCCAAAAGTCCCCGTGCCGCGGATGGCGTCATTACATCGTAAGAGTAGCGCTCAACCTTGAGCTCCGGCCGCGAGAACAGCGCGTATTCGCCCCAGACTTCCACTTTTACGGACATCTGCATCTCCCCTTTCAATTGTATTTATGATTAAATAATACTCCATATATTTATTGTTGTCAAGTGCTATAAAAGCTGGTAAGATAATTTTGTCAGTGAAAACTGCGGGTTGAAATAATTGCATTTATGATTATTTGCAGGGAGGCGGAACGGAAACGTTCCGCCTTCCCCTCTCTTTCAGCACATCAACTCTTGCCCCTCCTCGAGCGTCAGTTCAAGCCCCGTTTCCCTGCTGTAAAGCCTTGTGTCCACGAGGACGGCGGCGTTCTCCGCGATCTTGTGCAGCGCACCGGCTAGGTCCTCGTAATGCTTCGGATAGACGCCGACGGCGTACTGCCCGAGTTTCCGCATACGTTCGCGGTTCGGGCCGAAGCGTTCGAGCTCCGCGAGAAGCGGCTCGCTCTCCGGGGTGGGGATGAAAACGGTGTACTGCGCGTTGTCAATGATGTGAAAGCGCGCGGCGACCTCCGCAAACGGCATGCTTTTTTGAGCGCAGAGCTTTAAAATGCCCTGCGCGTCGAGCGCGTCCATCCCCTTCGCCACATAGAACAGCTCGTTAAAATAGGCGCTCACCGCCGCCGGGGAGGCGATGTCTTCATACTTGTCCAGTGCCCATTTTGCCGCCGCAACGTTCTGCGCCAGCATTTTCGGTGCGGGGCGTTCACTCTCAAATATGTACACCGTGCCGTTCACGACGCCCGGCGTACCCTCGCGGTTGCAGCGGCCGCCGGCCTGAATGATGGAATCCAGCCCCGCGAGCGCACGGTATACGACGGGAAAATCCACATCCACGCCCGCTTCGACAAGGCTTGTCGAGACAACGCGGCAGGTCTTCCCCGCCTTTAACCGTGCACGTATCTCGTCAAGCTTTTCCCGCCTGTGCGCGGGGTACATTGCGGTCGAAAGATGGAAACGTCCCTCCTCGGGCAGCTGTGCGAAAAGGGTCTGCGCCTGATCGCGGCGGTTGATGATGCAGAGCACCTGTTTCTGCTCCGCAAGCCGCGCGGCAAGCGCCGCATCCGAGCATTTCCCGACAGACTCATAGCGCACACGGCGGAACTGCTCATACAATTCCTCCCGCCACGGACAAAGCTCTATCGCACGCATTCCAGGCAGGTTTGCTTTCTCGGCAAAGAGCTTTCCGAGCGCAGGCTGAGTCGCCGTGCAGAGGACCGCCGTGCAGCCGTAATTTTTCACAAGCTCCGAAATCGCCGCAACGCAGGGGCGCAGAAACGGCGCCGGCAGCATCTGTGCCTCATCGAAAATGAGTATGCTGCCGGCGATATTGTGTAGTTTTCGGCAGCGTGAGGGCTTATTGCCGAAGATCGATTCGAAAAATTGTACCGTCGTCGTGAGAATGACAGGCGCGTCCCAGTTTTCGGCTGCGAGGTAGCGCCGATCCCGCCCGTACTCCAATCTCTTCTCGTCGGTAGCGTATTCCACGTTCGCGTAGTGCGCGACAACGCTGCCTTCGCCAAAGACGTCCTCAAACACCGCCTGTGTCTGCTCGATAATGCTGCAATAGGGAATGACATAGATGACGCGGCGCAGGCCGTTTGCCCTCGCGTGTTCCAGCGCGAAGGCCATGGACGAGAGCGTTTTTCCGCTGCCGGTCGGCGCTGTAAACGTAAAAAGGCCCGGCTTTTCGTTTCCGGCGTCGATGACAGCGCGCAGGATCTCGCTCCGCTTTTCACCGAGCGTGCCCTTCGGTTCTTGCAGCCAGGGCGCGATATGGGCGGAAAGCTTTTTGCGGTAGTCCCCCAGCGGCGGAAATCCGCCGCGTTCGACTCTGCCGTTTTGCATGAAACGCTCCGTATCGAGAAAATCCGCATCCACTAAGCTGGAGTAGAGCATCCGCGTGAAGAAAAAGCCGTTCTCCATGGTTTTTATATAGTCGGGCAGCTTTGCCGCTGGAATTTCGACCTCGGTTTGAAAGGCGCTGCAATCCGCAAGCCCGTTTTTCTGGGCGCGATTGACTCTTACCCAGAGGCTTGCTTCGGTTTCCGCGTCCATTTTTGTCCCAACGTTCGGCAGGCCTCCGTGGTGTCCCGCAACGCTCAGAGCCGCAGGAACGTCCCGCAGCTCCCAGGCTTTGAGCGCGCCCGCCGTCGAGTGATCGACCCGCTCTCCCGAGTTTCGGATCCTACGCTGAAATGCGTCCGAATATTTGCCGATGTCGTGCAGCATCCCGCAGCGCTTTCCCTCTTCTGCTGCGCCGAAAGCAGCCGCGAATTCCGCCGCGAGACATGCCGTGCCTTTCAAATGTTCCAGCACCGTCTGTTCCCGACCGTTTTCCGGGTCGGTATGCGCAAGAAAAATCATAAGCCGCACTCCCTTTCTTCGGTTTTTATCCGTATAATACCATTATACACTTTTTTCAATACTTGTAAATACAGGATATTTATTTTTTCTTATCTGAATTTTGAAAGCCGCGCAGACGCACAAAAATGCACCCCGAAAGGCAAGCAGTACTTACTGCCGCAAACCCTTTCGAGGTGCACATTTTCAATATATGACGGCCCGCCGCGCTTTACTTCTTCTCATTTACCGCGATCCAAATCTCGCAGAAATAGTCCGGATTCTGGGTGTCCGCTGAGGGGTAGACCTCTAGTTCCACGCCGCTGCCGTAAACATAGTTGCTCTGCGGGAAAAACTCCGTGCAGATCTGCTGATAGGTCTTTTTGAATGCCTCAGGCATCTTCCCCCGGCACTCAAAGACCGCGTAGGTATAGGCCGGGATGTCGACGATCTCGAACTCTCCGCCGTCGAGCGGCGCACCGTTGTACTCGACGCCGATGCCATAAGGGAAACCGGAATCAGCAAGCTCCGAAGAGAAGCAGACGCCCAGCACGCCGCCCAGCTCGTCGAACTTTCCGAGCTTGCAGAGTTTTTCCATCGTGCCGTCCGCGCTGCACTGATTCCAAAACTTCGCAATATCTTCCGTTGCTGTTTCCCCCTGCGGTTTTCTCACCTGAATCTTTTTGCAGACAATGCGGAGTGCGTCTTTCTTTTCGATCCTGTAGTTCATGGTACTACCTCCAGATAAAATCAGTTTTACGGAGAGTCTGGAGAAGGACTTCACGCTGCCGCCGCGCCGCGCCTCCGTCGGCGTGATGCCGTGAAAGCGTGAAAATGCGCGGGTGAAGCTTTCGGGACTGTCGTAGCCATAGCGCAGCGCAACGTCTATGACCTTGTCACCCGTGCGCATCAGGTCCTCCGCAGCGAGCGTCAGACGGCGCATACGGATATAATCGCCGAGGGAAAAGCCGCAGACCAAGCTGAACATCCGCTGGAAATGAAACGATGACGAAGCGGCCTCCTTCGCCACAGCCTCATAGTCGATCTCCTCGGTCAGATGCTCCTCCGTGTAGTCGAGCGCCCGCTGTATGCCCGTTATCCAGTCCATTTCTTCGACTCCTTCCGTATGCTGCCATTCTACCGCGTCTGCCCGCATATGTCCTGACTTCCCGTGCGCACTGCTGTCCGATTCTGCGGTCAGCGCGGCGCTGTGCCGGATGCCGGTTTTTCTCCCTTTTTTGTCGTATTTCCTTGACAGGCGCTTATTCTGCCCTTTTTCGAGGCATCAGATCGATCGACACGACGGGAAACAGCGGGGAAAGCCGTTTTAGCAGTTCCGCCCGGCTCGCAAAGGCGGCGTCCATCTGCTCGGCCTGAAACTGCAAGAGCGCCAGTTCTCCGCGAACGCGCAGGCGAAAATTCCGGAACCCGAGCGTGGCGACGAGCGCCTCTCCCCGCTCCACTTTTTGCAGCGTTTCCGCCTTGATCGCCGTCCCCGCCGGGATGCGCGTCGCAAGGCAGGCGTAAGAGGGTTTGTTCCATGTCGTCAGTCCCGCTTCGCGGGAACGTTCGCGTACTTCCGCTTTCGTAATGCCGCATTCGCGTAACGGGGAGCGGACCGAAAGCTCCCGCAGAGCTTTCATTCCGGGGCGGTCGTCGGCGTCATCCGAGGCGTTCGTGCCGTCGATGACCAGCGAATACCCATCCGCCGCCGCACGCGAGATAATTTTTCTGAAAATGTGTTTTTTACAGAAATAGCAGCGGTTATCGGGGTTTTCAGCCACCTCGGCATGGGAGAGGATATCTTCCTCAATTACCGTCAGAGGAACTCTTGCAAAAGCGCTCACCGCTTTTGCATCGTCCAACTCAAAACCCGGCTGAAAAGCGGAGTGCACAAAATAAGCCCTCCAGTTTTGTCCGTAGTGTCCCGCGGCCCACGCGAGATATGCCGAGTCCGCTCCGCCGGAAAGCGCCAGCGCCCCCGAGGGGTTGGAGCGGAAAAATTCTTCAAGCGTCATAAACCCTACCTCGCTGAAATTACTGAGACTTTGGGCGGATTATATCACTGCCGCTCACACCGGTCAAGCAAGTATGCCGGATGGCAGTCATCGCAAAAATCGTCCCGGACAGAAGGACCTTCTGTCCGGGACGATTTTTCAGCTAAAGCTTTCGAATCGGGTGCCGGATGACCGTCTTCCACTTTTCGGGCGGCGTTTTCCGCGCATCCGTCAGATAAATTTCATGGTGCAGGCGCGTGCTGTTCATGTCGTTTTCATAGCCGTTTTCCAGAAGAAACACGTCCATCCGCGCCACGGACGCGGGCTCATCGTCATAGGGTCCGAGGTGCATGATCTGCACGCAGAGGCCTTCGTCAACGCTCAGAAATTCAGCGGCGGAACAATCCAGCTTTTTCTTCCTTGAAGCAGTCTCAACGGCCCAGTCGAAGTCCGCGCGCGTCACAAAATCCGGCAGTCTGATGACGGATATCCAGTGGAATGTCTCTTTGTGTGCGTAGTCCACGCCGCACACGCCCTCCTGCCACCAAAAGCCCTCCAGCGGCGGCACCACATAGTCAAAATATCCCTCGATGCGGTGATCCCCCATCTTGCTCATTTTGATCGTATAGGCAACGGCATAGAGAACCCCCATGGCCTGCTGATAAGTGCCGCCCTCCTCATTGGGGTCTCCCTGCCCGCGCACGGCGATGTAGTTTGCCTTTGGCACGTTCACGATCTCAGGCTTCGCCTTCGGCATATAAAATTCCTTGTACTCTTTCTTGAAATCAAACGCCATCTCTCCTCGTCCTTTCCAATATTCTCAGATTGCGAACTTGTCCCGCTCTGTGCAAAATCTCCGACAGACAGTTCCCGTCCGCAGGCAAACTTGTCCTATGCCCTGTGAAACTATCGCCGCGAAGCTGTCTGCCCGCGCCTTCGTTCCGCGTGGTAGCTTTTGCGGCTTCTTTTCGGTCAGTTCCCGGAACACACGACCTGCGCCAGCTCCCGAAAAGCCTTCCCGGCCTCCTTCGGCGTGCCGTCAATTGCCTCCGCGCGGCGCATCAGCTCCCGCAGCGCATCCATGTCTGCCTTGATGAACAGTTCGCAGAGGAAGCGCTTCATACGCCCATCGTTGTATCTTGCAAGCGCCTGTGTCAGCAGCGCGGCGCGCTCGGAATACTCCCGCTGCCAGGCGTCAAGGCCGTGCTCCTTCACGAAGCGGCAGGTGCGCAGCTTCACATGGCCGGTGTCGAGATCCCGGAAGTCGCCCATTTTGCCTAGCCGCGCACAGGGGAACTCCACGCACGCACCGCAGTGGGCAAGTCCTTTTTCGCGGCAGCAGTGGTAGACTTTACAGCCTTCCGTATAGTAACCGCCGCAAGAGCAGCCCGGGCAGCGGCTCTTGCCGTTCGTTCGATAGCGTGTGCACAGCGCGCAGGGCATCCCGCAGTAGCCATAAGGCTCTCCCATGTTTCGGCCTCCGTTTCCATTCAGCGTTTGCTCTCTCTTCGGATGCGGATGATGCGCAGCGCGTCGCCGTATTCTTCACTTGGTTCGTCGAAATCCAGCATCATCCACCGCTGCCCCATAAGCTCCCGCGTGCCGTTCCAGCGTTCCCGGAACGCCGCGGAGAAGGTCGGCAGCAGCGTCTCCACCCGCTCCTTTTCCTTTGGCCCAACGACCAGCAGCATGCGGAAACACCCCGGCCGGGGATAGACGGTACAGAGCGTCCGCCCCGCCTTTTTGAATTTCAGGTTCCAGCCGGAATACCCCTTTTCGCCGCTGTACTCGATGTGGCATCGCGGTTCATACTCCCGCTCCATTGTCTCGCACAGCTCCCCAAAGAGCGGTTTGTTGACAAATGCAATCAATTCTTCCACGCTTGGCTGATAAAGCTTGTCCTCAATATCGATCATGGCAAAGCCCTCCCCGCTGATCGTATCCTGCATAGTCGTTTGACCTATGTTTTTAATCATACCATGCTTTTTTGCCCATGAACAGCTTCTTTTTTCGGACTTGCAAAGCCCGGTCATCCGTACTATACTGGTTTTATGACAAAGCCCTCGGCTTTCTCAAATTCATCACAAGGAGAACTGCTGTTTGAAGAACAACACCTTGGAGCGTGTTGGCTGACCGGGAGGTTTGCCGCGACCCGCTCAAGCCTCCCAAAATTGAAATGCATCAATTTTTAGGAGGAAAACCATGAAAAACAGTATTACGATTCGCATTGAAACCCCAGCCGACTACGCAGCAACCGAAAGCCTGACCCGAGAAGCGTTCTGGAACGTCTATCGGCCCGGCTGTTTAGAACATTATGTCCTGCACTGCTTTCGCGGCAAAGCGGACTTTGTCCCCGAACTGAGCTTGGTTCTGGAGCTGGACGGAAAGCTCATCGGCCATGTGATGTATGTCCGGTCAGAGATCCACGCCGACGACGGCAGACGCATTCCCGTCATGACCTTCGGCCCCATCAGCATCGCCCCGGAATATCAGCGGCAGGGCTTCGGAACCGTTCTGCTGCGCGAATCCATGCGCAGGGCGGAGCTGCTCGGTGCAGGCGCTCTCGC
>JBMNPV010000065.1:0-9729 GCA_050943775.1 Oscillospiraceae bacterium
ACATCTGGATGGCTTGGCTGCGTGAGCTTCTTTCCGTTTCCAACAAGGTCAACAACATTCAGATGGATGTCTGGAGAAAGAACAACCCGCCTGTAGTCCACTCGCTTCTGAAACCGGACTGCTTCACGAAGGGCCAGCATATCGGCGACTGCGGCGCACGCTACAACGGCACAATCAACTACGAGTCCTGCGGCACGATCAACTTCATCAACTCCATGGCCTCCCTCAAGAAGAACGTCTACGACACGAAGAAGTACACCATTGAGGAAATGACCGACGCGATCCTGAACAACTTCGGCTTCAAGACTGCCTTCGAGACCGGCGTCTATTCGCCTGACCGCCGCGAGGCGACCGACAAGGCTCCGAAGTACGAGAAGATCTTCTACGACTGCGTCAACGCACCGAAGTACGGCAACGCCGATCCGTATGTCGACAGTCTCCTGAGAGAGTACGAAGACCGCATGCAGCCGGAAATGGAAAGACTGCGTTCTTACTATGGCAAGAAATATTACATGTGCCAGATCTCCGTTTCCACACACGGCCCGCAGGGTGCGATCACCCTCGCCTCCGCAGACGGCCGTCTTGCCGGCACGACCTACGCAGATGCGTCCATGTCCCCGGCACCGACGACGGATAAAAACGGCATCTACGCGGTGTTTACCAGCGCGACCTGCTACGACCACTCCATGAACCAGAACTCCCAGATGAACGTCAAGATTCATCCGAGTGCAGTCAAGGGTCTCAACGGCACCAGAAAGCTGCTCGATGTTATCCGCGCATATATGCGCAAAGGCGGCTTCCACGTTCAGTTCAACATTACCTCCTCCCAGATGCTCCGCGAAGCACAGCAGAAGCCTGACGATTATCGCGATCTGATGGTCCGTGTTGCCGGCTTCACGCAGTATTGGTGCGAGATCGGCAAGCCGATTCAGGACGAGGTCATTTACAGAACCGAGTACGATGCCTGAGTCGACCGGTTTGAGCGTTTAAACGGACTGAAAACATTTTAGGAGGTAAAATTATGAAACACAATGATTGCGCCAACTTCCTCAATCTAGATTGTGAAAAAGGCATGTGCGCACTCACAAAGACGATTGTTCCTCTTGACGGCGAAGGCAGCGACGCCTGCCCGAAGTTCAAGGAAGGCTTTCATTGCGCGAACTGCGTGAACTTCAAGGATCCGGACAAGTACGGTATCGGAACCTGCACCGGCTTTGAAAAAGAAAACTGGACCTATGCACAGAACGGCGCTTTCTGCTGCGAGCATTATATTAAAAAATAAGTAATGAAAGGATGTAACTCCGTGGAAGAAAAGAAAGGCATGATCTTCGACATTCAGAGTTACTCCGTTCACGATGGCCCGGGCTGCAGGACAGATGTGTTCTTTGTTGGTTGTCCTCTGGAATGCAGGTGGTGCGCCAACCCGGAAAGCTGGAAACGTAAGAAGCATCTTATGTTTGCGGAACGATCCTGCAAATGGGATCAGGGTTGCAGGGCATGCCGCGACGCATGCCCTGCCGGTTCCCTTCGTTTTGACGAAGCCGGCAAGCCCTATGTTGACTGGGCCATCTGCAGCGAGTGTGAAACGATTGAATGTTCCAGTTCTTGCGCGGCAGGCAGTCTCAAGCAATGCGTGCGCTTTATGACGGTTGACGAGCTTATGGATGTTCTGCTTCGCGATTTTCCGAACTGGGGCTCCGACGGCGGCGTGACCTTCACTGGCGGCGAACCGCTGATGCATCATGAATTTTTGCTTGAAGTGCTCAAGCGCTGCCACGAAAAGCAAATGCACACGGCGATCGAGACCAGCGCCTTTGCATCTCAGGATGTTTTTCTTGAGATCATGCGACACATAGACTTTGCATTCATCGATGTAAAGAACATGGACGATCAACAGCACATCTGGGGCACCGGCGTCAGCAATGCGCAAATCCTCTCCAATATTTCAGCACTGGCAAATTCCAACTGGGGCGGCCGTCTGGTCCTGCGCCAGCCGACAATCCACGGCTATAATGACAGCGATGAGAACGCGCTCAGACTCATCGACTTCATGAATGAAAACGGGCTCTATGAAATTAACCTTCTCAAATTCCATCGTCTGGGCGCAACAAAGTGGGAACAGCTCGGAAAGCCCTACGAATACGCCGATTGCGGTGACATAAGCGACGAGCGCCTGAAAGAGCTGCAGGAGCTCTATCTGAATAACGATATTGCCTGTTATATCGGCGATGACACTCCGTTCTGATCTAATCTGTGTTCCCTCCCTTTCACCAATGCGGGGGCGCCCCGAAACGCGCTCCCGCGTTGGGCCTATTACCACTGCTATTCTGAATCCTATACTGTCCTTTTTCCTATGCACCCGGAACGGTCGGCTGCTGAATCGCCGTTCGTTTCGTTTCCGGGCCAAAAAGACAACGGCCCGTCTTTCCATTGAAGGCGGGCCGTCGGCCCAATGCTTTGCCGTTTGCGCAAGGGGGATTTCCGCGGGCGGCAAATGAGATAATTTTGTTATGGAATTGGAGGAAAATCAAATGACACCTATCTCCGAAAAACAGGCAAATAAATACGGTCTAATGACCGTTATTTCCGCCTGGCTGGCAGTTTTTTGCCTCTTCGGTTACCGCTCCAGCTTCTCCATCATGCAAAAAATGATTATTGCCGACACCGGCTGGACCACCATCCAGACCTCTCTCGGCTACTGCGTGATGATGACCGTTTACGCTATCACCGCCTATTTCAGCGGCTCCATAGTCGATAAAAAGGGCTGCCGCCCGACCTACGCTATCGGCGCTGTGTGCTGCTTCCTTGGCTTCTTCCTGACCTCCCTGGTCGACGTGGCTACACCCGCCGGCTTTTACATCTATCTCTTCACCTACGGCCTGTTTGCCGGTGTTGGCACCGGTATGCTGTGGGTCTCCTCCACTGTTTCCTGCCGCAAGTGGTACGTCGGTGCTCGCTACGGCACCATGTGGGGGCTCGCGTTCATGGGCGCTCCCATGGCGCAGCTTTTGCTCACGCTCGTTTTGAAGAGTGTTCTCGTCAGCATGGGCTGGCGTGCCGGTATGAAGATCCTTGCTGTCATCATGGCAATCTTCCTCATCATCGCCTCCCTCATCGCGAGACAAACACCGGATAAATACGGCGTCGAGCCTTTCGGCATGGAGACTATCAAAAAGGCTCCCGGCAATAAGAAGACATGGACCGTCGGCGAAGCTTTCAAGACCTACGCCATCTGGGTCACGATTCTCTGCTTCCTCACCGCCATGGCGGGTGAATTCCTCGTCTGGTCACAGGTCGTCAGCTTCTTCCAGACAGACATGAATCTGGACCTCAACCGCGCTTCTAATCTCTACATGATCATCGGCATCGCCGGTATTTTCGCAATGCCGTTGACTGGTAAGCTCTCCGACCGCCTCGTAACCGCCTTCGGCGACGAGCGCAAGGCTCGTAAGCTCATGCTCATCATCGGGCCTGCCTGCGGCGCCGCCGGAACTGCTCTTCTGCTTACAAAGAGTCTCCCGCTTTGCATTGTTTCGATGGTTCTTCTGGCCATCTACTGGGGCATCGAGCCCGGTGGCTGCGCAGGTTACGCCGGTTCCGTCTTCGGCGGCGCGACGCTCGGAAAGATCTGGGGACTCGCAACCCTGATCGTCATGGGCATCGGCCCCTCCTTCGGCACCTTCATGGGCGCATGGTTCAATGATCACTTCGGTTCCTACATCCCCGCTCTGATCTTCTGCCTCGTCGCCTACCTCATTTCCATGTGCCTTGCCTTCACCATGCCGCTCAAGATCAAGGGTGAAGAAGAAGTAACTACAAACAAATAAAATAGCGGAACTGGCTGTCCCACACCAGATCCGCATACCTCCCAAATAGGGATCTCCTCTCATCATTGCTGAACGCGGAGCGTTCCCGAAGGCCTGTCACGAACGAATACCGCAGGTCTTTGGGTTCGCCCGCGTTTGCTTGTGTAAGAACCGCACCTTTGGTCTTAGGACCCTACGACCAAAGGTGCGGTTTATACATATAATAAGACCTGAAACCTAGGATCCGGACTGCGGTCAGCCTAAATTACGACCGTAGCCTAATTTTTTTGCGCCACTGGCCGTTGTATACTTTAGACAGAAAACCGGGCTTCGCCAGCAGCGGTTTTTGATATTCCGTCAAAGGCCTAGCAACCGGGTCCTGTTTTTTTGAGGAAAATCTGGTCCATTTGCGCATACTTCGCTCTTTTCCGATCGGATTTACACGGCGGGAGGCGCAGACCGGGCCGCAATCCCTTCAATCCTATTTTCAGCAAGTGGCGGAGGCGAAAATATGATTCTTGCAGACACGACAATTTATCCCCTGATCAAGGATTACCCGGAGCTTTGTCAACTGCACAGATTCGATCGGAACAAATATATCACGCGCGCGGACTGTAACGACGAAGATGTGTGGTATCTGCTCAGCGGTCGGGTGAAGGTTGAAGCAACTGCGCAGAACGGAAACAAGCTGCTTGTGGACATCATCGACGAGGACAACTATGTCGGACACCTGAGCAAATTCAGAGGCCACAATTTTTACTGCGACAGTATCACGATGGTGCCCAGTACGCTGCTGCACTTCCCTGCGGACACATTCCGGAGCCTGCTGGACACGCAGGCGTTCAGCCGGCATTTTTACATGAAGACCAGTGCCCGCCTCTATGAAATGTATAAGCGGGACCTCGTCCGGAATCTTTTCACGCAGCGGCAGCAGTTTGCATTTTATGTGCATGAAAAAACACAGGATGGCGTCTGCCGCGTTCAAAGCATCTATCACATCTGCGAATATCTGAAGATCAGCCGACGCAATCTGTATAACCTGTTAGCCCGTTTTTCTGAGGAAAACATCCTTGAGCGCAAGGAAGCGGGCGACATTGTGGTACTTGACATGGCAGCCCTGTGCCAGATCGCAAAGCCGGTCGAGGACTATTTCTATAATAAGATCTAAGCATTCGGAGGCTGCTGAAATGACGAGCTACACGACAGAAGAAACAGACAAAAATCGTATTTGCTTTCACTTCCGGGTGCCGCCCGGAGAGCTGCGGGAGCGGGCGGGCACATCAGGTATGCGGACAGGCGCTGCCGTCCGGACCTCCATGGTCCGCCGCACAGTGGACCGTCTGGTTTCTGACGCCTGCCGCAAGGCCGCTTACAAATACCCCGACATCGTCTATTTCAAACCGGCGGTCACTGTGGTGCAGAACCTGCCGGGCAGAGATCTCATCTTTTCAGCGTCCATCCAAACCCGGCCCGCCTGCCGGCTGTGCGACTACCGCAGCGTGCGTTTGACGCAGGAGGATCGGACACGAGCGGAAGAATCCATTCAGGATATTCCGGAGGATGAGCGGGAAGCTACGCGGCTCTATCTCTTGCAGGCCGCGCTCATCGGCCGTATAGCGGAGGAGAGCACAGTTGAGATACCGCAGGCCATGGTGGATGAGCGCGCCGCCAGCATGGCGCAGGAATTTAAAAAGCGCCTTGAAATGGGGCGGGAGTCGATTGATGATTATTACCGGGAAACCGGAACGGACGAACAGCAGATGCTCGCAGCTTTCGCGGCAGATGCGGAGAGGCAGCTCCGTACCCGTCTCACGCTGCTGGCCATCGCCCACGAAGAGGGGTTGGAGGCAAGCGAGGCGGACTATGACAAAGAAATCCGGCGCCTGGGCGCGTACTATCCACTTCCGTTGGAGCAGATTCGGGCGCTGCTTGAAGCGGGCGAGGGCGCAAGGCTCCGGCAGGACATCGCCGTTTCAAAGGCTGCCGACTTCATCAGCGAGCTTGTCGCAAAACAAAGTGCTTGAGCACCCTTTTTGTACACAACAGAAAAGGACGCCGCAGAAAGTTGCGGCGTCCTTTTTTATGTTGCGACGATTTTTTTCTTAAAGTCGTTGTCCTTAATCGCCTGCTCAAGTGCCTTGCAGACCTTTCCGCACCAGTCGCCCTGCCGGCACTCCGTTTTGAGCCGGGCAAGTGCCTCAGTCTCTGAGCCGATCTGCTCGGAGAGCTCCAGAAAGCGTTTGACGGTTATCAAAATCTTTAAATTCAGCGGTATATCCGCCGATGCCGAACAGTCAGAGAAGTCGTACAGCTTTTTATGGTGATCTCGAACGTATTTGTCCAGCCATGTGTGCATACTCAGCGGGGCAATGATCTTCAGGCCCGCTTCAATATGGCCCTCCGGGTCGTTTGTAACGATTTTCCCGATATCATGCAAATAGCACCCGATAATAAGCTGCTCCATGTTTTCATCGACAATACACAGGACCTTTGCAACGCGATGGCAGTAGCGGGCCAATTCAGTTGATCGGCGATAGGTATCCGGCTCTGCCGCCTGCAACAGGTTCAGCAGGGACCGCACAACCATCTCCCGGGACTCCATCTTGTTCAGGGCCTTTTTATTGCGCACCGCCCACTCGACCCGGTTTTTCAGCTCCTGATACTTGACGGGCTTTGACAAAAATGCATCCGCACCCATGTCATAGGCCTGCATACGGTCCTCCATATTGTTCAAAGCCGTCAGGATGATGATCGGGATCGTGTGCGTCTCCGCTGACGTTTTGAGCTTGTTGCAGATGGCATAGCCATTCATGCCGGGGAGCATGATGTCCAGCAGAATGACGTCCGGCTGAAAATCCACAACACTGCCGAACACCTCCGTACTGTTGCCGCAGATCTTCGTTTCGTAGCCCCATGCCGTCAAAAGATCGTTCACGATCTCCACTGCAAGTTTGTTATCATCCACAATTAATACGCGGTCCAATCCCATCACCCCTGCTTTTCATTTTGCTCTTTTCGTGGTGGCTGATCAAACAGTATCTCGGTAATCATCCTCTCCGATGCGAATTGGCAGCGTGATAACGACCCGCGTCCCGCTTCCGAGCTCGCTCGTCAAATAAATCGTCCCGCCCTGCATTTCCACAAATTTTTTTGCAAGCGGCAGACCCAGTCCTGTACCCTCATATTCACGCTCATAGGAATTGTCCGCCTGCTCGAACTCGTTGAAAACGCGCAGCAGGTCTTCCTTTTTGATGCCTATACCGGTATCCGTTATAATGATCCGGACAAGGTCTCCGATCTGTGATGTGGCAATTTCGATCTTCCCGTCCTTCGGCGTAAACTTGATAGAGTTTGAAAGGATATTGCACAGCGCCTGTTTGGTCTTCCGGTAATCCAGCCGAACGGCCAAATCCGGCACCTGCATGTCGTTTTCAATCCGGATGTTCTTCTTGTAGGCGATGCTGTCTACAATGCGCAGGCTGTCCTGTACAATTTCGCTAATCGTGCAGTCGCAGATATCCAGCGTCATCTTTCCGGCCTCAATCTTCGTGGTGTCGAGAATGCTGTTGATGAGCTGCTGAAGCTGCTCGCTGCTCTCGGCGATATTGCCAATGTATTTGATCTGCTTTTCGTTCAGCGGACCAAAAATCTCGTCCTTCAAAATTTCCGTGCAGCTGATGATTGAGCTCAGCGGCGTGCGTAGCTCATGGCTCATATGCGAAAGGAACTGTGTCTTGTATTGTCCTGATTTCTCCAAGCCGTCAATCGCCTCGCGCAGATCCTGCGTGCGGATCTCCACCTTCTTTTCAAGCGTCTCATTGAGGGCAAGCAGCTCCTGCGACAGACGATGCTGCTCCTCCCGGCTCTTTTCCAGTTCGCGCAGATAAGCCAGGATGTCTTCTCGGTTCTTGCTGATCGTGTCCGCCATCTTTTTCAAGGCGCGGAGCAGAATGTCGCCTTCATCCCGGCTGTCGGCCAAGAGATCAACATCAATATCGACGTTTGTGTTCCCCTGCGAAATCTGGTCTGCGAGCGCCGTTGCCTTGACGATGGGCCGCGCGATTCTTTTTGCCGCGAAGCGGAGGAAAAACAGGATAACAACAAGAAAAATGAGCGGTACAGTGACCACGATGCCCTTTTGTGTGTTGGCAATCAGCATGAACTTTTTTTCCGGGATGCCGACACCGATGGTGCCGACAGACTCACCGTCACAGTTCGAAATCATTTTGTCGAGAAAGACGTGAATCTCGCCGCCATATTCCTTGCGACCGAAATAGACATCGTTCGTCCCCTCCAAAGTGCTGACAGAAACCGGCATGGTGCTGCCGATATAGTTTTCGCTCGCCGGGCTCGAAATATTAGAGGCAATGCGGATACCGTCCACCGAAATGGCGAGGTAAGAGTTCTGCACGCTCTTGGAATAGGCGGAAGGAAAATAGCTGTCGTTATTCAAAACCGAGCCAAAAACCAGATAGCCTAAGATATTGCCCGTGCTGCCGCGGATCGCATAAGCACTCACGGCGGCAAGGCATTTATCGAGATATGTACGCTCGTCGCTGATATACACTCTATATTTCTGGTAGCTCTCAGAATCCGGATCGAACAGGTCATCCAGCTTGAAGGCCTCAACCGAGGTGACCGCCGGCTGTTCACTCTCCGCCTTTTCGAGCAGGCGTTCAAGGCGCGGGCTGTGGATATCCTGTATGTTCGGCTTGTTTATAACGAGCCTTTTATCGCTGTCATACAGGATATAAAAATTGAGATAATCATAGACCTCGCAGGTGTTTTGCAGCGCATTTGTCAGCTCGGTGCGGTCACCTGTCTGCAGGGTCTCTTTGAATTCAGTGTCTGTGATGCTGGCAGACAGCCTGCCCATCTCCGACAAACGGCTTGAAAGAAGATTGTTCGCAATCACGAACGCCTCTTTCATATAATTCTCCGCCGACTGGTTAATCTGATTGTCCAGCACAGTGCTGGACAAAAAAAGAATGATAATCATCGGCACAATGATGATGGTCGATGTGTACACCAGCATTTTTCGATAAATCGACATATTCTATCATCCAATTCAGCTTACGCAGTTATTTTTGCAGTAAAGAATAATCTCCAGTCTGTCTTTAAGGTTCAGCTTTCGCAGGATGTTTGTAATATGCGTCTTGACGGTCTTCTCGCTAATGTTCAGCTCCGAGGAAATCTCCTTGTTGGAAAGGCCGAAATTGATAAGCCGGACCACTTCCATTTCCCGCACCGAAAGCTTGTTTCTCAGCAGCATCAGGTCGACACCCTCGCCCTCCTGCCGCTCGACATGCTCCTTCTCGTCCACGCCGCCAGCAGAACTGAGAATGTTCATGATGCAGCTGACCAGACTGATGATCTCTTCCAGCCGCTCCCGGGACACTCTGGGAATCTCCTGCGGAACGTTCGCGTCCACATTCTCCTCTTCGACGATTCCGCCGCCGAGGCAGAGCGCAACCAGATCTCCCTCGTAAATGACCGGGCAGGCAAAAGTCGTTATGCCCATATAGCACTCGTATTTGACCGTCTTCTGTACTCCGCAAGTATATTTAAGAATGTTTTGCATCTCGCGCTGGCAACTTTCCGCATTGCTCGATCTGATTTTTTCGCAGAGCAGAGAGGAGTTCGACCAGACAGTGATAGGATCGCCATAGGGCGTAATGAGACCAAGACTGATATTCAGCGTGCCCGCACATGCGTCAAGTAGGGATTGTAACTTATTCTTTCCGTATTCGGATACCCATTCCTGGCATTTCATCTGAGTCGCAGCTTTCATAATACACCTTCGATCTGTCGGTCCAATGTGATAAAAACATGAATGATGATTAAAAATATCTAAATTTAAAGTTAGACATACTTATTATATAGCGCGAAACGCACAAAATCAACACCTGCAGTTTCTGTCTAT
>JBMNPV010000066.1:0-9358 GCA_050943775.1 Oscillospiraceae bacterium
GGCGTCGAGGATCGCATGCGGTACGCCCAACGCAATGTCCGTCGCGCATACCCACCCCGGCTGCACCTGTATCGCTATCATATCCGGTGTCGTGAGTTTTCGGTTGTATTCCTGTTGATAGTCCATAGTCAGTCCTTTTTCTCTATATTGGAACTGGATTTTTATTAAATATCTGCGCCCTGTTCATTGGCAGGGCGCAGGAAAAACTACTTACTTTACGCCCATCCAGGAGGAGATGACCATCTTCTGAACCTCGCTGGTTCCTTCGTAGATCTCAGTGATCTTTGCGTCGCGCATCATGCGCTCGATGGGATAGTCGCGGGTGTAGCCGTAGCCGCCGTAGAGCTGGACGCAGCGGCGGGTGACGTCGCTGGCTGTTTCCGATGCGAAAAGCTTTGCCATGGCAGCAAGATGCGAATACGGCTCGTGGTCCTCTTTTGCCTGTGCCGCGCGGTATACAAGCAGACGCGACGCATCCACCTTTGTCTGCATATCTGCAAGCTGGAACTGCGTATTCTGGAACTGGCTTATCCTCTTGCCAAACTGCATACGCTGCTTAACATACTCAACGGTTACGTCGATCGCGCCCTGTGCAATACCGAGCGCCTGCGCCGCGATGCCGATGCGGCCGCCGTCCAATGTGCTCATTGCGACCTTGAAGCCCTTGTTCAGCTCGCCCAGGAGATTTTCTTTGGGCACGATGCAGTCCTGGAAAATGAGTTCGCATGTGGAAGATGCGCGAATACCCATTTTTCTCTCGTGCGCGCCGATCTGGAATCCGGGGAATCCTTTTTCAACGATAAATGCGGAGATGCCGTGGTTGCCCTTTTCTTTATCCGTCATGGCAAAAATGACAAACGTATCTGCATGTCCGCCATTGGTGATAAAAATCTTGCTGCCGTTGAGGACCCAGTGGTCGCCCTTATCCACGGCTGTTGTCGCCTGTCCGGCGGCGTCGGTGCCGGCACCCGGCTCGGTCAGACCGAAAGCACCCAGCTTTTCACCGGTGGCCAGCGGCACCAAATACTTCTGCTTCTGCTCTTCCGTGCCATACTCCATAATCGGCCAGCAGCAGAGAGATGTGTGTGCGGAAATCGTAACACCCGTGCTGGCGCAGGCCTTGGAGACCTCTTCAACTGCCAGTGCATACTCGATCTGGCCCATTCCGCCACCGCCGTATTCCTCGGGGAACGGGATTCCGAAAAGGCCAATCTCACCCATCTGCGGGATCAGCTCTTCCGGAAAACGTTCTTCCTCGTCAAGAGAAGCGGCAATCGGTCTGATCTCTTTGTCCACGAATTCGCGGAACATTTTCTGCAGCAGCTGCTGCTCGTCATTAAATTTAAAATCCATGTCAATACTCCTATACGGTTCTGTGGTTTATACGGAAAAATGATTAATCCGCATACTGTTTCAGGATCGATCTGGCGGCGATTCTTGTCTGGATCTCGCCGGTACCACCGGAAATCCGGGTAATACGCAGGTCACGATAAATGCGGCTGACGCGATGTCCGCAGTAACCGAAGCCGCCGAGGACCTGAAGCGCTTCATCGACGATCTCATTGGCGCACTCGGAGCAGTACTGCTTGGCGATGGAGGCCTCGGCGCGGGTCAGGCAGCCGTTATCCTTATTCCACGCAAAGTGCAGGAGCATATCGCGCATGGAATAAATACGCATGGCCATGTTCATAATGTGGTTCTGGATGAGCTGGAACTTTCCGATCGGCTGGCCGAAGGCGACGCGCTGGTTGGCATAGCGGCAGGCGTCCTCATAGGCGCACAGAGCCTGTCCATAGGCGTTAAACGCGTCGATCAGGCGCTCATAGTCGAAGCCCTTGGATGTGGCCATCAGTCCGTTGCCCTCAAAGCTGAACATATCCTTCTCTTCGATCTCAACATTGTCAAACCAAACGTCGTTGACGTCTTCCATATCGAGACCCATCGTTTCCATACGTTCCTTCTTGCACTCGGGGACATTCGTGGGAACGAACCACAGCGTCAGCTGTTCGGGGTTGTCTGAATTCTTGCAGAGGGTAAGAATATAGTCGCTGCGCTGGGCACCGCTGATAAAGTGCTTGTGGCCGTTGATATATACCTTACCGTTTCTGCGGGTGTATGTGGTCATAATGGTGTTGCTGGACAGGTCTGTGCCGGCAGTCGGCTCCGAAAAGCCCTGTGCGTATGCGGATTCACCCTTGAAAAACATGGGCATAAACTTATCGATCTGCTCCTTTGTACCGCATTCCAGCAGGGCATCCGCTTTCACGTGGTCCCAGAACAGGTAGATCGGTGCGCCGTTGCGGCCGAGTGCTTCCATGACGAGGAACATGGTGACGGCGCCTTCTCCCTCGCCGCCGGCTTCTTCCGGAAGGAACATGCTGAAGCAGCCCAGCTCGCGCAGGATATCCCAGAACTTGTCGGGATGCTGATGCTTTTCACAGCATTCTTTGAAATACGGCTCCAGATTCTCGCGGGTCATTGCCTCGTTAATGGCCTGAACCATCAGTTCCTGTTCTTCAGTTAATTTAAAATCCATTTTATGAACCTCCATTGATTATTTTTCGCATCCGCATTGCCCCGGAGAGCGGAGGCAATGCGGAGCGAGCTTTTGTTGTTACATTTTTTTACGATTTGTGTGCAGCTGTTTATTCTGCCTTCAGAGGACGGCCCAGCGCATCTCTTCTGGTCTTGATCATTCTGGTTTCGACGATGGTCAGCACGAAGCAGATCACCAGCATCGCGAAAATAAATCCGATCGAGATCTGGTTGCCCTTGACATCGCCGTACTTGTCCACCCAGCTGCCGCAGAGGATATAGATGAACGCGTCGGAAATGCAGCCGATACCATTGTACAGACCGATGGCTGTACCGTGATAGGCAACAGGGACTCCTATCTCAGAAATAGGCGTCATCCAACAGGGCGCCTGCATACCATAGCCGATGGTGCAGCAAGCCACGAGCAAAATGCCGACCCAGAAATAGCTGCCGCCAACAGGGAAAACGAAGAATGCGATCATGCCTGCCATGGTGATGATAAGCAGCAGGCGGATAACTTTCATGGATGAGCCCCATTTGTCGATCAGAAGACCGGAAACCGGGCTGAGGATAACACGACCGATATACTGACGGAAAACGCCGATGAAAGTGACAATGCCCAGGGGGACCATATAAACGGTCTTCATCATGGATACGGCACGAATGCCCGCGCAGGTGATCATGAGCATGGTGAAGTAGATGAGGGAGGCGACCCAGATCTCGGGCATCAGCAGGACCTTTTTTACGTTGCCGAAGTCGAACTTGCTCGCTTCTTTGTTTGTTTCAAGCACAGTCCAGTCGTTGAGTTTCTTCTCGTCGAGGCAGAAGTAGCAGACGGCAGCGCAGACCACAGCCAGTCCGGTAAAGAGGTACATGAGTGGACGCCAGCCGTCCATCCCCATCTTAGAGACAAAGTAGGAACCAAGCGCACCGATGATCGATCCGCCGAGAGAGTATATTGCCCAGAAATATCCTGTGTTTTTTCCTTCGGTTTCCGGTGTGGAAACGCCTTTTACGATCTTACCGAACAGCGTATAATAAACGCCCATCATGACACAGGATGCAAAAAGCATAACGAGATAGATGTTAAAGCTCTTGAGGCCGGCCAAAATAATAAAGAATACAACAGTAAACGCCATACAGGCAAGGAAAGATTTGCGCATGGAGACCTTATCGGCGATCATACCGCCTACCGGCCAGCAGACAATCATGACAAGGCCTGTGATCAACCCCAGATAGCCCATCTGCGTGTTGGTGGCATTGAAATATGTCTGCATCAAATCATAGTAACTGTAATACATCCAGATAGTCATGCAGCATGTAGTATAGCCAAAGCCAACTAAAAACAGCATGAGCCACTTATACCCTTTTGATACTTTGTTTGTCATTGTTTTTTCCTCCCTCATATTACTTTGAGCGTTTTCGGGTAATTATTAGCGGCCTTTCCATTGGGGTTTACGCTTCTCGAGGAATGCCTGCGGACCTTCTTTTGCATCCTCGGTCTTTTCAATATAGTCCCAGCAGCGGTCACAGAAACGCTGCGCATCCTCAAGGGAGACCTGCGGCGCGATGTGGAAGATCTCCTTGGTCAATCTCAGGGATATCGGCGCATTGTTTGCGATCGTGTGCGCCAGCTCCAGTGCTTTCTCCATGACCTGCTCTTTCGGCACTACATAGTTCACAAGGCCGATCTCTTTAGCACGTTCAGCACTGATCAGCGTTCCGGTCAGGCACATCTCCATGGCGATCTTGCGGGGGATATCGCGCGAAAGACGAATCAGACCGCCTGTTGTAGCGAGCAGGCCGACCTTGACCTCAGACAGGCCAAAGCGTGCATGATCCGCTGCTACGATCAGATCACATGCCAAAGCAATTTCCAAACCGCCGGCCACTGCGGTTCCGTTGGCTGCACAAATGATGGGTTTCGTGGAAACACGGGAAGTCATGCCGCCGAAGCCATGCTCCATAACGGTCTGGCATTCGCCGGCTTCATCAAAGGCCGCAAGGTCTTCACCCGCACAAAAGCTGCGGTCGCCGGCGCCGGTCAAAATAATGACTCGGACTTCGGGATTTTTCTCCGCGTCGTTCAGGATCTCTTCCATCGCCGCGGAGGTCGCGGGATCAAGGGCATTCCGGCGTTCGTTGCGGTTGATCGTCACAATCAGAACACCGTCATCGAGTTCGGTTAATACACTCTTCTCGCTCAAAAAAATCACCTCGTAATTATTATTTATTTTTGTAAAATCTTCGGGAATAACTCCGAGAGGCCTCTTCCTCCTTTCTCTCTAAAGGCCTTCTTCTCGAGCTCTTACCAGAAAATTTAACAACACAGGACATGAAGCGCCGCCAGGCTCGCAAGATACACGCATTAGCGGATGTCATACTGGCGGATGAGTTTATGCAGGAACTGGCGCGTGATCTTTATGTTTTTAGCTGTTTTTGATACGTTATAGTTCGTTACCTCTAAAGCGTGCTTGATAAAGAAGCGGTTGAACTGACGATTGAATTCGTTCATTGCATAATTATGTGCAGATTTATAATCAATACTCAGACCGCCCTTCTCGATCTGCCCGATGAAGTCCGCAACATCAAGGCCGCTGAGCTCCTTTGTTTCGACGGACATCGGCGTGTTTCGCCTCCACATGGCGGGAAGATCGTCTACCTGTATACATGTGTCGCACTCTTCCATCACGGCTGCCGCATGCTCAATCGCATGCTGGAGCTCTCTTGCATTTCCGGGCCAGTCATATTCGAAAAACCGCTGCATGACCTGATCCGAGCACCTCTCGATGTGCCGGCCTAAGCTACTGTTGGCTTTCTGAATAAAATGATTGACCAGAATCGGGATATCGCTGGTTCGCTCCCGCAGCGCAGGGATCCGGACCGTCACCACCGCTATTCGGTAAAAAAGGTCCGGCTTGAGCTTTCCGGCTTTCATGTAATCAAGCGGATTTACATTCATCGCCGTGATAATGCGGGGGTTGACTTTGATTTCAACGTTACTGCCCACGCGCCGGACGACCTTGTATTCCAGAACGCGCAACAGCTTTGCCTGCATCTCTGGGGACAGCGCCTGGATCTCATCGAGAAAGATGGTCCCATCGGTACTCTGCTCAAAAAGGCCAGCCTTTTCGACCGCTCCGGTGTAGGCGCCTTTTGTCACGCCGAACAGAATGCTTTCAAGCAGCGTGTCCGGTATCGCCGCACAGTTGACGGATACAAAGGGCTTGTCCCGCTTTGAACTCTCGCTGTGGATACTCTCGGCGAACATCTGTTTTCCGGTTCCCGTTTCACCAACGAGCAGAACCGAACAGTCGCTCCGGGCAACCTTCCGGCAAAGTTCAACGGCTTCTTCCATATTGGCAGACGCATAAATAATGTCGTCAAAGGTAAACAAATTCCCCGTTTGAACGGACGCGGGGCAATCGGATTTGCGCTTTTCGGTACCGTCGTACTCATCTACTAAACTTTTTACATTGGAGAAAGGTTTATAGACCGTTATGGCACCGACCAATCTTCCATCAATAATTAACGGGTAGGCGCTGTACAGCCAAAGATATTTCTTTCCGGTCGCTACGGATACAAAGCTCATGAGGTAGTCCCGAATGGGGATGCCGTTGTGAAGGACCCGCATGACCTTTGAAGTATCGTCAGTCAGTCCGTAGATGTCCTTTACATTTCGCCCGATCATGTCCTTCGGCTCTATATCTGCAAAATTACTGTTTTCCGAGCAGTAGACATATACACCATCTGTATCTACGATCTCTACAACATTTCCGATTGCAGCCAAGGCATCAAGAACAAGCCGGGTTTCTTTTGATAGCTGAATAGTAATCACCCACTCCTGTATGAAATTCTTATATCTGCTCGCTTTTATGCCTTTCTGAGATATGGGTTATATGCGCGTTCGGTATTCAGAGTTGTCGTTTCGTCATGTCCCGGAAAAACCCGATAGTCGCCTTCCAGCGCAGCCAGACAAGCAAGGGACCGTTCCATGTCACGATCGTTTCCGCCTTCAAAATCCGTTCTGCCGATACTGCCTTTGAACAGGGTGTCGCCCGTAAAAATTGCATCTTCAACAGCCAGACTCACCGAACCGGGCGTATGCCCCGGGGTGCTGATTACTTTTACACGTACTCCGCCAACGCTTATCTCGTCGCCGTCGCGGTAGTGGATGAGGTTTCGGAACGCTGAAACCGTTGGATAGACCCGGCCCCCGTATTTCTCCGTCGTTTCCCGTGGGCAGTCCAGCGGATGACAGTAGACCGGCAGTTCCGGCCAGCGCTCCTGCAAATAGGGTACCGCCAGAATGTGGTCAAAGTGACCGTGTGTCAGAAGAACAGCTTCGGGCACGGTTCCGATCTCCTCCAGCGTCCGGCAGATCTCCGGTCCACCGTCCGCAGGATCGATCAGCACACATCTCCCGGCTTCCGCCCCCTGAAGGATATAGCAATTGGTGTAAAACTCGCCTAATATCAGTCGCTTGATTTGCATAGTATTCCCCATTCTACGGATAATTTTCGAAACCCTGGCCCTGTTTCAAAGGAAATTTAATCCACAGCCGCCGAACAGAAATTCAGAATGATATCGCCGGTTTTATCGTTAGCCAGGTGAAACAGGGTGTTATGGTCGTCCATCTTCCAAACCCTGTCCCCTCTATCACCGGACAAGATCAGATCATGTGGCTTCCGATGACTTCCTCTTCGTATAGCTTCTGGATCTCCGCATCGGAGTAGCCCAGTTCCTTCATAATGCTCTCGGTGTCCTGGCCGAGCAGCGGTGAGCCACGATGGATCTCACAGGCAGTGTTGTTAAAATGAATGGGGTTTGTGTAGAAGCGGGTTGCTCCGATCTTGTCCTGCTGGACGATCTTCGTCACACCGACCGTATTTGCGTGGTTGGACGTGTAAGCCTCAATGAAGGGCAGGATACCGGATGCCGGGACATCCTTGCTCAGCAGCTTTTCCTCGATCTGGCAGCGGGTGAGCGTGCGGGTAACCGCTTCGATCTCCGCCACGAGGGCGTCCCGGTTGCGAATGCGGGCAGCATTGTCGGTAAAGCGCGGATCTTCCTTCAGCTTTTGCAGGTCAAGCGCGTCGCAGAGCTTCTGCCAGCGGTCCTCGCTGTCGGCAATGATAACGGCAAAGCCGTCGCGCGCCTCAAAGATGCCATAGGGTGCGATCAGACGGTCGTGGTTTCCAAACCTCGCCTGTGTCGAACCATATTTGGCATAATCCATCAAAGTTTCCTCGCAGGACTGCATGGCAACGTCCGCCATGGCGATGTCGATATGACAGCCCTTTCCGGTCTTGCGTGCCTCGATAAGTCCCATCAAGGCGGCGTTGAATGCATAGATACCCGTCAGCGTATCGCAAATGCTGTTGCCCGCCTTCATCGGAGCGCCGTCCGGCTCGCCGTTGCTGCCGGCAAAGCCGCCCCGGGCCGCCGCAATGGCATCGTAGCAGGGGTATTTTACCATCGGTCCCGACGCGCCAAAGCCGCTGAGCGATACGAATACGATGCGGGGGTTGATCTCTTTTAATTTCTCATAGCCCAGTCCCAGGCGGTCGATGGAGCCGCTTTTAAAGTTCTCCAGAACCACATCGCAGTGCTTTACCATCTCATAGATGATGGCTTTCCCCTCGGGCTTGGCCAAATTCATTTCAATGCTCTGCTTATTCTTGTTGTACGAAGCGAACAGAGTGCTCAGGTCGTTGATAAAAGGTCCCCATGTGCGGGCCTGATCGCCGTCCCCGTATTTCTCCACTTTCCAGACTTCTGCGCCGAGGTCTGCAAACTGCCACGCAACAAAGACGCCGGAAACGGCAATGGTGAAGTCCAGCACCTTCAAGCCCTTTAGCACACCCGTGGTTTCAAATGCTGCCATGTTCATTCTCCTCCTCTCAGATAATTGCATCTTTTTTCAGGTTTTCGAGTTTGTTGTCCGTCATGTGCAGGATCTGCTTGAGCACGGGCTCCGTATGCTCGCCCAACGCCGGGGCCGGAGCGATCTCGTTGTCGGCTTCGTCGTCGCGGA
The DNA here is from genome assembly GCA_050943775.1 of Oscillospiraceae bacterium. Taxonomy (GTDB): domain Bacteria; phylum Bacillota; class Clostridia; order Oscillospirales; family Oscillospiraceae; genus UBA2658. The sequence continues at coordinate 8,573 of JBMNPV010000066.1, forward strand.
GGAACTTGGCGGGTTTCCCGATCTGAAGCGTATCTCCCACTCTCGGATCGTGGACCGGTAAAATCATGTTCCTCACTTTTACCTGTTCGTCATTCACAAGCTCGTTGACCGTATTGCAAGGCGCACCGGGCACCATTGCTTCCCGGCAGATGCGGTCGGCTTCTTCGATGGTGATGGAGGCGAAGAATTCTTTCAGCTGCAGGTCCAGATCACCAAAGTAATGTTCCATGGACCGCTCCGGATCATGGCTGTATCTCGGATCCTCGATCCAGTCATTCCGGCCTGCCGATTTACTGAAGGACCACCACTGCTGGTCACTGCCAATACTCAGCGCAAACCAGCCGTTTTTGCACTTGAACGTGTCTGTGGGGTTGGTCGTGGGGAACCCGTTGCCAATGCGTTTTGGCAGCTCGTTCATACCCACAAGGCACTGTGCAAAGGTATCGTCGATGGACATGACAGCCTGCCAGGAGGAAACGGAGACTTTCTGTCCCTCTCCGGTGTCCATGGCCTGCAGATAGGCCGCCATCATGCCAGCGGTCAGATGCCAGCTGCCATAATAGTAGCCGAGGGGGAAACCGAAGCGGGTGGGCTTCTCCGGGAAGCCCGTCTTGTCAAGAAGGCCGCTGCGCGCCATGACGATCAGGTCATAATCCGGGTAATCCTTCCACGGTCCCTCTTCACCGAACGGGGTCAGGATCCCGTAGATCAAGCGGGGATTCAGCGCTTTCAGCGATTCATAGTCAAGGCCCCAGCCCGCCAGAACCGCCTCGGAAGTATTGGCGG
>JBMNPV010000067.1:0-9344 GCA_050943775.1 Oscillospiraceae bacterium
CGAGATCTCTCCGGAAAAGAATACCGTCTGCCCAACAGAGACTGCCGCCGCTGCGATGAGACCGACGACAGCCGGGCGCAGACCGGACATGCAGCCCGCGACGACGCGGCTGCTGCGGAACTTATCATACGCTTTTGCCACCAGCAGAATAATGACGTAGGACGGCAGCACCACACCGAGCGTTGCGCAAAGGGCGCCGAGCGGACCGGCCGTCTCCGTGCCGACATAGGTCGCGATGTTTACGGCGAAGGGTCCGGGCGTCGATTCGCTCACGGCGATGAAGTTGACAAGCTCCGCCGTTGTCATCCAGCCGTGCGCCTCGACCTCGGCCTCAATGAGCGGCAGCATCGCATAGCCGCCGCCGAAGGTGAACGCGCCGATCTTGAAGAAGGCCCAGAACAGATCCAGAAAAATCATGCCTGCCCCTCCTTTCGCGACGCGAGCAGCGCGGCGGCGAGACCGACAGCGGCGCAGCCGACGATCACGAGCAGGACGTTGAAATCAAAAATCGCGACCGTCGCGAAAGCCGCGGCCATGAGAACATACGACAGCGTTCCTTTCGGACACTGGCGAAACATGGTCCACAGCGCGCGGAGGATGAGCGCGAGAACACCCGCACGGATGCCGAAGAAAGCATATTTCACGGTCTGCGCGCTCTCAAACTGCCGCAGAACATAGGAGACCGCGAGAATGCAGAGAAAGGACGGCAGCACCACGCCGAGCGTCGCGCAAAACGCGCCGAGCTGCCCCGAGAGTTTGTAACCGATGAATGTGGCGGTGTTGATGGAGATGGGGCCGGGCGTGGACTCCGAGATTGCGACGATGTCGAGGACCTCCTCGCTCGTCACCCATTTTCTGTTTTCCGAGACTTCCTTTTCAATGAGCGGGATCATGGCGTAGCCGCCGCCAAAGGTGAACGCGCCGATCTTGAAAAAGATCCAAAAGAGTTCAAGCGGCGTGACGCCGCCTTTTTTCGTTTCCAATACTTTGCTCCAATCTGAAAGTTATTCGCGCACGCTTTCGCGCGCAAGTGCCAGTAAGACTGATTTTTCGTTGTCCTGCGGGTGTTCGACGATGTGCGCCAGCAGGACCCGCTGCATTTTTCCGATCTCCGGCCCGCGCAGGCCGAGGGCCGCAAGTTCTCCCCCGCTGAGCGCGAGTTCGGAGAGCTGCCAGGGCTCGCCGCTTTTGAGTACCCGTCCGAGCGCGCGGGTGTGCCCCGTACTGTACAGCGCGTCGAGCGCGGCGGCGCAGCAGACGGCGACGTCCGCCCCGTTTTCCATGAGGAGCTGTTTCCATGCCGTTTTGCATTCGGGCGGCGGACTTTGGGCAAGCTCTGCGCCGCGTGCGGCAGACCGGACTGTAGCACTGTCGAGCCGCAGCCCGGAGAGGAATGCCGCACCGTCTTGCAGCATACCCTTTTTCAGGAGCAGCGCGGTCAGCGCGCTCCAGCGCTCCCGGCGCTTTTTCGGCGAATTTTTCAGACAGACAAAATCCGAGCGGCACGCGCCGCAGGCATAGGCAAGTCCGCTGAGCAGACCCGCCGCGAGCATGTCCGCGACGGTTTCCGGGGCGGGGGAGAGCAGCGTTTTTTCAAGCTCGACCGAAACGCGCTCTCGCGCAAGTGTTTCGGAAAGCGGGGCTTGCTTTCGGATGGACGCGAGCGTTTCCGGCTCGATCTCGAATCCGAGCTGCGCGGAAAAACGAAATGCCCGGAGCATCCGCAGGGCATCCTCTGAAAAGCGCTCATCCGGCTTTCCGACACAGCGGATGACGCGGTTTTGCAGGTCGTTCTGCCCACCGAAGAGGTCCATGAGCTGCCCCGTACGGGAGAGCGCCATCGCATTGATGGTGAAATCTCGCCGTGCGAGGTCGCCCGAAATATCCGGTAGGAAGCGGACGGACGCGGGCCGGCGGTGGTCGAGATAGTCTCCATCCGCGCGAAAGGTCGTCACCTCCACGCTCTGCCCGCGCGTGAGAACGGTCACGGTCCCATGCTGCAGACCGGTCGGACGCGTGCGGGGAAAGGCGGCCATGATTTCCTCCGGCAGCGCAGAGGTGGTGATGTCCCAGTCGTCCGGCTTCCGGCCCAGCAGCAGGTCGCGGACACAGCCGCCGACGAGATAGGCCGCGTGGCCCCGCGCTTCGAGCCGCGCGAGGACTTCAAGAATATACTTTGGCGGCACAGCGGGACCTCCTTTCCTATGAATGCATGATTCCGCTGAAAACGGGCATAAAACGTAGGGAGATTTTTACTTGTTTTCTCCTTTTAGATGTATTATAATAACGCGGATTGGAAAGCGGAGCTTTCCTTCCCGGCGGACGGCCAATCTGTTCGCCGGTGCGCGCTGACATTATAATACACATCTCCTTTTGATACAAGCACGGCGCGCTGAAAGGATACTTGAATGACAGGTTTTGATAGCTATCTTGCTCCCGGCATGAAGGGCCATCTCATCGGCATCGGCGGCGTTTCCATGTCGCCGCTTGCGGAGGTCCTCAAGGGCGCGGGCCTCGACATCCGCGGTTCCGATATGAACGAGAGCGAAAAAACGGAGCATCTGCGCTCCCTCGGGATAGAAGTCTGCATCGGCCACAGTGCCGATAACCTTGACCCCGGCACGGACTTTGTCGTCCGCACGGCGGCGGTGCACGACGAAAACCCGGAGATCGTCGCGGCACATGCGCGCGGCATCCCTGTTTTTGAGCGCGCACAGGCCTGGGGCGCCATTATGAAAAAATATGAAAACGCCCTGTGCATCGCGGGGACACACGGCAAGACGACCACGACCTCCATGTCCACCCACATTCTTATGGCGGCGCAGCGCGACCCGACCGTGATGATCGGCGGAACGCTTCCGTTGCTCAACGCCGGCCACCGTGTCGGCAAGGGCGACACCATTGTCATGGAATCCTGCGAGTATTATAACTCGTTTTTGTCCTTCTCCCCGACCATCGCGGTCATTTTGAACATCGAAGCGGACCATCTCGACTTTTTCAAGGACCTTGAAGATGTCAAGCACTCTTTCCGCGAGTTCGCCGCAAGAGTGCCGGAAAACGGCCATATCGTCGCCAATCGGGACGACGCGAACACGATGGACGCGCTCAGACCACTAAATCGCAAAATTTTTACCTTTGGTCTCACGGACGAGGCGGACGTCTACCCGGAGAACATCGTCCCGAAGGGGGCGCAGACCGAGTTTGACATCGTGTACCGGGGGGAGCTTTTCACGCACGTTTCCCTGCGCGTGCCGGGCCTGCACAACATCAAAAACGCTCTGGCTGCCACCGCCGCCGCGATCTGCCTTGGCATCGCCCCCACCGCCGTGAGCTACGGGCTTGCGGGCTTCACAGGTGCTGGCCGCCGCTTTGAGTTCAAGGGAAAATTCAACGGTGCGGACGTCTACGACGACTATGCCCACCACCCCGGCGAGCTAAAGGCTCTGCTCGACGCGGTGCAGCCTCTTGGCTACAAGCGCGTTATCGTTGTTTTCCAGCCGCACACCTATTCGCGTACAAAGGCGCTGTTCCCCGATTTTGTGGAACAGCTCAAGCGGCCGGACCTCACCTATCTTGCGGAGATCTATGCCGCACGTGAAAAAAACACGCTCGGTATTTCGTCGGCTGATCTCGCCAAAGAAATTCCGAACGCGATCTATCTGCCGAGCTTTGAGGAGCTCGAAAAGAGTCTGCGCTTCACCGCCGCGCCCGGCGACATCATCCTCACCGTCGGTGCGGGCGACGTTTACAAGCTTGGAGAGCGCCTTGTCGAAGAAGAAAAAACGGAAAAGTAAGCGGGACTTCTAAAAAAATCTGCCGACGCGCGTTTAGAGCGTGCCGGCAGATTTTTTTGCGCTATTTCCGCCCATTTCCGACCCCAATATTCCGCAATTTTACAGCACGAAACGACCGAAAAAATATTTGACATAAACTATACTTATGTCAACACTTACGGACAGCTTGTCCGTTCATTTGGAGGGTCGTTTATGGCAGTCAGAGAAAGACTCGAGGAGCGGGGCGGCGCGTTGCTGCGTTTGCTGCGTCTCCGCGACAGAGAAAAGGAAAAACAGGCGCTGAAATATGTGCTGAACTTTGTAATGGGCTTTGCGCTTTCAAACGCACGCGTCATGTCGAACCTCGCCCCGTTTGCGCTTGCGGCGGTGGGCTGCGCGGAGCCGGACGCGAGCGGTGTTTGCTGTCTTTTGGGTGCGAGCGCGGGCTGTGTTCTCTTCGGCGGCTTTGACTGGGGCATCCGCTATGTTGCCGCCGCAATGCTGATCTTCACAGTCCTGTTCGTTTTTCGGGAGACAAATCTGCTCACAAAGCAGTGGTTCCGGCCGGTCGTTGTTTCGGGTGTGGCGCTCATCACGGCGTTTCTCAATACATATGAATTTCTCGACCGTTTCCCGGCGACAGTCAGCGTTTTCATGGAGCTGACGCTTGCGGGCGCGGCGACATGGTTTTTCGGCATTGCGCTTGCGCCGCGCGAGTCGACGGGGACGGTGGCCGGTGAAAAGCGGCAGACGATCGGCTTGGTTTTCCTCTGCTCCTGTTTGCTGATGGCGGTGTCGCCGCTCATGTTGCTGGATGTTGTCTCGATCGGACGGCTGCTGGCCGTGCTCATTGTTTTGACGGCGGCATTCAAGGGCGGTATGCTGCCGGGCTGCGCCTCCGGCGTCGCGCTTGGGCTTGCGATGGACATGGCGGCCGGTGGCGAGGTCTTTTTCACGATGGCCTACGGCTTTGCGGGGCTCGTTTCCGGCGCGTTTTCCAAAAACGGCCGGCTTCTTTTCCTTGTGAGCTATGTGCTCGCGAACGCTGTCTCGGTGCTCTGGACCTATGGGCAGGGGCTTCGTGTTGAACTGATGTATGAAGTCTTTTCCGCGACGGTCATTTTTGCAATGCTGCCGGACAGCATCCTCGAATATGTCGGTGGGCTGGCGCGCCTGCCCGCGCCTTCAACCGGAGAGTCGGGTCTGCGCTACTATGCCGCGAACCGGGCCGAGCGCATCGGAGCCGCCTTTGAGGAGCTATACGGCACGGTCTTTAAAAATCTCACGGGACCGCAGAACGACAACGATGTTGCCACGATCTTTGACCGGGCGGCGGCGACGGTCTGTGTTGGATGCAAGAAAAAAGAGCTGTGCTGGCAGAAGGACTTTATGGACACGCTCTCGATCATGAACGATGCTACGCCGATGATGATGAAGCGCGGCCGCCTCACAAAAGACGATCTTGCCGAGCGCTTCACGGAGCGCTGCCCGCAGCACTACGCCTTTATCAACGCCGTGAACGCGGAGCTTCGCAGTCTCATGTACCGCCGCCAGTTCCGCAGCCGTCTCAACGAAAACCGTATTGCGGCCTATGGCCAGTATAAAGAGCTTGCAGACATCATCGGCGGTGTATCGAAGGAACTTGCGAACGCGCAGGGCGCGGACCCGCTCGCGGAGCGGCGGCTCAAGCGTTTTCTTCGTGCCATGGACATTGAGGCGGACGTTTCGGTCTTCCGCGACAGCAGGGGAAGGCTTCACGCGGTCATCGAAAGCGGCCGCCTCGGACCACTGCTGCGGCAGGGAAATTATCTTGAGATCCTTTCGGGCGTGGTCGGAAAGCGGCTGTGCCTGCCGCCGACGGACGACGGTGTTTCCGACCGCAGGCTCGTTCTGCTCGAAGCCGAACCGCTGGTGGCGAATGTGGGGATTGCGGGAATGAAGAAAAAGGGAGAGGCAACAAGCGGCGACCGCGGGACCTACTTCAAGACGGATGAAGGGGTGCTGTGTGTTATTCTTGCCGACGGCATGGGCAGCGGGGAGGACGCTGCCAAGGAAAGCATCAGCGCAGTCCGAACGCTCGAGGCTTTCCTGCGCGCCGGAGTGGACCCCGCGGTCGCAATGAAAATGTTAAATTCCGTGCTGCTTTTGAAAAACGGCGAGGAGTGGGGCTATTCGACGATCGACCTCATGTGCATCGATCTCTTCACGGGTGAAACCTGCTTTTACAAATACGGTGCCGCGCCGAGTTTCGTTCGCAGCGGCAAGACCATCCGCCGCGTGCGCGGCGAGAGTCTCGCGGCTGGCGTCTGCGCGGGCGAGGGGAGCGCGCCGGATATTGTCCGAATGCGCTTAAAGCCCGGAAACGTTGCCCTCATTGCGAGCGACGGCGTCACTGCCGAGCAGAAGGACGCGTGGCTGCGGGAAATGCTTCTCAACAGCGACGGCAGCGACACCAAAACGCTTGCCCGCGAAACACTCAAAGCGGCTGTCCGGCAGTTTGGCTGCGAGGACGATATGACGGTCCTCGCGGTACGCGTGGATGAGAGGATCTGAGCGATGCGCGGCGCGGAAGCAAGCGGAAGAAAAACCCGTTGGAAGCGGAAAATCCTGCACATCTGGCTGCATAAACATTCCCCCAAACGGTTAGACTGGAAGCAAATGGACTCACAGGGGGGAAGCGATGTGGTCAAGGGCGTATCGCACAGAGTTATCGTCGTAAAAGAACCGGACAAATACTTTGAGGAAGCAATTTTCGTCATCCGCGAAGATGTGCTGCAGGCTCGTGGGGCAGACAGCGCCTGCGTGATGCGACAGGCCCGGCAGGCGGCCAACGACTATGTAAAAAAGCGCGGCGGAAAACCGCGGGGAAGCGTTTTCGAGCGCCTGCCCGCACCGCTCTTCGCTGCGGCGGGCGCGGCCGCGACCGGGATCGCGTGGCTGGCAATGCACCTTTGCCATGTTTAAAAATTCGGGCGCTTCGGCGGGACACTGCCGGGGCGCCCGCCCGTTTTTTGGGACAGGCTGTTTCCAAGGAGCAGTATATGCTGCCGCGGCGGCGAAAACACGCGTATTCCGTCGTCTGGCAGGGCTGATTCCGCTTGTATTATTTCCGTGGAAATGTTAGAATACAGACACTTAGAGCACGAATCGAGCCGAAGGAGGTCGAATTTTGAAGATTCTTATCAAAAATGCCTGTGCGATTTTACCGGACGGATACGATAAAAACTGCGCCGTCGCGATTTCGGACGGGAGCATCGTCGCGGTCGGCACAGCGCCGGCGGACTTTAAAGCGGACAGGACGATCGACGCGCGGGGGCAGCTTCTCACGCCGGGCTTTGTAAATGCGCACACGCACAACCACATGACCGCGCTTCGGAACCGTGCGGACGATCTGCCGTTCACGGACTGGCTTTTCAAAAACGTGATGCCGATGGAGGACACGCTCACCCCCGCCGAGGCGTATTACTCCGTACAGCTCGCGATCATGGAATTGCTTTTGAGCGGCACGACCTGCTTTCTCGATATGCACATGTTCCCGGAGGCCTTCGGACGCGCAACGCTCGACAGCGGCATGCGCGCGGTCCTCTCCCGGGGACTTACCGGCGGGGCAGAGGACACGGAGGGCGGCGCGCGCCGCATCCGCGAAATGCGTGAGGACATTGCACGCTTCCGGGGCGAGGAGCTGCTGAGCTTCATGGTTGGCCCCCACGCGCCTTACACCTGTGACGAGGCGTACTTAAAAGAGACCGCCGCGCTCGCGGAGGAGCTGGGCGTCGGCATCCACACCCATCTGTCGGAGAGCGAAGACGAGCAAAAGACCATCCGCGAAAGATACGGCTGCACCCCGGCGGAATTCTATGGCCGCTGCGGCATTTTGCGAGAGAACACCGTCTGCGCCCACTGCGTTCAGCTCAGTGAGAGCGACATGGCCCTGCTCGCTTCCCGCGGCTGCTCGGTTGTGCATAACGCCGCGTCCAACATGAAGCTCGGAAACGGATTTGCCGATGTTCCGGCCATGCTTGCGCACGGCATCAACGTCTGCCTCGGAACGGACAGCGCGGCTTCGAATAACAGCTTGAGCATGCTCCGCGAGATGGAGCTTGTGAGCCTTATCCACAAGGGCACGCACCGGGACGCGACCGCCGTTTCCGCCTATGCGGTCTTTGACATGGCGACAAAAAACGGCTCGAAGGCACTTGGACTCGGCGGCAAAACGGGGGAAATTAAGGCCGGTATGCGAGCTGACCTCGCGCTGTTTCCGATGGACAGCATTGGCTTTTTCCCGGTCGGTGACCCGAAGGCGGCGCTGTGCTATTCGAGCGCCGGACTGCGCGCCGATACGGTGCTCGTAAACGGAAACATTCTGCTTGAGCACGGAGAATTCAAAACGATAGACGCCGAACGCGTAAAATATGAGATTGGAAAGCTCGATGAACGGCTGACCGGAAAGGAAGAAAACGTATGAGCGATATCAGAGACATTTCCCTTGCACCCTCTGGCGAGAAGAAAATTGCGTGGGTTTCCCGCAATATGCCTGTGCTCAGCGGCATCGCCGCCGACTTTGAACGCGAAAAACCGCTTGCGGGGCTGAAAGTCACGCTCTCCGTCCACCTCGAGGCAAAGACAGCCTATCTCTGCCGCGTGCTGGAACTCGGCGGCGCGGAGATGCACGTGACGGGTTCAAACCCGCTCTCTACGCAGGATGACGTTGCGGCGGCCCTCGCCGCCGGCGGAATGGACGTTCACGCGGTGCACGGTGAAACGATGGCGGACTACATGCGCCACCAGCGCGAGGTCGTCGAGGCCGGACCGAATATCCTCATCGACGACGGCGGCGATCTCGTCCACTTGATCCATACCGAATACCCGCAGCTTATTCCGCAGATCATCGGCGGCTGCGAGGAGACAACGACCGGCATCCTCCGTCTGCATGCGATGAACCATGCGGGCAAGCTCAGATTCCCGATGGTGACGGTCAACGACGCCGACTGCAAGCACCTGTTCGACAACCGTTACGGCACGGGCCAGTCCGTCTGGGACGGCATTGACCGCACGACGAACCTCATCGTTGCGGGGAAGGTTGTCGTTGTTGCGGGCTATGGCTGGTGCGGCAAGGGTACCGCAATGCGCGCGAAGGGGCTCGGCGCGCGCGTCATTGTCACGGAGGTCGACCCCATCAAGGCAATCGAAGCGGTCATGGACGGCTTTGACGTCATGCCAATGGCAGAGGCCGCCGCACTCGGTGATATCTTTGTCACCGTTACCGGCTGCAAGGACGTTATCCGCAAGAGCCACTTTGCGAAGATGAAGGACGGCGCGATCCTCTGCAACGCTGGCCACTTCGATGTGGAGATCAATCTTCCGGAGCTTGCCGAGCTTGCAACCGAGCGCTATGAGGCGCGGCAGAACATCGAAGGCTTCCGGCTCAAAAACGGACGGACGGTTTTCGTTCTCGCCGAAGGCCGCCTCGTCAATCTCGCCTCCGGCGACGGGCACCCGGCGGAGATCATGGACATGAGCTTTGCCATTCAGGCGCTTAGCGCCCGTTTCCTCGCGGACAACCGCAGCGAG
>JBMNPV010000068.1:0-9311 GCA_050943775.1 Oscillospiraceae bacterium
GACCGTTGAGGAGATCGAAGCGGGCCGTCTCTCGGAGGACGATACGGTTACGGGTTCGTCGCACGCCTCGTCGATGGGCGGCAGCCAGATCTGGCTCAAGGAGGGGGAGACTCTGACGGTCGGGGAGGTGCTCAAGGCAGTGGCAATCGTTTCGGCAAATGACTGCGCGGTTGCCCTTGGCGAGCACATCGCGGGTTCGGAGGAGGCGTTTGTTGCCCGCATGAACAAACGGGCTGCGGAGCTGGGCATGAAAGACACACACTTCGTCGACTGCACCGGTCTGACGGAGGACCCAAACCATTATACTTCGGCCTATGACATTGCACTGATGTCCCGGAAACTCATCTCCTATGACCGCATCAAAAAATACTCGACCATCTGGATGGATACGCTGCGGGATGGGAAAAATCAACTTGTGAACACAAATAAGCTCGTCCGCTTCTACAAGGGAACGACGGGACTCAAAACGGGCTTTACGAAAAAGGCCATGTACTGTCTCTCGGCGACGGCAGAACGTGACGGCGTTGAGTACATTGCGGTCGTCCTGCACGGGGCGACATCGACCGAGCGCTTTGAAAGCGCGAAGACGCTGCTCAACTGGGCGTTCGCGAATTTTGCGCTCTGCTCGCTGCGCAGTCCGGACGCCGTGCCGCCTGTGCGGGTCGAGCTCGGCGAAACGGACAGCGTACAGCCGGAATACAGCGGCGATGAAAAACTCCTGATCGAAAAGAATAAGCTCGGTGACGTCCAATACGAGTTTTCGCTGCCGCAGAGCGTGCCGGCGCCGGTCGAGGAGGGCCAGAAACTCGGCGAGCTCATTGTCCGGTCCGATGGAACGGAGCTTGCGCGTGTGCCGCTGCTTGCAAGCGGCGGCGTTGCAAAGCTGACCGTACTCAAAATGTACGGCAGAGCGCTTTCGCGGCTTTTTGCGGGCTAAGAGCACCACCTGTGGCCCCAAAAACGCCAAATGAGGGTGGTGGTATCCCACATAACGCAGATATGACTTGTAATTCCGGTGTAACTGTTGTAAAATAAACATTATACTAAGGAAACATTTTCCGCGCTTGTACCGCGAAAAGAAAAGAGGCCCTTTCTATGGTCAAGGTCGATCTTACGGGTGCACGGGACTTTTTTGGCCCTGTCGGACCGGACATCTCCAGAATATCAGACGCACACCGAATGCTCTTTGAACGCACCGGCGAGGGTGCGGAGTTTACGGGCTGGCTCGATTTGCCCACGCGAGTCCTCAAGGGGGAGCTAAAGCAGCTCCAGTCCTGTGCCGCGAAGATACGCGGGAACAGCCAGGCACTGATCGTCATAGGCATCGGCGGCTCCTATCTCGGCGCCCGCGCCGCGATCGAGCTTTTGCGCTCGCCCAACTACAATCTCATTCCAAAGGACACGCCGGACATCTTCTTTATGGGCAACGGCCTTTCCGCCGCCGCGATCAACGAGACGATCGCCCTGATCGGGGACCGGGACTTTTCCGTAAACATCGTCTCAAAGTCCGGTGGAACGCTGGAACCGGCGCTTGCCTTCCGCGTGTTCAAAGGACTGCTCGAAAAGAAATATGGCAAGGACGCCAAAAAGCGCATCATTGCAACGACGGATGCGAACCGGGGCGTTTTGCACGATATGGCTGTGGCAGAGGGCTGGGAGCGCTTTGTGGTGCCGGACGACGTCGGTGGGCGCTTTTCCGTCTTGTCTCCGGTCGGCCTGCTGCCGATGGCTGTGGCCGGGATCGATATTGAGACCGTCTTGAAGTGCGCCGAGCAGGAGCTGCACGATCTTGACCTGCGCAGCATCGAAAACCCCGCGTGGCAATACGCCGGCACGCGTCAGCATCTCTACCAGAACGGCCGCACGGTCGAGATCCTCGCGTGCTATGAGCCGTCGTTCCGTTTCATGGCGGAGTGGTGGAAGCAGCTCTTCGGTGAAAGCGAGGGCAAAAACGGCGTCGGAATTTTCCCGGCCTCTGTGGAATATAATGCGGATCTCCACTCGATGGGTCAGTATATTCAGGACGGCCCGCGGCGTCTGATGGAGACGGTCGTCTCCTTCGACGAGCCGAACGAAACGCTCAAAGTTCCCTTTGAGCTGGGTGACCGCGACAAACTCAACTATCTTGCGGGCCGTGACTTTGGCGATGTGGCGAAAACGGTTTCGCAGGCCGTTGCGGCGGCACACATCAAAGGTGATGTGCCGAACATCTCTGTCTCCGTTCCGAAGCGGGACGAGGCGGGATTTGCGGCCCTTGTCTGCTTCTTCGAAATGAGCTGTGCGCTCTCTGCCTATATCTCCGGCGTGAACCCCTTCAACCAACCGGGCGTCGAGGCATATAAGAGTAACATGTTCCGGCTTCTCGGAAAGGAATAAAAAACAGAAAGCGTCCCCGTGCCGCCGCAGCGCAGCACGGGGACGCTTGACTGTAGGGCCGTTTTCCGGCGTGAAACAGTCGATGCAGCGTACGCCAGACCATCTCCGTCGGCAGCATGCAGCCTGCCAAGCTGCCGGGATCGGCTCACGGACCTGTCTCCTAATATCGGACACTTTTTTTAGGATTTTGTTCGGGTTCAGCATTATTTTCAAGATGATTAACGAAATTCACACCCGTACTTCGTCGGAAACTTACCATTGCAGTTCTTTAGAAACTATGCTAAGATAAAAGCACAGCAAAGCTACCGCGAAAACACCAATCGTACATGTATGACGTTTTAATATATTTAAGGAGAGTGGTTACCATGGTTAAGCTGATCGTCGGCCTCAAGGGTACCGGCAAAACCAAAGCATTGGTCGAGCAAGTCAAGAAGGCAGTCGAAGAAGAGACCGGCAGCGTTATCTGTCTCGAGAAGGAAAGAAACCTCACTTACGATATCCCATATACAGTTCGCCTTATTCATATCACGGATTACGAATTTGGTTCGCCCGATTTTTTCCGCGGCTTTATCAGCGGCCTGCATGCGGCGAATTATGACATCTCTCACATCTTTATTGACGGCCTTATGAAAATGTTTAAAGCTCCTGACCTTGACAGCATTGCGCAGCTCCTCGATGAGCTCAACGCCTTTGGTGAACGGGAGAACATTGACTTCACGATCACGGCAACCCTTGACCCCGACGAGATCGGCGAAAACATCAAAAAATATTGCTGAGCAAAACAGATCCAAAAACGGCTGCCGCAGAAATACGGCAGCCGTTTTTTATTGACGCGCACTGCGGTGTTGCGGTACTATATCAGTTAATGCAGCTTTGTATAGACGCTTTTGCGGACGCGGCAGAGCTCGTCGCAGAACCAGTTGACTTCATCCTCCGTCGTGAAGCGCGAAAAGCTTATGCGGATCGTGCCGTCGATGACGTCGGCGGGGAGGCCGAGCTCCTCCAGAACGTAGCTCCGATGGCCTTTTTTGCAGGCCGAACTCTTCGAGACGAAAATCCCGCTGACCTCAAGCGCGTTCATCAGCGTCTCGCTCCGGTAACCCGGCAGAGAGATGCTCAGGATGCCCGGCGCGGCATCGTCGGGGGAGAGAACGCGCAGCCCCTCATTTTCGGCCGTGAGCCGGGACACAGCGAGCGCGCGGAGCGCCTTTTCGTGCGCATAGCTCTCGGCAAACGCGGTTTTTCCGGCGTCGCACGCGGCGGCAAAAGCCGCGATGTTTGGCAGCGCCTCGGTTCCGGCGCGGCGACCGCCCTCCTGCAGGCCGCCCGCAATGAGCGGCGCCAGCCGGATGGTCTTGACGCCCCCTTTGACCCACAGTGCGCCGATCCCTTTCGGCGCGTGGATCTTGTGTCCGCTGACGGATACCATGTCCGCCCCGAGCGTTTTGACTGAAAACGGGATCTTCAAAAAGCCCTGCACCGCGTCAGTGTGCAGCAGCGCCGGACTGCCGCTGGCTTTCAGCAGCTTTGCGATCGCGGGAATATCCGTTACGGCGCCCGTCTCGTTGTTAACGAGCATGAGCGAAACGAGGATCGTGTCCTCGCGCAGAGCGTTTTTCACCGCGTCGGGCGAAATGCTGCCGTCCGCTTCCGGATGCAGGCGCGTGACCGTGTAGCCCTGCTTTTCGAGAATATCGAGCGACTTTAAAACGGCGCTGTGCTCGACCGTTGACGAAATGATGTGCTTTCCTTTGCGGTGCAGGAGTTCCGCGCTGCTTCGCAAGGCCCAGTTGTCGCTCTCCGAGCCGCAGGAAGTAAAGAAAACTTCCTCCGCTTTGCCGCCGAGCGCTCTGGCGACGCTTGCGCGCGAAGCCTCCAAAACGGCTTTCGCCTCGCGCCCCATCGTGTGGGTGGAGCTGGGGTTGCCGTAGACTTCCGTCATCATTTTCATCGCGGCTGCCGCCGCCTCCGGGCAGACCTGCGTGGTTGCCGCGTTATCCAAATACGCTGTCATAGTTCCTCCGCATTGTTCAGGCCGATTTCGCCGGCTTTTTCTCATAAATATAAATTATATCTCCGAAAGAGACGAATTACAAGGTGAACACATGAAATACAAAATCCAGACCCTTGGCTGCAAGGTAAACCAGTTTGAAACGCAGGCGCTGGAGACGATGCTCCAGCAGCGCGGCCTGTGTCCGGCAGGGGAGAGCGAGGCGGCGGACGTCGTCATCGTCAACACCTGCGCCGTGACCGCCGAGAGCGGACGCAAGTCCCGTCAGGCCATCCGGCGCATCGAAGGCGAAAACCCCGGCGCGGTCGTGGCCGTCTGCGGCTGCTACGCGCAGATCTCTCCGGAGGAGGTTTCCGCGCTTGGCGTCTCGGTCGTCCACGGCAGCGGCGACAAGAAAAAATTTGCCGACGATATTCTTGCGGCATTAAACGAGAACAAGACCGCCGAATATACAGATGACCCCTTCGCACGCCGCGTGATGGAGGAACTGCCCGGCGGTGCGGTCGACGGGCGTACGCGCGCTATGCTCAAGATCGAGGACGGCTGCGTCAACTTCTGCACCTACTGCGTCATTCCCTACGCACGCGGACGGGTGCGCTCGCTGCCGCAGGAGCGCTGTGCGGCGCAGGCATCCGAGCTGGCGGAGCAGGGTTTCCGCGAGCTCGTTGTCACCGGCATCGAGATCGCGTCCTACGGAAAAGACCTTGAACCGCCCTGCACACTCGCGGATGCCATCGAGGCCATCGCCGGAGCGTCGGGCGATATGCGCATCCGTCTCGGCTCGCTCGAGCCGACGGTAGTGACGCCGGAGTTCTGCGCGCGTGTCAAGGCCACCGGCAAGGTCTGCGACCATTTCCACCTCTCGCTGCAATCGGGCTGCGACCGTACGCTCAAAGCCATGAACCGCAAATACGATACGGCCCGCTTTTTCGAGTCTGTCACACTCCTGCGTGAGACATTCCCGGACTGCGGCCTCACCTGCGATCTCATCGTCGGTTTTCCGGGTGAAACAGAGCAAGACCATGCCGCGTCACTCGACTTTATCCGCAAATGCGGCTTTTCGGCGGTCCATGTCTTTCCGTACTCCAAGCGCCCCGGCACAAAGGCCGCTGAAATGTCCGGCCACCTGCCGAATGCCGTCAAGGCACGCCGTGCAGCCGAGGCGCAGACAGTTGCAGACGAGACAGAGACAGCCTATCTGGAGAGCTGTGTCGGAAAAACGCTGTCCGTTTTGTTTGAGCGGGAAGAAGAGGACCTGTCCATCGGCCACGCATCGAACTATACGCAGGTGTGCGTGCACAAGGGACACCTGCGTAAACTTGTAGAAAACGTCAAAATTACTGGCATAATAGACAAAATGCTTGTGGGTAAAATCGTTTGACTTTAACATGCTAAATGGCATATAATCGTTGTATAAACATTGACATTATTCTAACGAATAGGATCAGTGAAAACAGCAGGAGGTATTTCGATGAATCGAGAAGACACTTTCAATTTTTCCGCAGGCCCTTCCGTATTACCCACCGAGGTCCTTGAGATTGCCGGCCGCGACATCCTCAACTATGGCGGCAGCGGTATGTCTGTGATGGAGATGAGTCACCGAAGTAAGGTCTACCTTGGAATTTTTGAGAGCGTCAAGGCCAAGGCAAAGGCCGCGCTCTCCGTTCCCGATACGCATGAGATCCTTTTCCTTCAGGGCGGTGCATCCTCGCAGTTTTCCATGGTCCCGATGAACCTCATCCCCGAGCTTGGTAAGGGCAAGGCGGACTATGCCGTCACAGGCAATTTTTCCACCATTGCGATGAAAGAAGCGAAGAAATACTGCGACGTACATATCGCCGCTTCTTCTGAAGATAAAAACCATACCTACATCCCGCAGCAGTCCCAGCTCGACCTCAGCCCGGATGCGAACTACTTCTATTACTGCTCAAACAACACGATCTACGGCACCGAGTGGAACTATGTCCCCGAAACGGGCGATGTCCCCCTCGTCTGCGATATGTCCTCCGATATCCTCTCGAAGCCGGTCGATGTATCGAAATATGGCATCATTTTTGCCGGCGCGCAGAAGAACATGGCCCCGGCCGGCCTCACAGTCGTCATCATCCGCAAGGATCTTGCGGGCCACGAGATGTCCTGCACCCCACTGATGATGAACTACCAGACCATGATCGAAAAAGACTCGATGTATAACACGCCTCCGTGCTGGAACATCTATATGCTCGGCCTTATGCTCGACTGGCTTGAAAAGCAGGGCGGCGTCAAGGGCATGGAGCAGATCAAGCGCAAAAAGGCGGCGATCCTCTACGATTACCTCGACGAGAGCAAGCTCTTCAAGGCCTGCGCCGAACCCGGCAGCCGCAGCGACATGAATGTTACTTTCCGCACCGGAGACGAGGAGATGGACGCGGCTTTCTGCAAGGGCGCGGCAGAGCATGGTTTCCTGAATGTCAAGGGCCATCGCAAGGTCGGCGGAATGCGCGCCTCCATCTACAACGCCATGCCCATCGAGGGCGTCGAAAAGCTCGTTGCCTATATGAAGGAATTTGAGGTGAATAACCGTGTATAAGCTCAAAACATTAAATAAAATCGCGCAGGCGGGACTTGATGTCGTCACGGACAACGGCATTCTGGTCAACAATGAAGCTGCGGACCCGGACGCGATCATGGTCCGCAGCGCGGACATGAAATCCATGGAACTGCCGAAGAGCCTTCTGTGCATTGCCCGCGCCGGCGCCGGTACGAACAACATCCCCATCGATGTCTGCACGCAGCAGGGCATCGCTGTTTTCAACACCCCGGGCGCGAATGCCGAGGCCGTCAAGGAACTTGTCATCTGTGCGCTTTTGATGGCATCCCGCGACGTTGTCGGTGGCATCGAATGGGTCCACAGCATCAAGGAAAACGGTGCCGAGATCCCCAAAATGGTCGAAAAGGGCAAGTCTAGCTTCATCGGACCCGAAATTGCGGGAAAGACGCTTGGTGTTGTCGGCCTTGGCGCAATCGGCGCGAAAATTGCCAACACCGCCCTTGACCTCGGCATGAAGGTCTATGGCTACGACCCCTATCTCTCGGTCGACGCAGCGTGGCGGCTCTCCTCTCAGGTCAAGCACGCGACGGACATCGACACGATCTATCAGAACTGCGATTACATCACGCTCCATGTTCCCTACATGAAGGATACACACCACATGATCAATCGGGAGGCCTTCGCGAAAATGAAGGACGGCGTGCGCATCATCAACCTTGCGCGCGCTGAGCTTGTGGACGATGAGGCGCTTTTGGAGGCGATCGATTCCACCAAGGTCGCCCGTTACGTTACAGACTTCCCCAATGCGGTCACCGCCAATGCGCCGAACACGATCCCGATGCCCCATCTCGGCGCCTCCACACCCGAGAGCGAGGAGAAGTGCGCGATCATGGCGGCGCAGGAGGCTGCGGACTATCTTCTCAACGGCAATATCAAAAATTCCGTCAACTTGCCTGCCGTTACGCTCGAGCGCATGGGCGAGTCCCGCGTCTGCGTCATCCACAAAAACGTTCCGCGCATGCTCAACAGTTTCCTCGATCTGATCGGTGGAGAGAACATCAATGTTGCCCACATGGTCAACGCGGCGCGCGGAGAAGTGGCTTACACGATCATTGACACCGATACACCTGTCAGTGCCGGCATAGCAGACGCGATCGCGGCGATGGGGGATGTTATCCGCGTCCGCGTTCTCTAAAGCAGCCTGCTGAAATACGATCACGAGTCGGATCCAACAAAAAAAGACCGCCGCAGCCCCTTGAGACTGCGGCGGTTTTCTTCGCTTTATG
The DNA here is from genome assembly GCA_050943775.1 of Oscillospiraceae bacterium. Classification (GTDB taxonomy): domain Bacteria; phylum Bacillota; class Clostridia; order Oscillospirales; family Oscillospiraceae; genus UBA2658. The sequence goes on from JBMNPV010000068.1 coordinate 8,204, forward strand.
GCGGACATGTTGCACAAATGTAACGTGGGCGCTATTGAAAACAAGCGCATTGCATGGTACAATGATGGAACTTATGTAGACATAACTACTTTTTTATCGAAACCGATAAGCGCTTTCACGGAGGTGAAGTATGCTTCGCAGAACCACGAGCATGATACTGACTCTGATTTTCTGTCTGACTCTCTTGCCGGTGAGCGGCTTTGCCGCCGAACCCGCGGCCGGATGGTCGGTGGGAAACAGCGACCTCAACATTCGAAACGGCGGCATAATGCTGCGCGACGGGGATGCCCTCTACTTTGTGCAGAACGGCATCTTTGTTCAGCGCGGAGAAACGGTCACGGCGCTGAGCGCCGATCCTGCGCGCAACCTCAATCTTCGGGAAGGATACATATACTATACGGTCGGCAACCAGCTTCGACGTATCCCGCAGAACGGCGGGGAGCGCGAGCTTGTCTTTGAGGCCGGCGGCAGTATTGACGAACTTTACGCCATGGACGGCGGCTTTCTGTTCACCATGTCCGGCGGCGCATGGAGCCTTGCCGATGGGTCAGACAGCCCCGAAAGGCTTGCCGCGCCCGCAAATGTGATCGGCCTGATCCCGACCGCTTATGGAAATCTCTTTCTGACGGGGGAAGCGCGAAACTATACGCTCTGGGCTGGGGAAACGCAACTTCTTTCCGGATTGTCCTCCTGCTATACGGACAGCGGCTATCTCGCGCTTGAGATCGAGAATCAGAACTACATGGTCCTGCTTTCGGACCTTTTCAATGCCTTTGACCGGAGCACAGATCTGCGTCCCTTTGCCATTCACGGAACCGTTTCACTCTCGACCGCGATCGGCCAGGACGACGACAATACGATCAGCGAGTGGAACGACAACAACGAGCTGATGCTCGATTTCGCAGCGCTGCTTCGACAGACCGGACTCACAACAGACGACGTATCCCTTCTTGATAAGGAAACGGGAACTTCTGCCGTGCCATCGGTTTCGAAGGGCCAGCAGAATATCGTCAAACGTGCGCACCAGCTTGCCGACTATACATGGACGCCGCTCGCCAACATTACGCAGTGGGACCAGCGCGGTCTCTTCACCGCCGGTACCACCTAT
>JBMNPV010000069.1:0-9171 GCA_050943775.1 Oscillospiraceae bacterium
AAATGGAACTCAGAGTACTCGAAGAGCCCATTCAGATCAACAAGACGCTTGAAGAACAGCAGCAGTGGCAGCAGCGTGAGGAGACAAGGACAGAAAAGCCCGTCTATGGAGCGCCGCCGCAGGAGGCCCGTAAATTCGGCGGTACATACGTTTCAAAGCTAAAGGAGGAGGACAGGACCAGAACAAAATCTGATCTCCAGCGCCTGCACATCAAGACCCGGCTCGCCGGTATTGCCAAAGACTATCGGGCCGCCGCAGGGGACGACGCAGATTTCAGCGCCATTCTGGACAAAGTCGACGCTTACACGCAAATCGACAGAACCGCCGTTTCAAGCGGTACGATCGATAGCAGCTACATTATCGACAGCGAAGGAAACGCGTACAACGCAATTCTGGATGCGATCAAGGCCTACGTTGAAAAAATGATACCCAAGATCGAGCAGGAAACCGCTACCGAACAGGAAAAGGCGCACTTAAATCAAGCTTACCGGATCTTCGGCTTCTTTCAGGATCAGAAAAACGGCTATCTGCCCAAGCCGCCTTCCGATGCACGCGTCATCGACGCCACAAGGCAGACCATCAAGACCGGCGCGGCGGCGATCGACTGCGACGTGAAGAATGCGCCGCTGTTTCCGCATGAGCCCTGCGTCAACGACATTGCCCAGCGCGCGCTTGGCGACTGCTACCTTCTGGCAGGGCTTGCGAGCATCGTTACGCAAAATCCCGAAAAGATCAAAGAGTGCATTCGTGACAATCAGGACGGGACGGTGACGGTACGGTTTTTTGAGAAAGGCGGAAACGGTTTCAGCCCCGTCTATGTCACCGTGGAAAAGAAGATCCCCCGCGTGCTCGGCGCAGCGGATGCCTTTGCGGGCAACTGCCTTTGGGCGCAGATGATCGAGCGGGCTTATGTGGCTTCCGGAATGCACCTCACACACAATCAGGAGCAGCGCAGGGCGGTTTCCGCGGATATCGAGGATGTTTACGAAGGCCTTACGGCGATTTGGGCGGAATCGCCGGAGGATATCCGCCAAAGCGCAGTCGCTACATTTCCGTGGCTGTTTGACAAGCAAGGGAAACTGCAAAAATGGCAGCCGCATTACAAACAAATCGAAAGCGGAACTTCCAGCGAGTTCATCGAGTGCCTTCTCGGTGAGACATATAAAGGCGAGATAGTCAACGTGCAGCAGATTGCCGGGCAAAAGGATACAGTTCGGAATTATCCCTTCCTATTAAGTGAGCTATTCAAAAACGAAGCAAAGGATGCACTCCTCACCGGGCGAGGGAGCAACGAGCTTTTCAGCCACCATATTACAAAGAAACCCCTGGCAGCGGATGGTGCTGAAAGGACCGAGGAGGATTTAAAAGAAACCCTTGAAATCGCGACAATCAAGGTCAAGCTGGGCGATTATCTCAACAGCCATGCCAATACCTCCGCTTATTCCGATTTTGAAAAAGAGATGTGCACCCATATCGACGCGTTCATAAAACAGGAACAGGATAGTAAATCTGAATTGTACAAAATGCCCTATTTTATGGATGTCATGAATTATTTTAAAACGCAGGCACGCCTTCAAGGCCGTGCCTACACCTTATTCAAACCCCGCACGGGACAATACCTTGAGTCACAGGACGCGGTATTCCAGAGAATAAACGACGCGCTGGAAGCCGGAAAGATCGTTGCCGGCGGCACGATGGAGTTCAAGAATTCCGACTCTACCGGAAAAAACGGAGAAACCGGGGAAGCAGGCCTTGTCGGGACCCACGCCTACTCCATTCTCGGCACGGAGATCCGGGAGATCAACGGAAAGAACTTCAAATTTATTAAAGTACGAAACCCGTGGGGACAGGAAGTCCGCCAATATTATACACAGGACGGCGACGAAGCGCTGCACGCCGAAAAGATGCGATTCAATAATCAGGGCATTTTCCTCGTAGAGCTTTCTGACTTCATCGCAAGATTTAATCATATTTACATCAACTGAGACAGGAGTGTATGTTATGAATGCTGCAAATGCGCGTTTTTTGAGAGAACGGCGCGACCCGCTTCAGATCAAGACAGTTACGGGAGAAAACGCCGCTCTTTTCGAAACTTTCCTGCCCGATGTCGGACGCGATACACAGCCGGGCGGCCGCTATGCCGCTTTCGGCGCAGAGCTTTACGGCGAGCCCTGCGGCGCGCTGGAGATGAAAATAGGAACAGGCAATTGCGATATCACAGCCCTTTTTGTCGCGGAGAACAGCCGCCGCAGCGGTGTGGGTACCCGGCTGCTGATCGCCGCCAAACGCTTTGCCGCAGAGCGGGACATAGACAAGATCTACGTTGAGTTTCTTCTTGACAAGGACGAGCAGACCGCCGTGGAAGCATTTTTCTCCGCCTGCGGTTTCTATCTTGTCGAGTCCGGCAACAGCATTTATACTTTCGCGCTCTCAGACATCCCCAAAAGCGAAGAGATCACGAAGCTCAGCGGCACGACACAACCCGCGGGGCTTCTCGACATGTCTTCTCTGCCGCCGAAAGTGCTGGCAAGTATGCAACGGCAGGCGGGGAGCACATTTGCAGCGGAGCTTGCACCATGGAACGCAAAGGGAAAGATCATCGCTGATCTCTCGCCCGGCGTCTATGAGGACAATCATGTCTGCTGCTTTATCATCGTTACCGCTCTAAACGGACAGTTGTATTTAAATTCTGCCTATACGGACAAGTCACACAGCCGGCTCTTTAGTTCTCTGCTCACGCAAACGCTACTCCTCGCCGCCGAAAAATATTCCGAATACGGAAAGATGTGCGTAACGGCGGCCACGCCGGCATCGCAGCGTTTGGTGGAAAAGCTCTCCGGAGACCTGCTCGACAAGGTCGATAAAAAGACCGTCCGCGCAATGTGCTGGAGTCTTGCAGACGAACTCAATGCGTCTGCCGCAGAGGAGCGGCTCGCGCCCACGCAGGCCTGGGATGGACTGGAAGTTTTGACCCCAAAGCTCATGCGGCTTATGGACTTTTTGCGGGACGAGGACCGCAACTGCGAACTTATGTTAGCGGAGCTCCCGTATATCCTTGTGAGCGTTGGCGACGCCAATCCGATGATCGCCTATGTTCCGGTAGAGGATAACTTTGATCGGCTGGATCTTACTTTCACGGCCAGAGTACCCGACGGCGGAGATCCGGCACGGCTCAACGCGGAAAACCGTCTGAGCACCGTTTTTCAAGCCGACGGCGAGCTGTTTTTGCGCTACACACTCCCGGAGAGCGGCCTTCCGGTCACGGCGGAACAGTTTTCGGCAGTCATGGAGAGTCTGGAGCGGGAACTGGTCTTTCACCTATAAGCATCTTTTGCTGCCAGTCCATAAATTAAAAACGAGCGGAAGTCCGGCTGATCGCCGGACTTCCGCTCGTTTTTAAGGGCAGCCGCTTTGATATATAAATATTTGCGGAGCAGCAAAGAAGCGCTCGAAATGGCTTACCTTGCCTGCTCTTTTTTAATGCTACCGCTTTCTCCGCACAGCATCACAGAGAGCGGTGCGTGTCAAGTCAAGGCGCATATTGCATCCCGGTGTTGTCGATTTCGTAGTCTCCCGTCAAAAGAAGCTGTGAGACGGGAACGATTTTATAGCCTTGTGCGAGAAGCTGCTCGATGATGCCCGGCAGGGCCTCGGACGTGTGCTTCGCGGCGTTATGGAATAGGATGATCGATCCCGGCACAACGTTTTTCATGACTCTGTTCGTGATCTGATCTGCGTCGATCCCTTTCCAGTCGAGACTGTCCACATTCCATTGTATGGGTGTGATGCCCATGCCCTTGATGGTTTTGATGACATGGTCGTCATATTCACCGTAAGGACAGCGGAAGAGCGTTGGCTTTTTTCCCGTGATCTTTTCAATTTTCTCGTTGCCGGTGGTGACGTTTGCGATGATCTCTTCACTTGACAGACTGTTGAAGTGCGCGTGGTCGTTAGAGTGACTCATGACCTCGTTGCCCGCGTCGGACAGCGCCTTGACGGATTCGGGGTATTTATCGACCCATGCGCCGACCACGAAGAATGTCGCGTTCACATGGTACTTGTTCAGCGTATCAATGAGCTGCTGCGTGTCCTCATTGCCCCAAGCAGCGTCAAAAGTGAGACTTACGCACTTGTCGTCGCGCTTTACGTTGTAGATCGGCAGCTCGCGTGTCGTGGCTGCCGCACCAACCGCCTTATCACCGCCGACAAACCACGGCAGACTCATCAGCACGCATAGTGCCAGCAGCACCGTTGTCTCGCGGCGATGGCCGCCGAACCACTCTCCGATTTTTGCAGATACAGTTTTCACCGGACGTTCCTCCCTTAAAGTTTGGTATTCATCTTTATGTTGAGAGCCGTCCAATTAAGACAGACCTGGCAAATCCATTCTGTAGTTTTAAAGTCAGAAGTCGTCATCAGATGGATAGTACAGAGCCGAGAAGAGTTTCACTCTTCTCGGCTTTTTCGTGCTCAAGTGATTGAATGATAGGAAAATGCAAGGGTAATGAATATTCCTGTTTCCGCGTTGGCACGCGATACTGTAACGAAAAATGTCAGTTCGTTTTATGCGCTGTGGGTCAATCCACTTGCTGCGATCTGGGGTTTTCCGGAGAGTATGACCAGTAGGCCGCAACATAGTCAATAAAATTTTCCACCGCGTGGATCTTATACCCCTGACGCTGAAAGACCATATGGACGATGCGGAAATCATCCGGTACCTCCGGCAGCTGGATGACGACAAGGTCATCAAATTCGCGGATGGCCGGCGTGCGCAGCATGATCGCCACATCATTTGACAAAAGGGTGCTTCCGGCGATATCGATTTCATTGCTGTACTGCTGGCTGGCCTCCAGCCCGTGCTCAGTCAGTAGAGCGTTGACCTGTTGGCCGATTGGCTGTTCAAGATGGTAGGAGATGAGATTGAAATCTTTGAGTTGTGAAAAGTAGACAGACTTTTCTTTTGCCAGAGGATGGCTTTTCCGGACTGCTGCAATGAGTGACTGTCTGAGCACCGGCACAAAAAACAGGTCCGGCTTGCCCTTCACATAGGAACAAAAACCGACATCCCATTTGCCGCTCTCTACTGCACTGATGATCGCGTTCGTCTGCTCCTGATGGATGCTGAAGTTCACATGAGGATTTATATCCTCATGGAAGGAACGCAAAACCAGCGGAAGATAATCTCCCTGTATGGTCGAAATGCTGCCGATGTCCACAACGCCGCTCAGCGATCCGGCGTGATCCTTCGCAATTTCGATGCCCTTTTCGAGCGTCTGCAAAGACTCACAGACATAGCCGTAGAACTCGCGTCCGTATTTCGTCAGATATACGTTCCGCCCCTTCTTTTCAAAAAGAGCGATGCCTAGCTCCGACTCGAGTAAAGAGATCGCACCGCTGAGACTGGGCTGTGTAATGTACAACTCCTGTGCTGCCTGCGTGTAGTGCTGCAGTTCGGCGAGTTTCTTGAAGTAATAAAGATGAGATAGATTCATTTTACTTATTAGCTCCTTCCTTACGAGCCATCTCGTTTATTCTTCTTATTATAACATTTTTGAGAGTACTTTTAAAAGAATAGTGGAAAAATCGTATTGAATATTTGAAGAGAAGAGAATACAGAGTCATTGATTTTTCCTATAAAATATTCGAAGGCACCTTAAAAATTGCAATTGGACAAACTGAGGGTCCAAGAATAAGCTATTAACAGAAGCTTTGCTGACTTTTTGTAAAAATAAAATAGAGAAAAGGAGCAAGAGATGAACATTTTGGTATGCATAAAACAGGTTCCGGATGTAGAAGCAATCAAAAAGAATCCGGAAACCAATGAAATGATCCTGGACGGAGTGCCGGACATCTTAAACCCGTATGACGGGTACGCACTCGAAGCGGCGGCGAGACTCAAGGACAAGAATCCGGAGACAAAGATCGTCGTTCTGACCGTGGGACCGGAAAAGGCAAGAGCTGCCTTGAAGGACTGTCTCGGTATTGCGGCGGACAAGGCTTATCTTGTGCAGACGGACAAGCTTGCAGGCGCGGACACGCTCGCAGCAGCGCACGTGCTCGCTGCCGCCATCAAAAAGGTCGAGGAGAGCGAGGGCAAATTTGATGCGATCTTCTGCGGTAAGCAGTCAAGCGATTGGGAATCTGCTCAGGTCGGCCCCGAGCTCGCGGAGTTTTTGGGATACCCGCAGATCACTTCCGGGTTGGAGTGCGAAATGGACGCTGACGGGCTTAAGGTATCGCAGCAGGCCGAAAACGGAAAATGTCTTGTGCGCATCGGCCTCCCGTGTCTGATCACTTTCACGCAGCCCGGTTATGACCCGCGTTTTCCGACCATCAAGCGGAAGATGGCGGCGAACAAGGCCGCTATCCCTGTGCTCAGCGAAGCGGATCTGGGACTGGACGCTATTGCCGGTTCGGCGATAAGCGTGAAAAACACATTCGCTCCGGCGAAAAGAAGCGGCGGCTTTATCATTGCCGAAGAGTCAATGGAAGAAAACGCTGCCAAGCTCGCCTCGCTTCTGGGCGAAGCGCATGTCATATAAGGAGGCGTCAAAGATGGAATTTACCAAAGACATTTGGGTATATATGGAGACAGATGAAACAGGCGCGGCAAAAAACGTCAGTCTTGAGCTTCTGAATCCGGGCCGCATGCTTGCAGACAAACAGGGTGGCAAGCTCGTTGCTGTCGTCATCGGTGAAAACGTGAACGAAGCAGTGAAAGCCGCCGGTGAATCCGGAGCGGATCAGATCCTTGTCGTGGAAGGACCGGAATACCAGGAGTACTCCACTGACGCCTATGTTACCGCCATGTGCCATCTGATTGAAAAATACGGACCGGCAGCCCTTATAGCCAGCGCCACCATTCAGGGCAGAGATCTAACGCCGCGCGTTGCCGCACACTTTGAAACCGGCGTTGTCTCGGACTGCACCGTCCTTGAAGCCGATGAAAACGGAAACATTCTGTGGACCCGTCCGGCATACAGCGGCAGCCTTTTTGAAACCGTCGTCTGCGCTGAACGCCGTCCGCAGATCGGTACTGTCCGCCCGGGCAGCTTCAAAAAGCCCGAAGCCGGAGAGAACAAGGCCGAAGTCGTCAAAGAAGCGTTCCACGTTGCAACGTCTGACATCCGCACAAAACTTCTTGAAGTCATTCAAGAAGCGGCAGGCGACATTGTCGATCTGGAAGGGGCAGATGTCATCGTTTCCGGTGGCCGCGGCGTCGGCGGGGCGGAGGGCTTTGCTCCTCTGCAAACGCTTGCGGATGTACTCGGCGGCGTGGTCGGCGCGTCCAGAGCCGCCGTTGACGCAGGCTGGATTTCAAACCCCCATCAGGTCGGTCAGACCGGCAAGACGGTCGCCCCAAAGCTTTATATTGCCTGCGGGATCTCCGGTGCCATTCAGCACCTCGCCGGTATGTCCGGCTCGGACTGCATCGTCGCCATCAACAAGGACCCCGACGCACCCATCTTTTCCATCGCGGACTATGGTATCGTAGGCAACCTTTTTGAGGTCCTGCCGCTACTCACGGAAGAAATAAAGAAGCTAAAATCCTAAATATATATAAAAGAAAAGGAGTCATTGCAATGGATTTCAAACAGGACGAAATGCACGAAGAACTGCTGAAAATGTACCGCGAGTTCGCTCAGAACACGGTAAAGCCCCTCGCCGCGGAGATCGACCGGGACGAACGTTTCCCCGATGAGACCGTCAAGCAGATGGCAGAAATGAACATGCTGGGAATCCCGTTCCCGGAAGAGTACGGCGGCGCAGGAATGGACAACCTGTCCTATGCGCAGTGCGTTGAAGAACTCTCCAAGGTCTGCGCCGCAACCGGCGTTATCGTGTCTGCCCATACCTCTCTGTGTGCAACACCGATTTACCTCTTTGGCACCGAAGAACAGAAGCAGAAGTATTTAGTGCCGCTGGCCACCGGCGAAAAGCTGGGCGCTTTCGGTCTGACTGAGCCGGGTGCCGGCACCGACGCCGCTGGTCAGAAGACCATCGCCGAGGATAAGGGCGACCACTGGGTACTCAACGGCAGCAAGATCTTTATTACGAACGGCGGTCCCGCAGACATCTATGTTGTTTTTGCGATGACCGACAAGGAACAGGGCAATCGCGGCATTTCGGCCTTTATTGTCGAAAAAGGCACGCAGGGTTTCTCCATCGGCAAGCATGAAGAAAAGATGGGCATCCGGGCTTCTGCCACAAGCGAGCTCGTTTTTGAAAACTGCTGCATTCCCAAGGAAAACCTGCTCGGCGAGCTGAACAAGGGCTTCAAGGTCGCCATGATAACACTTGACGGCGGCCGCATCGGCATCGCGGCGCAGGCACTCGGTATTGCCGAGGGTGCGATCGAGGAAACGATCGAATACGTCAAGACCCGCATGCAGTTTGGTAAGCGCCTGAGCCAGTTCCAGAACACGCAGTTTGAACTTGCACAGATGCAGGCCAACACCGAAGCAGCAAAGCTGCTTGTTTATCAGGCAGCCTGCGCAAAGGACGCGCATGAGCCCTATGCACACCTTGCTGCCATGGCCAAGCTCGTCGCATCTGAGAACGCGAGCGATGTTACGCGTCGCTGCCTCCAGCTCTTTGGCGGCTACGGCTACACCCGCGACTATCCCATCGAGCGCATGATGCGCGACGCAAAGATCACTGAGATCTACGAAGGAACCAGTGAGGTCCAGAAGATGGTCATCTCCTCCTGGATGGGAGTAAAGTAAGAAAACGAGCACCATCTCGCCAGCTTGAGGGGCTGTGTTTCGTCTCAAGGTCCGCAGCAGACGAAGCTGGAGGCACACGCTCCGCGAGTAATGTTTTTTGTCCCGCAACTGTCACGTCAGAAAACTGAAATCTATCGAAGTTGAGAACTTTGCGGAAAAAAGCGAGACTGTCATTTGGATCTTTTTGAAATCGTCGCAGAAATTGAAAAGGCAGGCTTGTTCTGGCGCGCAGTGCGGCACAAACAAGGCAGAACTTTGGCGGGCGTGATGCATAGCAGACACTTTTTTACGAACCTCATCCCGAAAGGAATTACTGCTTATGGACTATCAACAGGAATACAACCGAAAACTCACGACACCGGATATGATAGCGATACAGGTGCAGCCGGGGTGGGTATGCGCGACGGACATTGCGTTGGGCGTACCGCATGCGATCCTCGACGCC
>JBMNPV010000070.1:0-9131 GCA_050943775.1 Oscillospiraceae bacterium
TCCGTCTTGAAAAGGACGTCGTCGAAGCGGAGATCGACGTTCTGCGCCAGATGGGCGTCAAGTTCAAGACCGGCTATGAGGTCGGCAAGGACGTACACCTCAAGAAGCTCCGCGCGGAAGGCTACAAGGGCTTTTATGTTGCCATCGGCGCACAGGGCGGACGGAAGCTCGGCATCGAGGGCGAAGACTCCGAAGGCGTCGTTGCGGGCATTGATTTCTTAAAGGGTATCAATCTCGGAAACGGTCTGCCGCTCCACGGCAATGTCGTCGTCATCGGCGGCGGAAACGTCGCGATCGACGTTGCGCGCGCCGCCGTCCGTCAGGGCGCGGACAAGGTCAGCATGTTCTGCCTTGAAAAGTCCGAGGAAATGCCCGCGCTGCCGGAGGAGCAGGACGAGGCGAAAGCCGAAGGCGTCGAGATCGTCAATTCCTGGGGTCCGAACCGCATTATCGTTGACAACGGCAGGGTCACAGGCGTAGAATTTAAGCGGTGCACCTCCGTCTTCGACGAAAACCACAAATTTGCCCCGCAGTACGACGTCTGTGAGCTCAAGCAGGTCCCGGCCGACTTCGTTTTGATGTCCGTCGGCCAGAGCATCGAGTGGGGCAACCTCCTTTACCGCAGCAAGGTCGAACTCGACCCCGGCGGCACCGCGATCGCAGACCCGCTCACATACCAGACCGCCGAGCCGGATGTCTTTGTCGGCGGCGACGTCTATACCGGTCCCAAGTTCGCCATCGACGCGATCGCGGCCGGCAAAGAGGGCGCGATCAGCCTGCACCGCTATGTCTGGGAGGGCCAGAGTCTGACCATCGGGCGCGACCGCCGGAACTTCCGCGAACTCGACAAGAGCGGCATCGACAAAGACGGCGTGCAGCAGGGCTGGGACAACACGCCGCGCCAGCGCCCCGCGCACAAGGCGGAAAACGAAAAGACCTATCGCGACACCCGCGCCACGCTCACCGAGGAGCAGGTCAAGAAAGAAGCCGCCCGCTGTCTGAGTTGCGGCAAGGTGATTTTGGATGAGGACGAATGCATCGGCTGCGGCCTTTGCACAACGCGCTGCAAGTTTGACGCCATTCGTCTCGTCAAAAAATATGACACAGACCTCTGTCTTACGGAGGATCTGCCGATGCTGGCTATGGCACGCTACGGCGAGCGTATGGACGCCATCGCGGCCCGCGAGGCGGCGGAGGCCGAAGCAGGTAAGTAAGAAAACCAACCGGCGGCAGCGGAGACCACTGCCGCCGGAACGACGCAGGAGGGTAGTATGCACGAATTAAGTGTCATGATGGAGGTCATCCGTATTGTTGACGAGACCGCCAAAGAAAACGAACTGGACAGCCTAAAGGCCGTCGTTTTACAGGTTGGAGAGCTCTCCGCAGTCGTTCCCATTTTCTTGCAGGAATACTGGCCCATGCTGACTGCGGACAAGCCGCTTTACAAGGATACGGAGCTTATCATCGAGACGATTCCGGGCATCGCGCGCTGTAAGCGCTGCGGCACGGAATTCAACGTCGTGAAAAACGAGGGCTGGTGTCCGAACTGCGCAAGCTTTGAAAAGGATCTCGTCAGCGGGCGGGAGTTCGCGATCAAAGAACTGCTCGTTCCGGAGAACGCCTGAAGCACGCCTACATAAAAAGGGCGGGAAAACCTTGCAAGGTTTTCCCACCCTTTTCTCTTATATATATTTAACTGTGCTTATAATAAAACACCGCAAGCTGGGTGCGGTCGCGCAGGGCGAGCTTATCGAGCAGGGAACTGACATAATTACGAACAGTCCCCTCACCGAGGTAGAGCTTTTCGGCGATCTCCTTATTGGAAAGCCCCTCCGCCACAGCCGAGAGAAGCTGTTTCTCCCGCTCGGTGAGTCCGAAAGCCGCAAGGCCGCTTCCGCCGTGCACCGAGGGCAGCTTTGTGACGATCTCGTCTCCAAAAACGCGCTGACCGGCGCAGACGGTCTTGAGCGAGGGCGCAATGCTCTCAAAGTTCTGTTTTAAAATGTAGCCCTTTGCGCCGATCGCAAGCGCGCGGGCAATGTACTCGTCATCCGAAAAGGTCGTCAAAAACAGGATCTTCGCATCCGGGTGGCCTTTTAAGATCTCCTGCGCTGCGTCAAGGCCCGTCATGCCCTCCATGCGAATGTCCATGAGCAGCACATCCGGTGCGAGCGAAGCAAACTGCGCCACGGCGTCCGCCCCGCTCGAGAGCGTCCCGACAACTTCAATTTCCTTGTCCGCCTCCAAAATCGTTTTCAGAGATGACGCCACGAGCCGGTCATCGTCCACCACCAGAACTCTCATTTTCTGTTCTCCCCCTTCGGTATGCTGATGAATATGCGGAAACCGTCTTTCGCTGTCACGGTCAATACGCCGTGAAAGCTCTCGACCCGCTCGCGAATGTTTCTGAGCCCAATCCCGTTTTCCGGCTGATAGGCCGCGTCCGTTCCGTTATCCGAGAGGACAAACTGGTAAAACGCCGGATGCTCACGTAGTGTAAGCGCGGCGCGCGTCGCGTTGGAATGGCGGGCGATATTCGTCAGTCCCTCTTTTGCAATGGCGATAAACGCGTAGCGCAGTTTTGGCGGCGGGTCCGTGTCAAAGCCATAGCTGTAGTCAAGCGGGCAGAACGAAAAGTCCCGCACCAAACCCGCAAGAACGGCATCGAGGTCGATCGCATCGTCGTGCAGGTCGTGGACGCTCGCGCGGACGGAGTCCATCGCGCTGCCAAGCGTATCCTTGAGCGCAGACAGACCCGGCTCAAGCGCTTCGTCCCGATTGACAGCAAGCAGTGCTCCCACCTGCAAGAGCGAACTTGAGAGCAGGTGACCGACACTGTCGTGGATCTCCCGCGCGATGCGCGCGCGCTCGGAGAGCTTTGCCGTGCTGATCTGCGCGTCCTGACTCTCCAAAAGCGCCCGGCTCTGCTTTTCCAGTTCCTTTGTGATCTGACGGCTCTCGTCCTGAAAGGCGTTTCGCTCCGTGCGAAACGTGTCAAGGGAGGCGGTACGCAGCTTTAAAAGGACCGCAAGCGCCGCGAGCACACATAGCGGCGCCACTGTGCCGGGAAATCTATAAAACAGCAGTCCTGCCGGCAGCGCCGCAAACGGCGTATAGCCCGCGCGCGGGGTCTTCAAGGCGTCGTAGAGGAGCAGCGGCAGGAAAAGCGCGAGTCCCGGTAGCGCCGCGCTTCCCGCAAGAAACGCCAGCGTCAGCGCAAGCAGCAGGCCGGGGCGGTCAAAATAGTCCAGCAGCGCTGTCAGGCACAGCGCCGCGAGCAGCGGGACGACGCTTCTTCCGAGTTCCGGAAGGCTCAGATATGCTGCCGTGCAGCAGGCATAGAGGACGCACCGGTCGATCAGTCCTTCTTTTTCCACATTGTCGTCCCCTTTCCGTTTTTCTCAGTGTATCATGTCCTTTTTTCATTGACAATGGCGCAAAGCAAAATGTGACGTTTGTCATCTTCGCAACTGACGCGGGACACTGGCGGAAAGCGGCGCGGCGGGATAAAATGGCCGCAGAAACAAAGGAGGGAAAGACCTATGGTTATCCGTGTCAAAGACCTTGTCAAGCGTTACGGCGATCTCGTCGCGCTCGACCATCTGGACCTGGAGGTGCACGAGGGGGAAATTCTCGGCCTGCTCGGCCCGAACGGCAGCGGCAAGACAACGGCGATAAACTGCATTCTCTCGCTTCTTGCCTATGACAAGGGTGAAATTTATGTGTTCGATCAGCCCATGGCGCCGGACGCCTACGACATCAAGCGCGACATCGGCGTCATCCAGCAGAACGTCGCCGTATTCGACGAGCTGACCGTCTGGGAAAATGTCTACTATTTCTGCGGCCTGTACATTACGGATAAGGCCAGATGCCGTCAGCTCACGGACGAGGCGATCGACTTCGTAGGGCTGAATGATTTCCGGAAATTCTACCCGAAAAAACTCTCCGGCGGTCTGCTCCGCCGTCTGAACATCGCCTGCGGTATTGCGCACCGGCCAAAGCTCATCATTCTGGACGAGCCGACCGTCGCGGTCGACCCACAGAGCCGCAACAACATTCTAGAGGGCATCGAGCGGCTCAACCGCGAGGGCGCAACCGTCGTCTACACCTCCCATTACATGGAGGAGGTCGAACAGATCTGCTCGCGCATCGTCATCCTTGACAAAGGCCGCGTGATCGCCGACGGCACGAAAGAGGAACTCAAAAACATGATCTCGCTCGGTGAGAAGATCACGGTCGAAACGAACGCGCTGAGCGAGAGTCAGTTCTCCGCGCTCCGCGCACTACCCGGTGTTGAGAGCGCGGCCTATGATGGGCGCGAGCTGACGGTCTCCTCCGGCAAGGGCAAAAACAATCTGGAAGCTGTGCTGGACTTTCTGAAGAAAAACGCCGTCGGCTACGGACGTATCTATTCGGAAATGCCGACGCTCAACGACGTTTTTCTTGAGCTGACCGGCAAAGACCTGCGGGACTGAGGGGGGGCGGCCATGTTTGCACATATTTTTACAACGCGGCTCAAATGCCTGCTGCGGGACCGGATGTCGGTCTTTTGGACGCTGCTGTTTCCCATCGTGTTGGCGCTTTTTTTCAATGTTTCGCTTCGAAACATCGACAACATGGACCGCTTCACGCCAACCGCGGCGGCAGTCGTGGACGACGCGGCCTACCAGAATGACGCTGGTTTCCGCGCAGCGCTCGAGGCCGTTTCCACCGGGGACGACCGCCTGTTTGCGCTCTCCGCGGTTTCAAAGTCCGAAGCGGACGAACTGCTGAAAAGCGGCAAGATCAGCGGCTACTTTTCTCTGAACGGCGGCCTGTCGCTGACGGTCAACGCCTCGAATTTTGACACGAGTCTCATGGAGACTTTCGCGGACAGCTATCTGCAGATGAGCGCCGCGGCGGGCGACATTCTCTCGAGTGATCCGACAGCTTACGAAAAGCTTGCCGAGGCACTGAGCACGCAAGCGGAATACCTCCGCGACGTTCCCGTTTCGAGCGCGGAGCCGGACAGCTCCTTCGCCTATTTCTACTCGCTTCTGGCGATGACCTGTCTCTACGCCGGCTTCTGGGGCGTGCGCGAAATCACGGACATTCAGGCCGATCTCTCCGCGCGTGCGGCGCGCGTGAACATTGCTCCCGTCAAAAAGAACAAGGCGTTTTTCTCCAGCATGTCGGCCTCTTTTGTGCTGAGCTTTTCCGAGATCCTCATTCTTCTCGCGTTTCTGCGCTTTGTACTCGGCATCGGCTTCGGCACCCGGGCGGGGCTCGTCGTTTTGACCTCTCTCGTCGGCTGCCTGCTCGGGCTGAGCGGCGGCGCGTTCATCGCCGCGGTCGTGAAAGGCGGGGAGGATGTCAAAACCGGCATTATGCTCTGCTTCACAATGGTCGGCTGCGTTCTCGCCGGCATGATGTATCAGGGCATCAAGACTGATATTCAAAACAACATTCCCGTCCTCGGCTGGCTCAACCCCGTAAATCTCCTGTCGGACGCCTACTATGCCCTGTACTATTTTGATTCACTCGACCGGTACCTGCTGAACATCGGAGTTCTCTGCGCTTTTGTCGCCGTGTTCAGCACCGGCACCTATCTCACCATACGGAGGCGGAAATATGCAAGTCTTTAAGCTTTGCGGCAGGGTCATGTGGAAAAACAAGACCACGATCATTATCTATCTGCTTATCTTCCTGTTCATTGCGCTCCTCGTCGCGTCCGCCTTCACAAACGAACCGTCTTACAGCGGCTATTCCACGCAAAAGACCGATCTTGCCTTTTTTGCGGAGGAGGACACGCCTCTCGTCGCGGGTCTGCGTGAAGCGCTCGCGGAAAACGCGAACTTCGTTGAAGTCAAGGATACCGATTCGGCCCGCGCCGACGCGCTCTATTATCGGGACGTCAACTACATCGTCCGCGTACCGAAAGGCTTCACGGCAGACTTCATGGCAGGCAAGGACCCGCAGCTTGAAACGACTTCCGTGGCAGGCAGCTTTACAGGCGCGTACATCGGCGCGAAGCTCGATCGCTGGCTGACTACCGCTTCGCTCTACGTAAAGACCGGCGCGGAAACGGATCCGGCGGCGCTCTCTCGCCGCATCTCCGCCGACATGAAACAGCACGCGACGGTCAACATGGTACAGACCGAAACGGCAAACACAGATCAGCAGCCGTTTCTGACTTACTATTTCAACTTTCTCGCCTATATTCTCAACGCCGTTCTCATTTCCATCATCGCCATCATCATGCAGGTTTTTAACGACCGTGACCTGCGGCGGCGCACTTTCTGCTCTCCGATAACGCCGGGCAGCTATAACGCGCAGTTTCTGCTTGCGATCGCCGCTTTTTCGGTGGGCGCGTGGCTGCTCATGCTCTTGGCGGGCGCGTTGTTCGATCGGGAGCATTTCTTCCAGAGCGCTACGCTCTATCTGGCGCTCAATTCCTTCGCCTTTACGCTGACGGCGGCGGCGCTCGGCTTTTTCGTCGGCAGCATCACGACCTCCCGCGAGGCTGTCGGGGCGCTTTCAAACGTCTTAGCGCTCGGGCCGAGCTTTATCGCCGGCGTCTTCATTCCGCAGCGTTTTCTGGGAGAGGGCGTGCTCACGGCGGCGCGCTTTACGCCGACCTACTGGTATGTCAAGGTGAACACCGCCATCACGACGGCGGTTGATCTCGAAAAAGTCAATTTTGGCCCGGTCTGGAGTGCGCTGGCAGTGGTTCTGTGCTTCGGCGCGGCTTTTCTCGCGCTGGGTCTTGTCCTCGGCAAACGCCGCCGCACTGCGGAATAAGACCCTCCCGCAAAAACATAAAAATCCGGCGGAGCAAAAGCTCCGCCGGATTTTCGATTTCAGGAAACAGCCCTTCGGTCGCCCGTGTAGCGCAGGGCCGCAAGGATCTCCGGGACAAGCGCATCGTAGGACGAAGCCGGAACAGGCTCGTCCCGATAGCAGATATGGGAGCCGCAGCCGGTCGCCGCGTCCACCGCGATGTATTCATAGACACGGGCATCTCCGCCCGCCTCCCGCTGATAGCAATAGACAAAAAAATTGTGTTCAAACGTGAACACATAAACGCCGTCTTTGTATACATGCCGCGCGGCTTTCTCGCTTTCAAAGCGGCCCGCGTCACCTGTTGATATTTCGTACACTGAAAATGACCTCCTTTGTACGCTTTTACATTAACGTTTCCATTATACACCCTTTCTGGCCGAATTTCAAAGGACTTCCCATGGATTCTTTTTTCATAAAAAAGCGTCATAAAGTCCGCAATATTTCGGCTTTTCAATGGAATTTCCTCCAGTTTAAGAAAATTTAAACTTATCGGAGTCTTTATTTCTCAAATCTCGCAGACTATAATGTAGCCTGTGAGAAAAACCGCGCCCGGCTCCGCGCCGCGGCGCATTAACCATCGTGCCCGAAGCACCCGTTCCCAAAGGAGGATAGCATGAAGATCCTGATCACCTCGGACTGGTATGCGCCGACTCTCAACGGCGTAGTCATCTCCATACTCAATCTCAAGCGTTCACTCGAGGCCCGCGGTCACGAGGTCCGCGTTTTGACGCTTTCAAATTCGCCCCGTTCCTATTGCCGGGACGGCGTCACCTATATCGGCTCGTTCAACGCGGGCGTGATCTACCCCAACGCACGGATCCGTCTCGCGCCGGCCCGCGCACTGCTCCAGGATCTCATCGACTGGCAGCCGGACATCGTTCACAGCCAGTGTGAGTTCTGCACCTTTTTCCTTGCCCGCAAGATCGCCGAGCTCAGCGGCGCTCCGCTCATCCACACATACCACACCGTCTATGAGGACTACACGCACTACTTCTCCCCAAGCGAGCGGCTTGGACGCCGCACCATGGCGGCGTTCGCCTACTGGATCGGCACGCAGATCGACTGCTATGTCGCGCCGACCGAAAAGATCCGTGCGCTGCTCGACGGCTATGGCGTAAAGTGCCCCATTGCCGTCATCCCGACGGGGCTCGACCTCTCGCTCTTCTCTGCGCCCGTCGCGCCCGAAAAGCGAAGCGCTCTGCGCGCGGCATACGGCATTTCGCCCGACCGTATCGTCCTCGCGGCGATCGGCCGCCTTGCGGAGGAGAAGAACACCGAAGAGCTGCTCAACTACATGGCCGACTGCCGCGATCTTCCTGTGACCCTGCTTCTCGTCGGCGACGGGCCGAACCGCTCAGCGCTTGAAGCGCTCGCAAAAAAGCTTGAGCTTGGCAGCCGCGTCGTCTTCACCGGCATGGTCCCGCACGACGAGATCGGCACCTTCTACCACCTCGGGGATGTGTTCGTCAACGCCTCCACAAGTGAAGCACAGGGACTGACCTACAACGAAGCCCTCGCCGCCGGTCTGCCCGCGCTCTGCCGCGCAGACCCGGTCCTCAAGGGTGTGATCGAAGACGGCGTCAACGGCTGGCAATACCGTGACGAGGCGGATTTCCGCGAAAAGCTTGAAGCGCTCGTTTCCTCGCCCGCGCTCCGCGCCCGGATGTCTGAAGCCGCGCGCCGTTCCTCTGCAGCGTTCTCGGCGGAGACCTTCGGCAGCCGCGCCGAGTCCCTTTACCTTGAGCAGCTTCGTCTGGCAGACAACTTCCGCCGCCGCTGCACCCTCGCTTCCTGACAAGACAAGCCGCCCTGCCCGTTAAAGAACGGACAGGGCAGTTTTTTATGCGAATATCTCGGCGCGGCTGCCGCCCGAGCGTTCTTTTGTGACGACGATCTGGCGGTCGATGCGCTCGCGCAGCTCCGCAACGTGAGAAACGATGCCCACGAGCCGCCGTCCCTCCGAAAGCCCCGCAAGCGCGTCGATCGCCTGTCGCAGGGATTCCTCGTCAAGCGTCCCGAAGCCCTCGTCAACAAACATTGTGTCGAGCCGCACACCGCCGGACGCAGACTGTATCTCGTCCGAAAGGCCCAGTGCGAGCGAGAGCGAGGCCATGAAAGTTTCCCCGCCGGAGAGCGATTTCACACTGCGCTCCGTCCCGTTGTAGTGGTCGATTACGTCCAATTCCAAACCGCTCTGGCTTCGATTGTTTTCCGCCGCCATGCGGCGCTTTAGCTCAAACTGTCCGCCGGACATGACCATCAGGCGCGTGTTTGCGCGGGCAAGCACCCGGTCAAAGTACCGCATCTGC
>JBMNPV010000071.1:0-9127 GCA_050943775.1 Oscillospiraceae bacterium
GACCGGCGACGGCGTGCGCTATACCGTTCCCTCCACGATCGATCCGTCTGCCCTGACCGGGCCTGCCGAAATTCGTTTCCGCGTCGGCAGCGTCTATAAAAACAGCGGCATTTCCGTCTACTTTGACGGGGAGCGCGTGAGCCACCTAAAAAAGCGCATCCTCACGCCCGGTGAGATGGAAACGGCAATTATCCGGCCCGATGTGTTTGAAAAGTATCCGAATTGCAGAGAGATCACTGTGAAAGTCGAAGAATAAGAGAGCTGAAACGTTCGGAAAGAAGGTTTTTCAGATGAAAGAAACGAGAGAACTCACCTGTATCGGCTGCCCGATGGGCTGCGCACTGCACGTTGAGATGGAAAACGGCGCAGTCGTTTCTGTTGCCGGAAACAGCTGCCCGCATGGACAGAGCTATGCGGAAAAAGAGTGTGTCTCTCCGGAGCGGACACTCACCTCGACGGTACGCGTCACGGGCGGCAGACTCCGCGTTGCGCCGGTGCGCACTTCCGGCGAAATCCCGAAGCAGCTCATCCCCGCCGCCATGAAAGAGATCCACGCCGTGCGTCTCTCCGCGCCCGTGCGCGCCGGTGAGATCGTCGTGCATGATGTTGCGGGCTCCGGCGTAGACATTATCGCGACGCGAAGCGTCGAAGCGGCTTAAAGCCGGGCAGATTGCATAAGGAAACTTGCATTTTGCACTGCGCTATATTAAAATAGCAACAAATAACAACGATGTGCGCCGCGCGGCGCAAACATTCGGAAGGTGTGACAAACTATGAAAGCAGTTATGGCGCTCGATCAGGGAACAACGAGTTCCCGCGCGATCCTGTTTGACTGCATGGGACAGCCCCTTGCCAAGGCCCAGTACGAATACCCCCGCAAATTTCCGCAGCCGGGCTGGGTCGAACAGGACCCGCGCGATATTTTTGCGTCGGAAGGCCGCGCGGCAAAAGAAGCTTTTGCAAAAAGCGGCCTTGCGGCTGCCGACGTTGCGGCGATCGGCGTGACCAATCAGCGGGAGACGACCATCGTCTGGGACGCAAAGACCGGCGAGCCGGTCTACAACGCCATCGTCTGGCAGTGCCGGCGCACCGCGTCGATCTGCGACGAGCTGATCTGGGAAGGCTTTGATAAAGTGGTCCGCGAAAAGACAGGTCTGCTCATTGACGCTTATTTTTCCGGCACGAAGATCAAGTGGATACTCGATAACGTCCCCGGTGCACGCGAGCGCGCCGAGAGGGGCGAGCTTCTCTTCGGCAATGTTGACTCCTGGCTCATCTGGAACCTCACCGGGGGACAGGTGCATGTCACCGATTACTCAAACGCCTCGCGCACGATGCTCTTTAACATCCACACGCTCGAGTGGGACAAGGAACTCTGCGAGCGCCTCGGTGTGCCGATGTGTATGCTGCCGAAGGCCATGCCCTCGAGCTGCGTGTACGGACACGTTGCCGAGAATGTACCGGACTTTGAAGAGCTCGCGGGCGTTCCCATCGCGGGAGCGGCCGGCGATCAGCCGTCAGCCCTGTTCGGACAGGGCTGCTTCAAGCCCGGTTCCATGAAAAACACCTATGGCACGGGCTGCTTTTTCCTGATGAACACCGGCGATAAGCCGATCACATCGAAGTGCAACCTTGTTTCCTCCGTCGCATGGGGGCTGGACGGCAAGGTCGCCTATGCCCTTGAAGGCAGTGTTTTCAACGCGGGAAGCGTCATCAACTGGCTGCGTGACGGGCTCGGCATCATCCGTGAGCCGCATGAGTGCGACATTCTCGCCGAGAGCGTGGTCGACACCGAATCCATCTATTTTGTTCCGGCGTTTACCGGACTCGGCGCGCCTTACTGGGATATGTACGCGCGCGGGACCATCATCGGGCTGACCAGTGCGGTGACGAAGGCGCACGTCTGCCGCGCGGTTCTGGAGAGCATCGCGTTTCAGGTTCGGGATCTCATCGAAGCGGCGCGCCGCGACGCGGCTTTCCCCTGCGAGTGCCTGCGCGTTGACGGCGGCGCTTCCGTCAGCGATGTGATGATGCAGTTCCAGGCGAACATTCTCGGCATGGAAGTCGACCGGCCCGAAAATGTTGAAACGACCGCGTTGGGCGCCGCTTACCTTGCCGGACTCGCGGTCGGCTTCTGGAAAGACACGGATGAGCTTCTGAGCAACCGGAAAACACAAAAGCGCTTTCAGCCCCAGATGGAGGAGGCCACCCGCGAGCTGCTCTACACCGACTGGCACAGAGCGGTCGAGCGCTCCATGAACTGGGCAAAATAACCGAGCCGCGGCCCGCTAAACGGGGGAGGTCTGCAAAGCAGATCTCCCCCGTTCGTTTATTCTCTTTTCTCTCACATTTCCCAAAGTTCCCCGTTGCTCGTTGAGATTGCTACGGCGCCGTCGCTCAGGCACTCGAGCACCTGCTCCTTTGTTTTGATGAGGCCGCCCGCGATAACGGGCACGCTGATCTTCTGCTCCATCTGACCGATCAGACGGCAGGCAATGCCGGGCATGATCTCGACCGCGTCCGGCTTCGTTTCCAGAACGTTCTTAACGCCCGTTTCCAGCGACAGCGAGTCGAGCAGGAAAACGCGCAGAATGGTCTGAAAATGAAGCTGCTTTGCGTTCCGCACCGTGCTCGCGCGCGTCGTGACAACCCCCGCCGGGGCCGCCGTGCGGCGGATATACTCCAGCCCTGCCGTGTCCCCGCGCAGTCCCTCGATCATGTCGACATGGACAAACACGAGCTTGTCCGCCCTGTGCAGACGTGTGCAGATGTCCTGCAAGGTAAGGATACTGCCGTAGACCACAAACACGATCTTGACGCGGCTTTTTGCCGCGCGGTCAAGCTCTTCGTCGTTACGGACCGCTGCGATGACGGGATTTTCGATCAGAATGTCGCTGATATCGGACACTGTGCTCTCCTCTTTTCTTCGGACGCTTGTGTCTGCATTATAACACAGTCCGGGTCGGAAAGAACAGAGGTCTTTTTGGTATGACCACTTTCTCCAGAACACAAAAATGCACGTTGAGATGTAATTTTCTCTTGCATTTTAGTGCGTAAAAGTGTATGATAATCTGGTCAAGCCAGATGGCATATATTTTGTGGACACGAAGAGAACAGGCAAAAAAGTTTATGAAAGATCGGGAGGAGTCCTTATGAGTTCAATGTTTGACCTGACCGGTAAGGTCGCAGTCGTTTCGGGTGCTAGTGCCGGCCTCGGCGCGGACGCAAGCCTTGCCTATGCCGAAGCCGGTGCGGACGTTGCGCTGCTTGCGCGACGAATCGAAAAGCTGGAAGCGCTCAAAAATGAGATCACAGAAAAAACCGGCCGCCGCGTGATCGCCGTCCAGTGCGACGTCACGAATGAGGAAAGCGTCAAAGCCGCCATCCAAACGGTCATGGATGCTTTCGGCCATATCGATATTCTGCTCAATAACGCAGGCGTTGCGCTGCATGGCGGTGTGGATGACATGGACGTCGAGGTCTGGGACAAGAGCTTTGATACGAACGTCAAGGGCATCTATTTTGCCTGCAAGTATGTTGTTCCCCACATGAAAGCGCAGAAGTACGGAAAGATCGTCAACATCTCCTCCGTAAATGCAATCGTCGCGGACAAAAGCGACCTGTTCATCCGTCACGCCTACAACGCTTCCAAGGCGGCGGTCATCGGACTTACGACCGGCATGGCCTGCTCCTACGCGCAGTATGGCATCACAGTCAACTGCATCGGTCCGGCGCTGTTTGAAACCGAGATGACGGCGGACAAGCTCTTCAAGAGCGAGGAGTTCCTTTCCTACTACAGCCATATGAATCCCGCAGGCCGGCCCGGTGCAAAGGGCGAGCTCAACGGCACGATCATTTACCTGTCGAGCGATGCGTCCAGCTATGTGCAGGGCCAGTTCATCGTTGTTGACGGCGGCGCGTCCATCGTCTAAAAAAGCTCTTGCAACATACATAACGCCTTCGGAAAAAACTGTATCTGCGGCACTGAAAACGAACGAGGCCCCATCGGATGATGGGGCCTCGTTCGACTTGTATAGAGCGCTTTTCAGCGCTTGTTGCTCTTTCTCCAGATGTGCATTTCCTCGGCGTTTTTGATGAGTTCATCGCGGAAATCGGGGTGTGCAATGTTGATGAGGGCCTCGGCGCGCTGCCATGTGGACAAACCTTTGAGGTTTGCCATGCCGTATTCCGTGACGATATACTGCGGATTTGCGCGCGTATCGGTGACAACGGAGCCTTTTGCGAGCGTCGGCACGATGCGGGACGAGAGCGAGCCGTCGCGGTTTTTATGCACCGAGGAGCAGCAGATAAAGCTCTTGCCGCCCTTGGAGAGATAGGCGCCGAGAACAAAATCGAGCTGGCCGCCCGCACCGGAGATGTTGCGGTAACCGGCGGTTTCGGCGTTGACCTGTCCGTAGAGGTCAACATCAATGGCGTTATTGATGGAAATGAAATTGTCGATGCTGCTGATAACCTGCATATTGTTCGTATAGCTGACCGGCGCTGTCATACATTCGGGGTTGTCATTGAGGAAATCGTACATGCGCTGAGAACCCATGGCAAACGCATAGACCTGACGGCCCTTATCGAGATTCTTTTTGCTGCCGTTGACCTTTCCGGCCAGAGACATGTCCACAAAGGCATCGACATACATCTCGCTGTGTATGCCGAGGTCGCGAAGATCGCTGTCGCAGATCATGCTGCCGACGGCGTTCGGCATGCCGCCGATGCCGAGCTGGATGCAGGCCCCGTTCGGGATCATCGGCACGATCTGCTTTGCAACGGCGGTGTCGATCTCCGTCGGCGCGGCATTTTTGACCTCCGGAAGCTTCGGATCGCCGCCCTCAACGATCATGTCCACATCTCCGATGAACACGCCTGCTTCCACGCCGCCAAGGCAGCGCGGGATGGAACGGTTGACCTCCACGATCAGCTTTTTGCCGGTTTCGCAGACTGCGGCAAAATGCGACGCGCTCGGGCCAAAGGAAAACCATCCGTGTTCATCCATTGGCGCAACGGCAAGAACGACTTCATCCGCAGGGGTAATATTTTCGCGGTAATAGCGGGGAAGTTCCGAATATTTGATCGGCGCATAGTAGCAGAAGCCGGCGTCCTGCGCTTTGCGCTCAATGCCGCTCATGTGCCAGGAATCCCAAACGAAATGCGCGCCGGGGTCCTCGATTTTGAAGATCTCCGGCTGCTTTGTCAGCAGGGCGCCGCGGAATTTGACATCCGTCAGCTCGGGCATCCGTTTTGCCAGAGCGGCGTCAATGGCCTCCGGAAAGGTGACGCCCCAGCCAAAATCGACCCAGTCACCGGATTTGATCTGTGCCGCGGCCGTCTCGGCAGAGACAAGCCGTTCCTGATACATTTTTTTGAAATCCATTTTTAGCTCCACTCTTTCCTGTAATATGCCGACGCTCCGCTGCCTGTCAGAACGGTGCATACGAAATTGGTCATTATTTTAACACTCTCAGAGCATGCGGTCAAGTATATTGAACGAAAAGTGTGAAAGTGTTTAAGCATTGACATATCCGTTACAATGGTCTATAACGGAGGTACATCACCGCTTTAAATTGCTAATCTGCGCAAAAATAATGCCGTTTCATAAAATCTGCACGAATAAACTTTTAGAAAAAAGTTCAAAATAGTGCAATATTAAGATTGACAAAATTGTAACAAGGCAATATCATGTACTTGTGGAGATTGTTAATTCAATGACAATTGAACAGAATTTTAAATTCCGTTCAATTATCGCCGCGAACCCCGGCAATATGAGAAAGTAGTTGCCAGAGAAAATTATTGGGAGGTACATCACATGAAAAAAGTAGTCATCGCAGGCGCCTGCCGCACAGCCATTGGCAAAATGGGTGGAGCACTCGCCAACACCCCCGCGGTCGACCTCGGCACCATCGTCATCAAGGAGGCGATGGAGCGTGCCGGCGTAAAGCCCGAGCAGGTCGATCATGTCTACATGGGCTGTGTTCTTCAGGCCGGCTGCGGTCAGAACGTCGCGCGTCAGGCCGCTGTCAAGGCCGGTCTCCCCGTCGAAGTTCCGGCCGTCACGATCAACGTCCTCTGCGGCTCCGGTCTGGACAGCGTCAATGAAGCTGCCCGCATGATCGAAACCGGCGACGCCGACGTCGTCATCGCCGGCGGCATGGAAAGCATGTCCATGGCTCCGTACCTTATCCCCAACGCCCGCTTCGGCTATCGCATGGGCAACGGCACCATCGAGGACTCCATGATCAAGGACGGCCTCACCGATGCGTTCAATAACTACCACATGGGCATCACGGCCGAGAACGTTGCCGAGCAGTGGCACCTCACCCGCGAGCAGCTCGACGAATTCGCCGCGAACAGCCAGCAGAAAGCCTGTGCCGCCATCGAAAACGGCGCATTCAAAGACGAGATCGTTCCCGTTCCCGTGAAAGTCAAGAAGGAAACGGTCCTGTTTGCGCAGGACGAAGGCCCGCGTCCCGGCACCACCGTCGAGAGCCTTGCAAAGCTCAAGCCCGCCTTTAAAAAAGAGGGCGGCCTTGTGACCGCCGGCAACGCCTCCGGCATCAACGACGGCGCTGCCGCAATGGTCCTCATGAGCGAGGAAAAGGCCAAGGAGCTCGGCGTAACGCCGTTGGCGACGTGGGTTGCCGGCGCACTTGCAGGCGTTGATCCGGCCATCATGGGCACAGGCCCGATCCCGGCGTCCCGCAAGGTCCTGAAAAAGGCCGGCATGACCATCAACGACATCGACCTCATCGAGGCAAACGAAGCGTTCGCGGCACAGAGTCTCGCGGTCGCGCATGATCTCGAGATCGACCCCGCCAAGCTCAACGTCAACGGCGGCGCGATCGCACTCGGCCACCCGGTCGGCTGCTCCGGCGCGCGCATCCTTGTGACCCTGCTGTATGCCATGAAGCATCGCGGCGCCAAGAAGGGCCTTGCCACGCTGTGCGTCGGCGGCGGCATGGGCTGTGCGACCATCGTTGAGATGGACTAAGGAGGAGAAAAAATGGCTTTTGTAACGACGGAAGTCAAAGGCGCGGTCGAGATCATCACCATCGACCGTCCGCAGGCGCTCAACGCTCTGAATCCCGAGGTTCTCAGCGACCTCAAAGCGGCTTTTGAAGCGGTCGACCAGAAAACCATTCGCTGCATCGTCCTCACGGGCGCGGGTGAGAAGAGCTTTGTCGCGGGCGCGGACATCGGCGCCATGAGCACAATGACGAAGGCCGAGGGCGAGGCGTTCAGCAAGCTCGGAAACGACCTGTTCCTCCAGATCGAGAGCTTCCCCATCCCCGTCATCGCAGCCGTCAACGGCTTCGCGCTCGGCGGCGGCAACGAGCTTGCCATGAGCTGCGACATGCGCGTGTGCTCGGACAACGCAGTGTTCGGCCAGCCGGAAGTCGGTCTCGGCATCACGCCGGGCTTCGGCGGCACGCAGAGGCTTGCCCGCCTCGTCGGCATGGGCATGGCAAAGCAGCTGGTCTATTCCGCACTCAACATCAAGGCGGACGAGGCGCTTCGC
This sequence comes from Oscillospiraceae bacterium, assembly GCA_050943775.1. Classification (GTDB taxonomy): domain Bacteria; phylum Bacillota; class Clostridia; order Oscillospirales; family Oscillospiraceae; genus UBA2658. Next base: position 7,529 of record JBMNPV010000071.1, read on the forward strand.
ATCGGTCTCGTAAACGCCGTCTATCCGCAGGCGGAGCTTATGGAAAACGCGTTGAAGCTCGCGACGAAGATCGCCTCCAACGCGCCGATCGCCGTCCGCAACTGCAAAAAGGCCATGAACGAGGGCATCGAACTGCCGATCGACAAAGCCGTTGCCCTTGAGGAAACGCTGTTTGGCGAATGCTTCGAGACACACGACCAGAAAGAGGGCATGGGCTGCTTCCTCTCCAAAGAGAAGCCGAAGCCGAAGCCCGTTTTCACGAACGACTAAAAGATCAGACCGGGCGGGAGCCTCTCCCGCCCGTGACCGGAAATTTATAAAAGGAGCGTAAAACCATGAAAGTTGGTATCATCGGCGCAGGCACCATGGGTGCAGGTATCGCACAGGCTTTCGCACAGGTCGAAGGCTATGAAGTCGCTCTCTGCGACATCAAGGCGGAATGGGCCGCAAACGGCAAGGCAAAGCTCCAGAAGGGCTTTGACAAGCGCATCGCCAAGGGCAAGATGACGCAGGAAGCCGCGGACGCCATCCTCGCACGCATCCAGACCGGTCTCAAAGAAGATCTCTGCGCAGACTGCGATCTTATCGTCGAAGCTGCGTTTGAAAACATGGAAGTCAAAAAGCAGACCTTTGCCGAGCTCGACAAGCTCTGCAAGCCGGGGTGCATCCTCGCTTCCAATACATCCTCCCTGTCCATCACCGAGATCGGCAAGGGCATCGAGCACGCCACCATCGGCATGCATTTCTTCAATCCCGCTCCTGTGATGAAGCTCGTTGAAGTCATCGCCGGTTACAGCACCACCCGCGAGACGGTCGACAAGATCAAGGCCATCGCTACTGAGATCGGCAAGACCCCGGTCGAAGTCAAGGAAGCCGCCGGCTTTGTCGTCAATCGTATTCTCGTTCCGGAGATCAACGAAGGCATCGGCATCTATGCTGACGGCCTTGCCTCCATCCGTGACATCGACTCCGCCATGAAGCTCGGCGCAAACCACCCGATGGGTCCGCTGGAGCTCGGTGACTACATAGGTCTTGACATCTGCCTGTCCGTTATGGAGACACTGTACAAGGAATTCGGTGATCCGAAATACCGTCCGCACCCGCTTCTCCGCAAGATGGTCCGCGCGGGCCAGCTCGGCTGCAAGAGCGGTCAGGGCTTCTATAACTACGCAGGCGGCGAGAAGACGCCGGTCGACGAACTGTAAAAACGACAAGCGCGGTAAGCAGGGCAAGACTTGCCCTGCTCCGCTGCACATAATTAATCATATTTGGAGGATTAATCATCATGGAATTCAGGCTCAATGCAGACCAGCTCGATATGCAGAAGATGTTCCGCGAATTCGCGGAAAAGGAAGTCAAGCCCATCGCCGAGGAGATCGACGAAAACGAGCGCTTCCCGGAAGAAAACATTCCGAAGATGGCAGAGGCCGGTTTCCTCGGCATCCCCGTTCCGGAACAATATGAGGGCCAGGGAGGCGATATCCTCACTTACATACTCTGCGTTGAGGAAATGAGCCGCTGCTGCGCCACCACCGGCGTCATCGTTTCCGGCCACACCTCCCTGTGCATCGATCCGATCCTGCACTTCGGCACCGAGGA
>JBMNPV010000072.1:0-9127 GCA_050943775.1 Oscillospiraceae bacterium
TGAAAACGAGAGCAGCATCAAGGCGCTGGTCAGTTCCCTGACCAAGAGTGCCGGAACCTCTGCCGAATCGTATATCATGGAGCAGATTCAGGAGCTGCACCAGACCGGCGAGGACATGAAAAACCGCCTTGCCGAACTGGAAACCCTGACGGAACACCAGCGGTTTGCGGATCAGGAGTTCGCGTTCAGCCGTCAGATGATCGAATCCTTCGCCGCAAACGTGGATGACTGTACCGTGGAGGAAAAACGGCGTCTGCTGCGGGCAATCGTGAAAAAAGTGGTCTGGGACGGCGAAAATGCCTGGGTTTATCTCTTTGCAGGCGACGGAGAGGCCGATTTGCCCCCGTTTGACGCGCCTAAAGTTCCGTTAGGTGAGGATAGCGAATGAGGTGCTGATGTATTTTCGCGCGTCAAAAAAATCGGCGCAGGATGTTTCTCTTTCGGAAACGATCGAGACAGATGGCTTCGGCAGTGATCTGTGCTTGATGGACGTTGTCACCTTTGAAGACGATATTCTGGAACAGATCAGCCGCGGAGAGCTTTCCAGAACGCTCCGCGGGCTGGTCGCAGATACGCTCGACCCGCGCGAGTGCGAGATCATCACTTTGCGATATGGCCTTGACGGACGTCCGCCCAAAACCCAGCATGAAGTCGCAAAGCAATGCGGTATCAGCAGAAGCTATGTATCGCAGCTGGATTACTGTAAAAATAGCCTGCGCTGGTGGATGTCGGAAACCGAGGAAAAGCGAAATCCCCTCGCCGCGTGCGCACTGCACAGTCTGAATTTCGCTTGCAGACTGCGTGGAATTTCCATATGTGGCTGTGTAATATGCCAAAAGACTTCAAAAAAATGGCGAGCTAGAAAAATAAGGCTTGTAAAACGAAAAAAAATTTAGTAATATTACACTTGTGGCAATAAGTGTGTTGACATTTAAAACAAGAAGATGTAATATTGAAAACAATAATTCATAATTAACAATATAAACCGTTGCGGATGCCGGCCGTCCCATGTGAGGATATTGACGGAGCGTCTGTCCCTGAATTCGTAATAAAAGCAAAGGAGTAAATAGAATGAGCCTGAAAAACAAAGTTACCAAGCTCGCAATCGAGCATGAAGTCAATCAGATCGTCAAGAACCCCGAGAAGAACCTCCCGAAGGTGATGAACTGGGTCGATAAGTTTGCCGGTGACAGTTTCCAATATCAGCGTGACAACATCCGCGCCGCCATCAATGACCCGCAGAACACCTACCACAACTATGTTTACCATATTGCGCGGGACTTCGACCCGGGTGTGCTCAGGTCTTTCTTTGTGAATTTCATCCTCAACGCCAGCATTATCGGCTGGCAGAAGCAGGACGAGATCCGCGACAAGTACAACTGCAATGTTCCCTGGGCAATTCTTCTGGATCCGACCTCTGCCTGCAACCTCCACTGCACGGGCTGTTGGGCCGCTGAATACGGCAACAAGCTCAACCTCAGCTTTGACGAGATCGACAGCATCGTTGAGCAGGGCAAGGCTCTCGGCGTCTACTTCTACATCTACACCGGCGGAGAACCGTTGGTCCGCAAAAAGGACATCATCCGGATCTGCGAAAAGCATCCGGACTGTGAGTTCCTGAGCTTCACAAACGGGACCCTGATCGATGAAGCCTTTGCCAACGAAATGCTCCGCGTCAAAAACTTCATCCCGGCGATTTCCATTGAAGGCTTCGAAGAAGCCACTGACGCACGCCGCGGCAAGGGAACCTACGAAAAGGTCATCAAGGCGATGGAGATCCTGCGCTCCAAGAAACTGCCTTTCGGCAACTCCTGCTGCTATACCCGCGCGAATTTTGAGTCCATTACATCCGAAAGCTTCTATGACAAGCTCATTGATTCCGGCTCTCTGTTCGTGTGGTACTTCCACTATATGCCGGTCGGCAACGATGCCTCCGTAGATCTGCTGCCCACCAAGGAGCAGCGCGAGGAGATGTTCAAGCGCCTGCGCGACTACCGTTCCCGCAAGCCGCTCTTCGCTCTGGACTTCCAGAACGATGCGGAGTATGTCGGAGGCTGCATCGCCGGCGGACGCCGTTATCTCCACATCAACGCAAACGGCGACGTGGATCCCTGCGTCTTTATCCACTATTCCGATACCAACATCCGCGAAAAGACCCTGCTCGACGCACTGCGTGCACCGCTGTTCATGGCATATCACGACGGTCAGCCGTTTAACGAGAATATGCTTCAGCCTTGCCCGATGCTGGAAAACCCGAAACTGCTCCGCAAAATGGTCGAGGAATCCGGCGCAAAGTCCACAGACCTGCAGTCCCCGGAAAGTGTCGAGCATCTCTGCGCGAAGTGTGATACTTACGCCGAGTGTTGGGCACCCAAAGCCAAGGAACTCTGGGAAAACAGCCCCGGACAGATGCGTTATCTCGCAAAGCAGCAGTACATCAAGGAACAGGACGAGAAGCGTCTTGCGAAGAAGAAGAAAAAGAAATAAAAGCTACGAGCGCTGCACATAAACAGCACCCCAATCGTTATTCAGTACACCATACTGTAACGCTTGGGGTGCTGTTCATTTGAAGTGCTCTCAAGCGAGAGCCGGACTCATTTCGCTTTCCGGTGCGCGGCAGCGGAAATAGAGCGTCAGTACGCCGTCTGCTTGGAGTTCGGCGCGCGCGAGCAGCGCGGCAAGAAGAGCCTTTTCCGCCGTTTCCGGAGAAAAAGAGGCCGCAAGCGCCTCCGGCGCGGGCAGCGGAGCCTGCTCTGCGCAGGCGGCGTGTTCGAGTGTCTCGCGTTCCGCGCAGAGACGCTTGTAAATGCGTTCAAAGTCGCTTTCACTCAGTCGCCCTTCCAGCCTGTCGAGATAGCAGCGGTCCATCTGCCGCGTGAGTACGCGGATCCGCTCGCCGGAATGCTGTACCGGGTCGGTGCGGCGGGCTTCCGATAGTACCCTTTGCGCCTCGCCCAGTACAATGGCGGGCGGCAGACAGGCGGCACAGAGCGCGCGGAGTTCCGTGCGTACCGCAGCGGTCACCGCTTCTTCGCGGAAGGTGTGCGCACTGCACGCGGCCTTGCCTTCGCGCTGGAAACTGCGGCACAGAAGATAGAGCGTTTCGCCGCCGACCGCATTTTTCCGCGCGACGACGCCGAGCGGGGCGCCGCATTCGGCGCAGAACAGCAGGCCCTGCAAAAGAAAGGGATGTGTCCGTTCCCGGGTCCCGCTTCGCGCGTCGAGAAGCTGCGCGACTTGCGCGAAACATTCGGAGCTGACGAGGGCTTCATGCATTTCGGGCACGACGACCCATGCCTCGCGCGCTTGGCGGACACACTTTTTGCTTTTGTAACTCACGCGTCGGGAGCGTCCCTGCACCATGCTGCCTGTATAGACTTCGTTCCGAAGCAGAGCGGAAACGGTCTCGCTGCGCCATAGCCCGCACCCTTGCCGGGGCAGACCGGCGTAAACGGCGGGGGTCGCGATGCCGTCCGCGTTGAGTATGTCCGCGATCTCCCGGCAGCTCCGCCCTTCAAGGGCGAGCGCAAAGCAGCGGCGGACGACCGCGGCCGCAGGCTCATCGGGTAGAAGGCGGCCCTTTTCCGCTTCAGACAGCCTGTAACCGTAAGGGGCTTTTCCGCCGATGAAGAGTCCCTTGCGCTGCTTGTCATGCTTGACGCTGGCGATTTTTTTTGAAATATCTTTCGCGTACATGTCGTTCATAATCGCGCGGAAGGGGGTGATGTCGTTCGCGGCAGACTCGATGCCGGTGTCAACGCCGTCGAGCAGGGAAATGTAGCGGACGCGATGTTCGGGAAACCAGCGTTCAAGGTAGTGGCCGGTGCCGATGTAGTCACGCCCCAGACGGGAGAGGTCTTTTGTGATGACAAGGTTCACATGCCCGGAATCAATATCCGCAAGCAGTCGCCGGAAGGCCGGTCGTTCAAAGTTTGTGCCGGACCAGCCATCGTCGATATAGGTGTCGTAGACCGTGAGTCCACGCATGCGGGCAAAGTCTGTGAGCATGACAAGCTGGTTTGAAACACTCTGTGACTGGCCCTCGCCCTCGTCCTCGCGGGAGAGCCGGATGTAAAGTCCTGCACTATAACGTTCGGGGTCTCGGATCTCAAGCTCCATCGGATCGCCTCCACGGAAAGCCTATGCGTTACAGAGGGGCGATTTGCGTAAAAAAGGCAGCCAAACGGCTGCCTTTTTTACGTATTGCGTTTTTTTAGACTCAAGCGCCCATGTCATAGACCATGACGCCGGAGTAGAGAGAAGTCAGGACGATCTCATATGCGCCGTCACCGTCAACATCGGCAACGGTCGGTCTTGCGCGGCAGCCGTTCGGGTTGGTGTCGCCGTCGCCCCACTTGGTGGGAAGGGTGGTCTGCGTAAGCACCACGCCGTTTGCGTTGAGAATGAAGAGCCGGCCGCGCTGGGCGAGCTGATCCTTGCGCGTATAGGTCGCAAAGATGACTTCCTGCTTGCCGTCGCCATTGACATCCGCACAGGTCGGGACCGTTGCGTACTCGGCAACGGGGCTTGAGCGCTTCGTGAGACTAAAGGGCCACGCGCCGTGCTCCGTGCCGTCGAGACTGAAGCAGTGCACCTTACCGTCACAGGCGGAATAGAGGATCTCCTTATTGCCGTCGCCGTCGATATCGACCGTTACGGGGCGGCTGTCGGCGTATTCAATGATGTTCGGGTCCATGATGACCGGCGTGCCGGTGTCGGTCGGAACTTCGGTCCAGTCATAGCCTCTGGCACTGTTTTTGTAGCGCCCGCGGTCCGTGTTCAGCAGGAAAGTCGTGAAGTAGCGCGCATTCCCCGCAAAAGAATCGGGGTCGTCGCGCATGACGAGGGAGGCGTCGTTGACCATGCCGGTGACGGCAAGCTCGATCGAACCGTTGTTGTCGAGGTCAGCTGCCGCGACGCCGGCGATCGTGCCCATAAAGCAGTTGTTTTCCTCGCGCGTCGTTCCGATAAGCTGGTCGCCGGTCGCCCAGGCGATGCCGCCGTGCTTTTTTGCCCAGGCCACGCAGGCAAGCTCATGCTTGTAGTCCTCGCAGAGCGGAAGTCCGTTCCAGTTGAGTCCCGCATAGGCCGCGTTCGTGGTGCGCACGGGAGTACCGTCTGCGTTGAAAGCGTTGAGGTGCTCGTCGTCACTCGGGACCACAAGCTCCTTTAACCCGTCGCCGTTGAGATCGACCGCTGTGATCGCATTTGAATAGATGCTGTTGCCGCAGCTCTGCGGCCAGCCGTTGCGCAGGGAACCGTCCGGCTCAAAGACGAAGAGCGTGTGGCTGGTGTCCCCGGTGCCAAGACCGGCGCAGATCTCCGCTTTGCCGTTTCCGTCAAGATCCGCGACGGTCAGCGCGTAGATGGGACCGTTGAGATGCTGCGGCCAGCCGGGTTTGAAGTAACCATCCGCGGTGTAGACGGAGACACAGCCGGTGCCGTTGCCGTTCGTGTGGGCGACGACGATCTCCCTGCTGCCGTCGCCGTCAACATCCTGAACAAAGAGGTCGACGATGGTGCGGCCAAAGTAATCGACCGCGTCCTGGTTCATATTCCGGTCGGAGCCGGATTTGACCTTCCACTTGCGTGCGCCGGTCTTTGCGTCGAGACAAAAGACCGAGATGCCGGCATAGATGATCTCGTTCTTGCCGTCGCCGTCAATATCCGTGACGACGGGGGAGCAGTTGGTCGCGGGCTCAACGTACCATTTCGTCTCGCTGCCGCCGCCCTGATACTGCTGCGCGAGCCAAAGCTTGCCTGTTGAGGCATTTGCGCTGCTGTGTGTAGAAAAGACGCCGTCGTTCTTGAGCTTTTCATAGAGCGTACGGCTCGAATGATTCATTTTGAGATCGAGCGCGTTGTAGCTCATGCTGACCATGTCGCCACGCAAAAAGGAGGAGCTGTAGGCGTTTGCCTCCTCCGATGTGCAAAGGCCGATGGATGCGGCAAATCTCAGCGCGTTTGTATAGGAAAAATCACCGTTCGACTCTGAATAGCCGAGTGCGCGCAGGGTCAAAGCCGCGTACTGCTGAGCGGTTACGGTGCTGTCAGAGCCATAGATGCCGGAGTCGACGCCGTTTACAAGGCTGTTTTCATAGAGCCAGGTGACCTGACCCTGTGCCCATACGGGTACATCCACGAACGGACAGGGCAGCGCGCCGGCAGCGTACTGCGCCTGCGCTTTGGTTTCTTTGCCGAGCAGACGAATGAGCATGACCGCGGCCTCACTGCGCGTTGCCGCGCGGTCGAGATCATAGCCCTTGTCGGTGCCCTTGAAAAGGCCGAGCGCGTTGAGCTTGTCCGCCTTGGTGCTGTCGTATGCGGCGGAGGCAGGCGCGGCGGGCAGAGCAACAAGGCTCAGCGCCAGCGCAAAAGCCAGTGCGATGGACAGGATGCGAGGTGGTTTTCTCATTTTTTCGTGACCTCTCTTTTCTCAGATGAGCTGCCGGCACAGAAAACACAAAGCGCTGCGTCCGATCAAACAACATGTTTACAAAATCGGCAGCATTCGGTATTAACTATAGCTTTATCATATCATTTGACGGAATTTCCGTCAATACGCTTTTCTTCCGCGCGGCCTTCGCCGAAGGAGACGCTCCCTGCCGGCTTTGCCTCGAGCTCGGCACGCAGCCATTCGCGGCAGACGCCGCGGAGAAGCTCCTCCAGCGCTACACCGTCCTTCTGAAAAACGCAGACCACGCGGATGGACCGTTTTTTCATCGTTTGCCCCGCCTTTCCCGCAGATCTTCTGATAAAAGATATGCGAGTTCGTGCGGGCACTATGCGCTGCGCTTACAATAACCGGGGCGCGATGTATCGCGCCTTGAGAAAAAAGCGCTCGAGAAGCTGCGCAGAGCGCTCGAACACTGAAAAGAGCCTGCGCTGGGGCGCAGGCTCTTGAAATGGGACGTCCCTCAAACAGAGCGGACACAGGGCGGAGCGAAGAGCGTTATCTGCTCGCATGGTGCACAGCCGTAGACGGCAGCCTCGTCGCTGTTATGCGAAGCCCCCCAGGCGTTGATGCCGCGGATGATGAAATAAGCGGCGATGATGCCGAGGATCGTCAGCAAAATGGCTCTGTTTCGGGACATAAGATTACCTCCTGTCAGGCAGTTGATGGTTTCATCGCTTGGAAGGAGCAGAAACGTTCAGACGGTAAAGCTCGGCGATGCCGCGGAGCGTCAAATCCGCGTCGAGCCGCACCGAATGGGTGCACAGCGGTGCGATGACCGGGGCGAGCCCTCCTGTCATAACGATCGAAGCGGCGCTGCCGCCGAGCTCAGACTGCGCGCGATCCGCAAGTCCGTCAAGCATAGCGGCGTGGCCGAGCACGGCGCCGGAGCGCAGGCAATCGCGCGTGTTGCCGCACAAAAGCTTCGGCGGGGGTGTGAGGTCAACCGGAAAGAGCTGGCTTGCACATCGTGCAAGCGCCTCCGAAGCGATGGCAGGGCCGGGCAAGATCACGCCGCCGATGTAATCACCGCCGCGGTCAAGGACCGAAAGCGTAGTTGCTGTGCCAAGATCGAAGATGAGAACGGGCAGGGGATACTTTGTGCGCGCTGCCGCCATATCCGCCAGAAGATCTGTGCCGAGAGAGGCGGGGGCCTCCGTCTTTAATGAAAAGTTCAGTTTGATGCCGTGCCGGATGATAAACGGCTCAAGACCGGTCACAAGGTGCGCGGCATAACACAGCCGCTGCGTGAGCTGCGGAACGACCGAAGCGATGGCCACGCCCGCAAAGACTTCCGGTGCGTCGTGCAGTTTCAGAAGAGCGGAGAGAGCGAGCGCGTACTCGTCGCCGGTTTTTTTCCGGTCGGTCGCCAGACGTATCAGGAAACGGGGCTTGCCGTTTTCCATTCCGCCGCAGACGACGTTTGAATTACCGACGTCGATCACAAGGAGCATGGCTGACTCCCTTCTGCTTTGGAGAGTGAGCGGGAGATAGTTCCGCCGGTGCAGGGCTTTGTATGTAGATGGTCCCTCATGTTTTCTGGACCGCCTTTTCAATTTGAACACGCCCGACCTTTGTGTAGCGCAGAAGCGCCTTCGCAATCGCGGGAATGAGGATGCCTGCGGCGACCGCCTCAATGACGCCGTTGAAGCTCACGATGCCGAGAATGATGCCCGGTACGGCTTCGGGGGCGACGCCTTTTGCAGCGGCGTAAGCATCACGGAAAAAGAAATAGATGAGACCCATTACGAAAACGGTGTTCGTCAGCGCGCCCGCCACGCCGCCGACAGCAAAGGCGCTGATATGGCCGCCGCGGCCCTTCGTGAGCCGGTCGACGCCCCTGTAGGCGTAGTAGGGGAAAATACCGACGAGAATGCGGGGCAGAAAGCAGACAAGCAGCGCCAGCGGCGTACCCTGTGCTGTTCCGGGGAGTGGAATGAGCGGGGAAAAGGTGAACGAGGTGATCGCCGGAGTGATCGTGTTGTTGACGAGACTTGTCAGACCGAAGAGAAAGCCGAGCATTGCGCCGTATTTCGGGCCGAGCAAAATGGAACCGAGAATAACGGGGATGTGGATGATCGTGAGCTTTACAAAGGGTAGAGGAATAAAGCCGAGCGGGGTAAAGCCCATGACGAGGGTGATGGCGGCGAGCATTGCCGCTGTGACAAAGACATATTTCTGCGCGTTTGTTTTCATACCGACCTCCTGCTGCCGCTCCTCTGTGAGGATGCAGCGCAAAATATTGTCATAGATTTTAAAAGACCGCTTTGCAAGGCTGGCGTGCGCTGGTTCCGGCGCCGTTCGGATTCCGCTGAAACCGGGCTCCGACGATCTGCCCTCCTTTCCCGACCGGAAACACTCTTCGCAGTGGACGCTTTGCGCAGCGGCGCTTTTTGAACGAAAAAAAGCGCGGTTTGTACTTCAATAAAATAACACATTACTGTAAATAAAGCAAGTCGCCGCGACCTATTTGATCGCGGCGATCATATTCTGCATATCGCTGTCCGAAACATTTCCGGCGCTCAGATAGTAGATGCTATCGCCCTGCGCATCGCTGAATACGAGGGAGTGCTCTCTGCCCCGGCGCGTGTATTCTCCCTTGCGGCCGAGGACGTTAACCTCACTGACATACGCGCCGTTCGAATCGACGTTGACTTCCGTACCCGCATGATA
>JBMNPV010000073.1:0-8918 GCA_050943775.1 Oscillospiraceae bacterium
CGGGAGCCGAGGGCCGCACCATCACCATCAACGGCGTCCCCGGCAACGCATTGGGGGCATACCTCAACGGGGCGGGCATCATTGTCAACGGCAACGCACAGGACGCGACCGGCGACACCATGAACGCGGGCCGCATCGTCGTCCACGGCCGCTGCGGGGACGCGGCGGGTTACGCGATGCGCGGGGGCGAGATCTTCATTGAGGGAGACGTTGGCTACCGTGCCGGGATCCATATGAAAGCGTACAAGGAGAAATACCCTGTGCTTGTTTTCGGCGGGCGGAGCGGCAGCTTCCTCGGCGAATATCAGGCGGGCGGTCTCATCATTGCGCTGGGTCTCTCCTGCCGGGAAGAGGACATCCTCGGGAATTTCTGTGCCACCGGGATGCACGGGGGCCGCATTCTGGTCCGCGCCGACCGGCTCTGCGTCCGCCTCTCAAAGCAGATTGAAAGCCGCAGGGCTGCCGATGAGGACATGGTCCTTGCCGCGCCATACATTAAAGAATACTGCGGCTGTTTCGGCATCCCCGAAGAAGCGGTCTATAACAAGGGCTTTTTCGTTCTGACGCCGAACAGTTCCAACCCCTATAAGCAGCTCTACATCCAAAACTGAACGGAGGATACACCATGCTGTACACAGCGGAAGAAGTGCTCGATTTTCTGGAGGAGGAGGACGTCCGGTTCGTCCGCCTTGCGTTCTGTGATATTTTCGGTACGCCGAGGAACATCTCCATTCCGCCCGCGGAGCTCAAGTCGGCATTTGAGAGCGGCGTTTCATTCGACGCTTCTGCCGTGCCGGGCTTTACCGGCGTGAGCCGTTCGGATCTCTTTCTCTATCCGGACCCGACGACGCTGGCGCTGTTCCCGTGGCGGCCGTCGAACGGACGCGTCGTGCGTATGTTCTGCGACATCCGCCATCCGGACGGCACGCCCTTTGCCCTCGACAGCCGGCAGATCCTGAAAACCGCTGAAGCGGATGCCAAGGCCATGGGTCTGCGCTGCGGCATCGGTGCAGAATACGAATTTTATCTTTTCAAGACCGACGAGAACGGCGTGCCCACCAGCATCCCCATGGACACGGCGGGTTATATGGACATGGCACCCGAGGACGCGGGCGAGAATGTCCGCCGCGACATCTGTCTGACGCTTGAGGATATGCACATTGCAACGGAGGCGTCCCACCACGAGGAGGGCCCCGGCCAGAACGAGATCGACTTCCGCTACGCCGATCCGCTAGTCTCCGCAGACAACGCCGTGACCTTCAAGACCGTTGTCAAGACCGCCGCCGCGCGCAACGGGCTATACGCCTGCTTTGACCCGAAGCCCATCGAGGGCGCTCCGGGCAGCGGCATGCACATCAACTTTTCGCCCGAAATGGACGGCGGCGACTGCTTCCCGGCCTTTCTGGCGGGCCTGCTGCGCCACATCAGCGAAATGACGCTGTTTTTAAACTCTACAGAACAATCCTATCAGCGGCTCAGCAGCCGCAAAGCCCCGCAGTATATCAGCTGGTCGCCCGAAAACCGCAGTCAGCTCATCCGTATCCCCGCGACGACAAACGAGAAAAAGCGCCGCATCGAACTGCGCTCTCCGGACGCAAATGCCAACCCCTATCTCGCCTATGCGCTGCTTCTCTGGGCAGGCATGGACGGCATCAACCGCGGCATGACGCCGCCGCCCAGCACCGATTTTGACCTCCACACGGCCTCCGAGTCGCAGCTCAAAGGGCTGCGAAAGCTGCCGACCTCCCTGCAGGCTGCGGCTTTTGAGGCGCGGAGCAGCGCCTTCATCGGCAGGTATCTTCCCGAAAAGATCGTTGAGGAATATGCCAAGCGGGGCAAGTGAACGCAAATTTGAAACTGCCGGCAAAAATCTCGAAAAGGAAGTGATGATCCGTGTTCCGCTCCAAAAACCAGGCCAGCGTTCTGGTCGTCTCTCCCTCGAACCGGATCACCGAGCTTTTTGGGGAGATCCTGCCCCACAGCGAGTTTTCCCGCTACGTCACCGTCGGGAGCTGCGGCGAAGCGAAGCGGACCCTGCTTGCGGATGAATTTGACGTTGTCGTTGTCAACGCGCCGCTGCCGGATGAGTTTGGCACGGACTTCGCAGCTGACCTTGTGGCGGAGTCTTCCGCCGCCGTTTTGCTCATTATTCCGTCAGAACAGTACCCCGAGGTCTCCGCCCGTGCGGAGAGCTTCGGCGTTATGACGGTTTCAAAACCTCTGAACAAATCTACTCTTTACACAGCCATGAAATTGGTGTATGCTACTTCCGTAAGACTTCGGGTAATGGACAAAAAATATAAAAGCCTCTCCGCAAAAATGAACGAAATGCGAATCGTCAACCGTGCAAAATGGGCGCTCATCGAGTCTCTCGGAATGACGGAGGAGCAGGCGCACCACTACATCGAAAAGCAGGCGATGGACCAGCGTCTACCGAAAGGCGATGTGGCTGTTTCCATTCTGAACACTTACGGAAAATAATTACGAAAACAAGAGAGCGGGTATCTGCAAAAGGATGACCCGCTTTCAGATTGGCAGAGGAGAGAATCAGACATGAGCAAGTATATTTTCGTCACGGGCGGCGTCGTTTCCGGTCTCGGAAAGGGCATCACGGCGGCATCGCTCGGCAGGCTTCTGAAAGCGCGCGGATTAAAGGTCGCCGCTCAGAAGCTCGACCCGTACATCAACGTCGACCCGGGCACCATGAGCCCCTATCAGCACGGCGAAGTGTACGTCACGGAGGACGGCGCCGAGACCGACCTCGACCTTGGTCACTACGAGCGTTTCATCGACGAAAATCTCAACAAATTCTCAAACCTCACGACCGGCAAGGTCTACTGGAACGTCCTCAACAAAGAGCGCCGCGGCGAATACCTCGGCGAAACGGTTCAAGTTATTCCCCACATCACCAACGAGATCAAGGAATTCATCTATAACTGCGGGAAAAAGACGAACGCGGACGTCGTCATCACCGAGATCGGCGGCACCACCGGCGATATCGAGTCGCAACCCTTCCTTGAAGCCATCCGTCAGATCGCCATCGAGGTCGGCCGCGAAAACGCCCTTTTCATCCACGTCACCCTTGTCCCCTTCCTCCGCGGCTCGGACGAGCACAAGTCCAAGCCGACCCAGCACTCCGTCAAGGAGCTGCAGGGCATGGGCATCACGCCGAACATCATCGTTCTGCGCTGTGACCAGCCGCTCGAAGAAGACATTTTCCGCAAGATCTCTCTCTTCTGCAATGTAAAGCCCGACTGCGTCATTGAAAACATGACTCTGCCGAACCTCTATGAAGCGCCGCTGATGCTCGAGCGCAATGGTCTTTCGGACGTTGTCTGCCGCGAGCTGAAGCTCCACGCCGACCCACCCGACATGAAGGAATGGCGCGAGATGGTCGACCGCATCAAGAACCGCTCAAAGGAAACGACCGTCGCCATCGTCGGCAAATATGTCCGCCTGCACGACGCTTATCTCTCCGTCGTCGAAGCGCTGCACCACGCGGGCTTTGAACTTCAGACCCGTGTCAGCATCAAGTGGGTCGACAGCGAAACGGTCACAAATGAAAACGCCGCAGCGCTCTTCCGCGACGTCAGGGGCATCGTCGTCCCCGGCGGCTTCGGCTCCCGCGGCATCGAGGGCAAAATTGCCGCCTGCCGTTACGCCCGCGAAAACAACGTCCCCTATCTCGGCCTGTGCCTCGGCATGCAGATTGCCGTTATCGAGTTTGCGCGCGACGTCTGCGGCATCGCAGACGCGCACTCCGGTGAATTTGACAGCAACACGCCCAACAAAGTCATCGACTTCATGCCCGACCAGAGCGATGACATCGACAAGGGCGGCACCATGCGTCTCGGCGCATACCCCTGCAAGATCCAGCCGGGAACCATGCTCAGCAAGTGCTATAACACCGACCTCATCTCCGAACGTCACCGCCACCGCTATGAGTTCAACAACGATTACCGCGAACTCATGCAGGAAAAGGGTCTCGTCATCGGCGGCACCTCTCCGGACGGCCGCATTGTCGAAACCGTCGAGCTTCCGCAGAACGACTTTTTTGTCGGCGTGCAGTACCACCCCGAATTCAAATCCCGTCCGAATCGCGCGCATCCGCTCTTCCTCGGCTTTGTGAAAGCGGCGCTCGGCGAGTAGACAGTACATCGAGTCGAAAGGACAGCTCGCCCTACCCTTTCGGCTTTTCTGTTTTCGCAGGTCCGGTTTTCCTGCCGCATTTGGACAAACTGTCTGTGAATGGTGCACAGACCGGCGAAAACTTTGGCCCTTTCGTTTTCAAAAAAGGGTATCTATTTGCGAAGGTTTATGTTATTTTAAGGTTCGGCACAGACCCTTTTCAAAAACGCAAGTCAGGAAAGACAGGAGCGTGATTGAGCTTGACCTTTGGCTGGTTCATTCAGCAGATCTCCGGGAACCCGGCGCTGCTGATCACGGTAATTTTGACGCTCGGCGTCATTTTCGTCAACGGCTGGACGGACGCGCCCAATGCGATCGCGACCTGTGTCGCGACGCGCGCAATGAAGGCGCAGCCCGCTGTCCTTATGGCGGCGGTGTTCAATTTTCTCGGCACCCTCTTCATGACAATGATCAACGCCACTGTAGCCATGACGATCAAAAACATGGTCGACTTCAGCGGAGACACCTATTCGGCGACCCTCGCGCTGTGTGCCGCGCTCTTCGCCATTATTCTCTGGGCCGTCATGGCCTGGTGGTTCGGCATCCCGACGAGTGAAAGCCACGCGCTCATCGCGGGTCTTTCGGGCGCCGCCATCGCTCTGCAGGGCAGCTTTTCCGGCATCAACTGGAACGAATGGGTCAAAGTCATCTACGGACTGTTTCTTTCAACTTTTCTCGGCTTTGGCTCCGGCTACGGCGCGGCGAAGCTTGTGGCGTTCATCTGCCACGATATCGACCGCCGCAGGACGACCGGCTTTTTCCGCGGCGCTCAGATCGCCGCCGCCGGCGCGACCGCTTTCATGCACGGCGCGCAGGACGGCCAGAAATTCATGGGCGTCCTCATTCTCGGCGTTTTTCTTGCCAACGGCAGCGAAACGACTGGCGACGTCGCCATCCCGCTCTGGATGATGGTGATGTGCTCGCTCGTCATGGCCGTCGGCACTTCCATCGGCGGGTACAAGATCATCAAGGCCGTCGGCATGGATATGGTAAAGCTTGAAGGCTATCAGGGCTTTTCGGCAGACCTCGCCGCGTCCTTCTGTCTGCTGCTCTCATCCCTGTTCGGTCTGCCGGTCTCGACAACGCACACAAAGACCACCGCCATCATGGGCGTCGGTGCGACAAAGCGGCTCTCCGCCGTGAATTTCTCCGTCGTCAAGGACATGGTGCTCACATGGGTCCTCACTTTCCCCGGATGCGGCCTGATCGGCTACGGGATGGTCAAGCTCTTCGCCGCCGTGCTCTAATGCCGGCCGGCGTGAACGTTCGTTTGCGAAAGGATGAACAAAAATGGCTAAAAAATCGGACAGATTCTACTATGACAACTTCATCGAAAGCGCCGCGATCTCCTGCGAGGCCGCGAAGCTGCTCCGCGAAACACTGGGCAGCTTTGACGCCGACACGCTCGCGGAAAAGCGCGCCGCGCTCCACGAGATCGAGCGTCGGGGCGACGACAAGCGCCACGAGATGGTCAATGCCCTTGTCTCCGCTTTCATCACGCCGATCGAACGCAACGACATTCTCGATCTGAGCCAGAACATTGACGATGTGACGGACGCCATCGAGGATATTCTCATCCGCATTTATATGAGCAATGTCCGCACCATCCGCCCGGACGCGCTTGAATTTGCGGACCTTGTGATCGAGTGCTGCGCCGGAATGCAAAAGCTCCTCGAAGAATTTCCGAACTTCAAGAAGTCCAAGACGCTGGAGGGCCTGATCGTCGAGATCAATCGTCTTGAGGAGACAGGGGACGAGCTGTATATCAACTGTATGCGCAATCTACACACAACGGATAACGATCTTCTGGACGTCATCGCGTGGCGCGAGATCTATGATTTCTTTGAAAACTGCTGCGACGCCTGTGAGCATGTCGCAGACATCGTTGAGGGTATCACGATTGGCAATCGCTGATTTTTTATATATAAATAAGGAGAATAAAAAATGAGTAACATCTGGCACGACATCAATCCGGAACGCATTGCGCCCGAAGACTTCATCGCAGTCATCGAGATCGAAAAGGGCAGCAAGAAAAAATACGAGCTTGACAAGGAGACCGGTCTTCTCATCATGGACCGCATCCTCTACACCTCGACCCACTACCCCGCAAACTATGGCTTCATCCCCCGCACCTACGCCGACGACGGCGACCCGCTGGACGTGCTCGTCCTCGCGAGCGAGCCGATCGACCCGCTGGTGACGGTCCGCTGCTATCCGATCGGCGTCATCACAATGATCGACGGCGGCAAAAACGATGAAAAGATCATTGCCATCCCGTTTGCGGACCCCACCTACAACTGCTATCGCGATGTGGATGCCCTGCCGAAGCATGTCTTCGACGAAATCCAGCACTTCTTCTCCGTCTACAAAACACTTGAGGGCAAGGAGACAAGCGTCGACGAGGTCAACCATCGCGATACCGCCGTTTCCATTATCAAAAATTGCATCGACACCTACAACAAGAAATTCCCGCTTGAAGAAACATAATGACCCAGTTCGGGGACGCCTTCGTCCGGCGGCCCCTTTTTCCGGGCTATACCGCGCGGACGTCGGAGGATTTCGGCGTCCGCTCCGCTATTTTCGGCACTCTTCCAATTTTTTTGATGAAAATTTGTGAAAGTGCTTGCAAAACGCGGACCGGAAACATATAATATGAACGAAACAAAAATCGCCTCGGTAGGTGAGGCTACCGCAAGGATACGGATTGCTGCCGCGAAGGGATGGAGACATTCCGAGCCGGTCAACAGGGCATGTCGAACTTAAGGCATGCTTTAACGCAATTTCACCGCCTTGCAGAGCTGAAGCTTGAACGGGATCAGAGAACAAGTTTTGTTCCCGCCGCGTTCAGGCGCGTGCGGGGGCTTTTTGTTTCTATTCTGAGATTCAGGAGGTCGCGGAAAGAATGGACGCGGATCCGGGAAGTTACCGATTATCACTACTTTTGCATATGGAGGTTCCGCCTGAGCTCGGCATTTGAGTTCAGGCTTGCTATTCATGCTCTTATTCCTCCGTATGCATGAAACGGAGGGATTTTTTATGTATTCTGAGACCATTTTCTACCTCAGCCGGGTGCTGGACAAAAAGGTCTACAACTCCGCCGACGATGTCGTTGGGAAACTGCGCGACATCATCGTTGAGAATGTCGGCGGCAAGCCGCATGTCACCGCTTTTCTGCTGCGCAGCGGTATGCGGGAGTTTCTCGTGGATGCCGAAGGCATTTCGGTCATTGAGGTCAAGGGGCAGTTCATCCTTCGCAGCCGTGAAAAAATCAAATACGCGAAGGAGCCGCAGGGCGATGTACTCTACCTGCGCAAAAATGTTCTGGACCGCCAGATCGTTGATATCAACGGCGTGAAGATGGTGCGCGTGAACGACCTGCGTATGGCGCAGATGTCTACCGGCATCTATGTTGTCGCGGTCGACGTCGGGATCGAGGGCCTGCTGCGGCGCATCGGACTGGCAAAACCGCTCAAAAAACTTGTCTCGCTCTTCGGCGGCAGCCTTCCCAACAAGTTGATTCTTTGGGACGACGTCGAAACCGTGGATATCGGCCAGTCCGGCATCCGTCTAGCAAAGACCTATGCCAAGCTTGAGACTCTGCATGTCTCCGACCTTGCGGACATCATCGAGGAAATGGACGCCAAAATGCAAAGGGAGGTCTTTGCTTCCTTAAACGATGAAAAAGCCGCCGACGTCCTCGAAGAGCTCGAATCGGAGGCACAGCAAAAGGTCATCGGCAATCTGCCGGTCGACAAGGCCGCCGACCTGCTCGAAAAGATGCCCGCGGACGAGGCGGCGGACATTCTCGAAGATATGTCCGAGGAAAAGGCCGAAAAGCTTCTCTCCGAGATGGAGCGCGAGGCTTCGGAGGAAGTCCGGAAGCTCCTCGAATACGAGGACGACGAGATCGGCGCGCTGATGACCACAGACTTTTTGTCCTACAGCGAGGAGATGTCGATCGACGAGGTCCTCGCAGACCTTCGCCGGCAGAAGCCGGAGGCAAGCGAGATCTATTCGCTCAATGTCGTCGACGAGGGCGAGCATCTCATCGCCTCTGTTTCCTTGCGGGATGTCGTGGTCGCGCAGCCAGAGACGAAGCTTGCCGAGATCATGGACAGTCGGGTCATCTGCGTGAGAGACACAGACAATGTCTCCTCCATCACAGAGATCATCTCGAAATACAATCTTCTCGCGGTCCCTGTCGTTGACAAGAACATGGTCCTTGTCGGCATGGTCATTATAGACGACGTCGTCTATACCCTGCTCCGTTCACGGAAGCACAGTCTGTAAAGGGAGGCGCAGAGAAACATGGCAAAGACAAAGAAAAAGAACATCTGGCAGCACCTCGCGCTCTTCTTCGCGATTTTCGGCCCCGGCTTCATCACGGGCAGTGTGGACAACGACGTCGGCGGCATCACGACCTATTCCGTTGCCGGTGCGACCTACGGCTATCAGCTCCTCTGGACGCTGATTCCGGCGGCGGTCGCCCTTTTTGTCGTTCAGGAGATGAACGCCCGCATGGGTGTCGTCACGGGCAAGGGACTCGCGGACCTCATTCGCGAAAACGCAGGCGTCAAGGCGACGTTCTTCATTTTTCTCTTTCTGCTGGGCGCGGATATTCTGAACACCACGACCGAGTTTGCCGGCGTCGCCGGCAGTATGCAGATCTTCGGCGTTTCAAAATACATCTCCGTCCCGATCGCGGCCTTCCTTGTCTGGCTGCTGATCGT
>JBMNPV010000074.1:0-8654 GCA_050943775.1 Oscillospiraceae bacterium
CGTCTATATCCTTGAGCCGCGTCATAACCATTTCACCAATCTCCGTGGTCGAAACCTCGCGCTCGAGCGAATTCTGAAGCTCCTGTTCAATCTCTTCCGCGATTTTCTCCAGTGCTTCGATGGAAACAGGACGCTTTTCGCAGGCGCGCAGCATGCCGTTCATGATCTTGATCTTATCAAAGGTCTGGCGGCTGCCGTCTCTCTTGACAACGATAAGCGGCAGACGCTCCATGATTTCGTAGGTCGTGAAGCGTTTTCCGCAGGAAAGGCATTCTCTGCGACGGCGGATGGTCGCGCCCTCCTCCGCGGGACGCGAGTCGATGACCTTGCTCTCAAGGTAACCGCAATACGGACATCTCATGGATGATCCCCCTTACATTATTATGAATGAACTGCAATCCTATTTCGGTATTTTAGCACAATCTTTTCCGTAACGCCACACTTATTTGTAGTCGGTACGAACATTTCACGTTTTTTTGACTATATCTAGCGCTTCGCGCGAAGCTTCCGCGCGGCAATCTCCTCGCGGAACGGATGCAGAGACGGCGTCCGGAAACAGGCTAAGGAATGTCTCGCGCGAATACAGGGCGTTGAGAACATCCAGAAGTGCGTTCGGGGAGAGTTTTTCCGGCAGCGAGAGCTTCTTTAGCAGCGCCGCGCGGCGCGCCGCGCTGTCCGGCTGACCGGACAGGCCCAGACTATATAGGTCCGCCTTCGTCAATCGCTCCGGTTCTCCGGGCGCGTCCGTTTCCGAAACGGTGACGCCCGCACGCCGAAGCGCCTCAAGCAGCACCTCGGGCCGCATCCCCTCAACGCCGAGCTTTCCCTCTCTGCCGGGTCTCGCCTTGCGTTTTTCCTTGCCGTGAATGTCCGGAATATAGGCGTGTTTCACCTTGGACGGGTCAATTGCGCTCTTCAGAAAATTCCGGATAACAAAACCCGCGCCGTCGCTGTCCGTCAAAACGACAAGGCCGCGCTCATCGGCAAGGCGGCGCAGGAGCGCAAGTTTCTCATCGTTTGAAAAGACGCCGAAGCCATCCGTTTCAACGATCGTCGCGTCAACGAGCTGGGAGAGCGTATTTTTGTCGTACTTTCCCTCAACAACGATCACTTCGTCCACATGTATCATGCTTCCTCCCCCGCCGCAATGCGCAGCAACAGCTCCTTTAAAATATCCTCGTCATCCTCGCCGGAGCTTTTCATCCGGTAGTCGCACTGCGCACAGAGTTCGACCGCGTGGGCAAGCTGCGGGGTCGTGAAGCCTTTTGCGGCGCGCAGAAGCTTTTCTGCAAGAAAGCTCATTTTCAGATTGCACGCCTTCATGACGAAGTCCGCGCCGAGATTACTGTCAAGCGCAACACGCGCCACGTATAGCTTTCGCATCTGCCCGCCGATCAGCGCAAGCAGCATGATGGGATGATTCTCGCGGCTCGCGAGCAGTTCCGCAAGCAGCGCTGCCGCCGCGTCGAAATTTTTCTCTGCCAGCCGGTCTGTCATCGCAAAAACATCCGCTTCGGGAATGTGCTGCGCAAGGCGGTCTATGTCCCGGGCCGTGACCTCCTCCCCCGCTGTGCCGCCCGCGATCTTTTCGATCTCCGGCACAAGGCGGGTCATGTGTTCCCCCGAGGTGAAGATCAGCTTTTCGCAGTTTTCCCGGCTGATCGTCTTTCCCAACGCCGCAAAACGACGGGCGATCCAGCCAACGAGCTGAGACTGCGGCTGCGTCGTAAATTCAATGGCGTTTCCAAGCTTTTTGAGCGTTCTGACAAAGCCGAGCCGTCCGTCTGGCGACACGCCCGTCGGCAGCAGCAGCACGACCGTGCAATACGTCGGGATGTCGGAGAGAACATCTGTCAGCACGGCGGCGTCCTGCTTGCCCTGCTGTTTTTTTTCGTTTTTCTCTCCGTCCTCGGCCTTTGCGTCTTTGACCGCATTCGGGTCGAAATCCCGAACCTCTATGAGCGAGCGCCCGCCCAGAAACGGCATCGCGTCGATCGCCTGCGAAAGCGCCTGCAAGTCAAAGCTCTCCCCCGAAAGGCGATGATAATTGAACTCGTCTCCGCCATCGGACAGGCAGGCTTTTTTCAGCTCCGCGAAAAAGCTCTCGCGCAGATAGTCCTCCTCGCCCCAAAGCAGATACAAGCGCTCCGGCCCATTTTTGCGCAGTGCGCGGATGAGCGCGCCGTAGTCTGTTTTTTCAGTCTTTCCGGCGGTTTTTTTAGCCATTGCTTTGCTCCTTCGTATCCATCGGTATCGTGATATTTCCCAGCGTATCCGTCCGCAGGACGATCATACCCGCGTCCTGCAAACGTTTTAGCGTTTCCGGCGACGGATGCCCATAGCTGTTGTATCCGCTCGAAACGAGCGCATACTCCGAGCGCACAGCCGTCAGCAGGGCCGCGCTGCTCCCGTGCTTCGAGCCGTGGTGCGACGCGACAAAGACCTCCGCGTCCGGCAGCTCGTGGCTTTTCAAAAAGCGCTGCTCGTCGGAAACAGTCGTGTCGCCCGGGATCAGTGCTTCAAAGGCGCCCTTCTTTTCGAGAAACAGCAGCGCCTGCTCCTCCTGACTGATGACCGAATAGGCATTGACCGTGAGCGCGCCGACACGGATCTCGGTATCTTCTTCAATTATGTAAACCTGTGTCTTGCGTTTTTGGGCCATGTCAAGAATCTTTTGTCGGTTCCCGTGCTCCTCTCCGCCGGCGGGGATCACAAGACAACGGACACGACAGCGGGCCATGAGGCGCTCGACCCCGTTGCAGTGGTCATCGTCAAAATGCGTGAGCGCGAGTATATCGACCGTTTCCCGTCCCTGCCCAAGCAGCCAGGACGCGACGATGTCGCCCGCGTTCGTCAGTTTTCCGCTGCCGCCGCAGTCGGTCACGACGGTGGTCTTGCCGTCCGTCATCACAAGGCACTCACCCTGTCCAACGTCCACAGCCGTAAAGCTCCCGGTATCGCGTGCCGACGCAAGCTCCGTAAACACGATCAAACAGCAGAGGGTGGACACCGCAATGCAGCTCGGCGTTACAAAGCGGAAAGTCTCGTTCCCTTTTCGGAGATAAGCGATGATGAAAATCGCGTAAACCGCTAACAGCCACCAGCCGAACGCATTGTTCTGTGTATAGACCGCACCATACGGTACGCTCGCTGCCGCTCGAACGACCGCGATGATGAACGCTGCCAGAGCGCCGGCCACGCTGCCGACAAGTTTCCCCGCAGGCAGCCAGAGCGCGCCGAAGGCGCAGGCAAAGTAGCCCAGCAGAAAAGCGGCCGTTATGGCCCAGAAAATCAAGAGATTCACCAGAATACCTATAAGGGAAACATAGCCGAAATACAAAGCGGAAACAGGCGTTGAAAAAACGATCGCGCCCAATGTGGAGGCAAGGGCTGCGTCAATATCCGTCCGTACGCGTTTTCCCGCGCGCTGTATTCTCGAAGCCGTTCCGGCCTTGCCAAAGCGGGAACGGTGCGCCGCTGTCAGCCGCCGATAGATGCGGGGCGTCACCGTCAGAATGCCCAGCGTTGCGGCAAAGCTGAGCTGAAGACTGACCGATGCACAGGCGTAGGGGTTCATCGCGAGCATCACCGCGAGCACCGTTGTCAGCGAAGTGAGCGAATCGTTTTGCCGTCCGAACAGCGGCGCGAGCAAAACAAAGAGGTACATACACGCCGCGCGGATAACCGACGGTGTCGCCCCCGCGAACGGCACGAAAAAAGCAATGACCCCCATACTGACCCACGCCGCGGCGCGTTTGCGCCGAACAAGCAGCCGAATAAAGCCGACGAGAAAGGCGACGTTCATGCCTGACACGGCAACAACGTGCAGGATGCCCGCCTTTGCCATCTGCGCGTAGAGCAGCGCGTCGGCGTAGAGAAGCTTGGTGTCTCCTGTCAGCAGGCCCGTCATGAGCGCAGCGGCACGCTCCGGAAACACCGCTTGACACAGCGCTTTCACGGACTGCGCCAGTCGTTTTGGATAGAAACGGAGCGAATTATGTCCGCTTGAGAGAATTTCGGTTTCGCCTTTCACATATGCCGATATCCAGATATCCTGTGCGGTAAGTCCGGAATAGGGCCTGCCGAAACGCGTATCGGCCGCGCGAAGCGTCGCCTTGACGCGGATGATGTCTCCCGGCCGTAGCTCCGGGGCTTTTTGCCCGTGATAATAACAGAGCCTTGCCGAGAGCTTCGGCGTGTTGTCCCCGATGAGCTTTGCGGGAACATACGCGGCGTTGTCGTAAACCATCGGATACTCCGTCACGCGTGCCTCGATGATGAGCTCCTGTCCGGAGATGCTCTGTGCAGGAAGCGCACAGTTCTCGTACGCCATTTTAAACGCGCCGAAACCGGCGGCCGCCGCGAGTGTGACGAGCAGCACGCGGAGCCGCGCGTCGCCTTTGAAGAAAAGCGCCGTGAAGGACAGCGCCGCACAGCTGGGCGCAAAAATCCAGAGCAGCGAGGGAGAAACGAGATAGTACGCCGCGAAAATCGCGGCCGAAAAGGTCGCTGCCGCAGTTGCAAGCTTTCGCAAGGAACTCCACCTTTCCATTCTTTCCTTTTCTCGCCCTGTTTTGCCGGATGCTTTTCCATGCGGCGCAGAACCTAAAAATCAATGGCTCGGGGAATTCACTTCTCCGAGCCATTACTCTGCGAGGCCCGCAGGCCGAGAACTCTATTTTGCCTGGAAGTCTGCCTTGCCAAACTTCCAAAACAGTCAGACGATGGTTTCCCCCATTGGCTTGCCCGCGAGGACATGGAAGTGCAGGTGCGGAACGGTCTGCCCGGCGTTCTCTCCGCAGTTGTTGATCACGCGGAATCCGTCGTCCAGATGCTCCTGCTTTGCGAGCTTTGCGATGGTCTCAAAGACATACGCGACCTCGGCGCTGTTTTCGGGCGTGATGTCGCTTGCTGCGGCAATGTGCTTTTTGGGGACGACAAGGAAATGGACCGGGGCCTGAGGGTGGATGTCCCGAAAAGCGATCACCCGATCATCCTCATAGAGCTTGTCCGAAGGAATTTCACCGTTGATGATTTTGCAGAAAAGGCAGTCTGACATGATCACAGTCTCCTTTTATTGGTTTTAAAATACTGTCGAGTCGGGAAATTATTTGACCTTTGCGCTGACGAACGCGTCGAGCGTTGCGAACGCGTCGTCGAGCTTCATCTCGTCCTTTGCGCCGCCCATCGCGCGTTGCGGCTTGCCGCCGCCGCTGCCGCCGGTGATGGAGGTGACATGCTTGATGAGGTCTCCGGCACGGATGCCGGCCTTCACTGCCGCATCCCCGCAGACAGCGAGGAGACTGATCTTTTCACCATTGATGGCGGCGAACACCGCAACGATACTCTGTTCCTTGTCGCGGACCATATCGCCTATCTGCATCAGCTCGTCGGCGGAAAGGTCGCGGAATACGGCATTTACGATCTTGATGCCCTTGACGGTCTTTGCGCCAAAGAGCACGCGGTCGGCCTCGCCCTTGAGCTGCTGTGCCTGCATCTTTTCGAGGAGCTTGCGATTACCGCGGTACTCGTCGAGAAGCTGCGCAAAGCGCTCTTCCAGTTCATTCGGGTTGGTCTTGAGCGTATCGGACAGGCGGCGCAAAAGGGCGCTGCCCTCTCGCAGTTCGTCCATGACCGCTTCACCTACGATGGCTTCGATGCGGCGCACGCCGGAGGCAATGGAGCTTTCGCTCTTAATGCGGAACGCGCCCGCCTTGGCCGTATTGTCAAGGTGTGTGCCGCCGCAAAGCTCAATGGAGTAGCCGCCCATATTGACGACGCGGACCACATCGCCATATTTCTCGGAAAACAGCGCCATTGCGCCCATGGCTTTGGCTTCGGCGATGGGCATCTCGCGCGTCTCGATCGGATAACCAGCAAGAATGGAGCGGTTGACGTACTTTTCGATCAGTGTGAGGTCCTCCTCCGAGATCGCGGAGAAATGCGTGAAGTCAAAGCGCAGACGGTCCGGCTCGACCAAAGAACCTGCCTGCTCGACATGGTCGCCCAGGACCGTCTTGAGCGCCTTTTGGAGCAGATGCGTGGCGGAGTGCGCGCGCATGATGGCATGGCGGCGCTCAACATCGACGGTAGCCTTCACTTCATCGTCCACCGCAAAGCTGCCGCTGCGGACAACGCCATGGTGCAGGAACTTGCCGGCCTTGTTCTTCTGAACGTCGGTCACTTCAAAATCGCCCTTTGCCGTTTTGATGGAGCCGTGGTCGGCGACCTGACCGCCCATCTCAGCGTAGAACGGAGTCTGATCGAGGACCAGAATGCCCTCGTCTCCCTCCCGGGCTGTGCCGGAGAGCTCGTCCCCAACGACAATGGCGAGGATCTTTGCGCTGTCCTCCATGTGGTCGTAGCCCGTAAACTTTGTGGGCGTCGTGTCCAGACCGAGGTCAATGCCGGCCCACGCAAGATCGCCCAGTGCCGCACGCGCCTCGCGGGCGCGGACACGCTGTTCCTCCATGCAGACGTTGAACGCTTCGCGGTCGATCTTGAGGCCCTGTTCCGCAACGATCTCCTCCGTAAGGTCGATGGGGAAACCATAGGTGTCGTAGAGCTTGAAAGCGTCCGCGCCGGAGAAGACCTGCGCGCCGGTCTTTTTGTGCTCCGCAAGCATTTCGGAGACGATCTTCATGCCGCCGTCAATGGTCTTGGCAAAGTTCTCTTCCTCGATCTTGATGACGCGGGTGATATAGTCCTGCTTTTCCACGAGATCGGGATAGGCGAGCTTGTTTTCGTGGATCACCGTGTCGCAGACCTCATAGAGGAACGGGTCGTTGACGCCGAGGAGCTTTCCGTGGCGCGCGGCGCGGCGCAAAAGACGGCGCAGGACATAGCCTCTGCCCTCGTTCGAGGGGAGGACACCGTCGGCGATCATCATCGTGGCACTGCGGATATGGTCGGTAATGACGCGCAGAGAGGTGTCAACAGCCTTGGACTGTCCGTAGCGCGCGCCGGTGATCTCGCTGACCTTGTTCGTGATGCTCATAACGGTGTCGACATCAAACAGGGAGTCGACGCCCTGGCACACAACGGCAAGGCGCTCAAGTCCCATGCCGGTATCGATGTTTTTCTGGGCGAGGTCGGTGTAGTTTCCGTTGCCGTCGTTGTTAAACTGGCTGAAAACGACATTCCAGATCTCGATAAAGCGGTCACAGTCACAGCCGGGACCGCAGTTCGGGCTGCCGCAGCCGTATTCCTCGCCGCGGTCGAAGTAGATTTCGGAGCAGGGGCCGCACGGGCCGGAGCCGTGCTCCCAGAAGTTGTCGTCCTTTCCGAGGCGGGTAATGCGCTCGGCGGGTATGCCGATCTCGTCGCGCCAGATGGCAAAGGCCTCGTCATCGTCCACATAGACGGAGGGATACAGGCGCTCGGGGTCCATGCCGAGCCACTGCGGCGAGGTCAGAAACTCCCATGCCCAGGCAAGCGCTTCCTTCTTGAAGTAGTCACCAAACGAGAAGTTCCCCAGCATCTCGAAATAGGTGCCGTGACGCGCGGTGTGGCCTATGTTTTCGATGTCGCCTGTGCGGACGCACTTCTGGCAGGTCGTCACACGACGGCGGGGGGGCTCCTGTTCGCCGGTGAACCAAGGCTTCATCGGGGCCATGCCGGCGTTGATGAGCAGAAGCGACGCGTCGTTCTGTGGAATGAGAGAGAAGCTCGGCAGGCGCAGATGACCCTTGCTCTCAAAAAAGGAAAGATATTTTTCTCTCAGCTCATTTAGTCCGAATTTTTCCATGCTTTTGTGTTCCTCCCGAATTGAACTCTCTCATGCCGGCCCGCGGACGCGGGAAAAGCCGCCTGCACGCAAACGGCTACAAGAGACATTATAACTGATATATTTTATCATAATCTTCTCTCTTGTCAATAACTGCTTTTCGCCCGTAAAAGCCGCTCCGCTGCTGCAAAACGCCGAAGATATATCGCGAAAATACAGAAAGGCAGCCGTCAGGCTGCCTTTTCATCCGATCACGGTTTTTTGATTCCGTCCTGTAACTTTTCCCTCTGACGACGGACATAAAAGTAGTAGATCGTGCACATTACCAACGAGGCGGCCGCGGAGATCGGGACTGAGAGGCCGATCTTTGCAAGGTTCGTATCCGGCAGGCGGCTGAAATACCAGCACAGGGGAATGCGGAAGACAAAGGAGGACGCCAGCCCCTCTATAAAAACGAAGCTCGTGCGACCGATGCCGCTGAAATAGCCGCAAAAGCAAAACACGATCGGGATCATCAGATACTCCGGGCCGACGGATTTCAGATAGCTCGCGGTGGCGGCAATGACCGCCGGATTTTTTTCAAACAGCGACGCCATCTGCGCTCCCGCGAAAAAGGTCAGCGAGAAAGTCACCATGCAAAAAACAAAGCTCACGCGCATTGCGATGACCATGCCCTGCACAGCGCGACGCTCCTGCTTTGCGCCGACATTCTGCGCGACAAATGCGGACAGAGAGTACATAAATGAGATCGGTACAAGCGCAAGGAAAATATAGAGCTTTTCGGCAATGCCGATGCTCGCAGACTCGACCAGCCCGATATTGTTGATGATCGCCATGATGATCAAAAATGAGACGCTGATGAGGAGGTCCTGAAAGGCCATGGGTGCACCGACGCGCACAATGCGCAACTGCTCGGGTCGGTTATTGC
>JBMNPV010000075.1:0-8633 GCA_050943775.1 Oscillospiraceae bacterium
TCCCCATCGCTCCGCGTCCTCGGCGGACTCGAGCAGAAAGCAGCGGTCCGAGACCGTTTTCAGGATGCGCAGGACCTCCATTGGAGTCCGCTCGTCCGCGAGCAGTTCGATGCTCACGGGCGCAACGAGGTATTCCCCCGTCTCGGCGAGTGTTCGGATTTCATCCAGCGATGGATATGACATGGCTTTTTCCTCCTTTTTGGTTGAGCATAAAAAAATCGTCCCTGACAGAAGAGATCTCTTCTGTCAGGGACGAATAAGAATCTTATCCGCGGTGCCACCCTGTTTTGCGGCAATGACGCCGCACACTTTGCGGGATACCAACATATCCCCGGCAACTGACGTATGCCCTCACGTCGCAGAATACTCGGCTGTTCGGCCTTTGACTGCGCCCTCGGCGGTCCATTTGACGAGCTGTTTTCCACCTGACTCTCACCAACGCAGGCTCTCTGTGGGGACTGACTCGCCGTTATCTCCGCTTCATCGGTTTAAAGCAATATGAACTTAAAAAGGAATATAGCACGTTGCCGCTTCCATGTCAACCATTTTTTTCAACAGCTGTCTGCCGCTCCTGCAAAAAGCCGGGCCGGTCTGCTTCGCCTTTCGGATAGGGCGGTGAAATTTTCGCCAGAAAAAGCCCGCCAGCTTAAAGCTGACGGGCTTTGGTGCCGGTGACCGGGATCGAACCGGTACGGGATTGCTCCCACGGGATTTTAAGTCCCGGGCGTCTGCCTGTTCCGCCACACCGGCGTGTGATTTAGAAATGCACAAAATATGTTAACACGCATCAAGGACCTTGTCAATCAAAAACCGTAGCGGAAACGGCGGCACAAATGCCCGAAACGGCTGATTTTTTGGCTTGCTCTAACTCTATCGTTCTGGTATAATATTATAATATGTCTAATACTTAATCGAAAGAAGCCGTCTGATGCCGAAAGGCGCATACGGGAGAAATAAATGATACAGGATATATGGAAAATACCAAATCATACTGATGAAATCTGCCAGGAGCTTGTCCGGGCCGGATACACGCCGCTTCTGGCTGCCGTTTTGCGTGCCCGCGGGATCGATACGCCGGATAAGGCTGCCGGTTTTCTCTCGCGCGGCGAGGATCTGCTCTGCGACCCCATGCTGCTCGACGACATGGATCGGGCGGTCGCGCGCATTCAGCGCGCCGTTAAAAACTGCGAACGCGTCGCTGTCTATGGGGATTACGATGTGGACGGGATCACTGCGACCTGCCTGATGACGGAATATTTCCGCAGCAACGGGATCGCGTGCCTGTCCTACATACCGGACCGCCTCGATGAGGGTTACGGCATCAACGAGGGAGCGGTCGAATCTCTGCGCGAAAAGGGCGTGACCCTTGTCGTTACGGTCGACTGCGGGATCACTGCCGTCGAGGAGGTTGCCTATGCAAAGCGTCTGGGCATCGACGTCGTGATCACCGACCACCATGAATGTCCGCAGATTCTGCCGGAGGCCGCCGCTGTCGTTGACCCCAAACGACCCGGTAGCGTCTATCCCAACGGGGAGCTTGCCGGCGTCGGCGTTGCGTTCAAACTGGTCTGTGCGCTCGAAAACGACCCACAGTCTTCGCTTGCCCGCTATGCGGACCTCGTCGCGGTCGGTACGATCGCGGACGTCATGCTGCTTACGGGGGAGAACCGCTGCCTCGTCTACAAAGGTCTTGAAAAACTCAAAACGGCGCCCCGACCGGGCTTTGCGGCGCTGCTGGAGGAAACCGGTGCTTCGAGAAAGCCGCTCAATGCAGCGACGGTCGGTTTCGTTCTGGCTCCGCGCATCAATGCCGCGGGGAGACTTTGCAGGACCGAGGTATCGCTGCGCCTGCTGGCAACAGACGACCCGGAGGAAGCCCGCTCGCTGGCAAAGGAGCTGTGCGATCTCAACCACCGTCGGCAGGAACTGGAGACAAAGGTGCTCAACGATGCACTGGCATGTCTGGGCGGCATCCGTCAGGATGCGCCGATCGTTCTGGAAAGCGAGGACTGGCATCCGGGCGTTGTCGGCATTGCAGCCTCCCGGCTGGCCGAGGAATATCACGTTCCCACCATTATGATCTGCGTGGAAGGAAATGACGGGAAAGGCTCCTGCCGGAGCTATGGCGACTTCAACCTCTTTGAGGCGCTGAAGGCCTGCTCAGACTGCCTTGAGAGCTTTGGCGGACACGCCTTTGCGGCGGGTCTGTGCATCCGACCGGACCGGATCGATGATTTCCGCGCCGCAATGAGGGCATACTACCGCAAAAATCCGCCGGCCGCAATGCCCGGCGTGACGCCGGAACTGCTGATCGAGAACCCTGCGGTCCTGACGCTGGAGGGCGTTGCTTCGCTCGATGAACTCGAACCCTGCGGTAGCGGCTGTGAGCGGCCGCTCATGTGTATGCTCAACGCCGTACTCGAGAGCGTCACACCGATCGGCGGGGGTAAGCATCTGCGTATGAGCATCGCGAAAAACGGTGCTCGCTTCGACTGCGTCTTTTTCTCCCATACGCTTGAGAGCCTGAATGTGCGTCCGGGAATGGCAGTGGACCTCTGCTTTGCACCGCAGATCAACGACTTCCGCTGCCGCAAGAGCGTTCAGCTCCTGCTTGCGGCTGTGCGGCCTTCAGAAATGCTCGACACCTGCCGCTGCATTCTGGAACACGAAGAATTTTGCATCGAGGATCTGCGCATTTTCCGTCCGGGACGGGAGGAGCTTGCCCGCGCGTGGCGCCGCATCAAGCAGCTCGGCGGACAGCTTGAATTCCGTTACGAAGAACTGATGGGTGGGCGGCGCGACTTTATGGACCCCGTGAAGTTCTGCCTCTGTATCGAAATTTTAAAGGAACTCAAGCTGGTTGATCTCAAGACACGAGATGGCTGTATTCACTGTGCCGCCTCCGACGACGGGCGCAAGACCGAGCTGACGAACTCACGCCTGTTTACGCGGCTCTGGGGAAGCACTCTTTCCAAGCACTGAACAAAAATATTATCAATGATCGAGGGACGCATCATGGCGGACGATGTAACGAAAAAAAGAGAATATCTCAATGCGGACGAGATGTACGCCGAGCTGGAAAAGAGCGTCCTTGCGATGAATCCGTCGGCGGATACCGAGCGTATCCGCGCAGCATATGTGTGTGCCTCGATTGCCCACAGCGACCAGAAGCGGCGGGAGGGTTCCGACTATATCACCCACTGCGTTGCGGCTGCGCAAAACTGCGTCGAAATGGGTCTTGCGGATGAGGACTGTGTGATCGCGGCTCTCCTGCATGATACGATAGAGGACACGTCCCTGACCTATCAGGACATCTCCAAACAGTTCGGCGCAACGGTTGCCGATCTGGTCGAAGGCGTCACCAAACTCACGCGCGTCCAATACACCAGCAAAGAGGACGAGCAGATGGAGAACATGCGCAAGATGCTCATTGCGATGGCAAAGGACATCCGCGTCATCATGATCAAGATCGCCGACCGTCTGCACAATATGCGCACGATGCAGTATCAGACGCCCGAAAAGCAGCGCTCCAAGTCCCTTGAGACGATGGAGATCTACGCGCCGATCGCGCACCGCCTCGGTATGCAGAAAGCCAAATGGGAGCTTGAGGACTTAGCGCTCCTCTATCTCGACCCCGTCGGCTATAAGGAGATCACGGATTCTCTGGAAGCCCGTATGTCCATGCTGGAGGAATTCATGAAGAGCGTCGAGGAGAAAATTCAAGCGCGCCTCGACGAGTGGAACATCAAGGGAGAGATCTCAAGCCGCATCAAACACATCTATTCCATTTACCGCAAAATGTTTTCGCAGAATAAGCAGCTCAACGAGATCTTCGACCTCTGCGCTTTCCGCGTGATCGTTGAGAGCATCGCCGACTGCTACAACGTTCTCGGCCACATTCACGATATGTTCAAGCCCTTGCCGGGCCGCTTCAAGGACTACATCTCGACGCCGAAGCCGAACGGCTATCAGTCCATCCACACGACGGTCATCGGCTCGGAGGGCATTCCCTTTGAAGTCCAGATCCGGACCTGGGACATGCACCAGACCGCCGAATACGGTGTTGCGGCACACTGGAAATATAAGTCCGGCACAGACGGCGTGAAGGTCGGGGACGAGGAGAAATTCGCGTGGGTCCGCCGCCTGCTCGAAACGCAGGCGGACAGCGACGCACAGGACTTCTTCCACGATCTCAAGATAGACATGTTTTCCGACGAGGTCTTTGTTTTCACGCCGCAGGGCGACGTGATCAACCTCCCTGCCGGGGCGACGCCGATCGACTTTGCTTACGGGATCCACTCCGCAGTCGGAAACCACATGGTCGGCGCAAAGGTCAACGGCCGTATCGTCCCGTTTGACAGAGTCCTGCAAAACGGCGATATCGTCGAGGTCCTGACCTCAAAGGCGGCGCCGGGGCCTTCCCGCGACTGGATGAAAATCGCCAAGAGCGGCGCGGCGCGCAGCAAAATCAAGCAATGGTTCAAAAAAGAAAAGCGCGACGAGAACATCATCACGGGCAAATCCATCTTTGAGAGCGAGCTCAAGCAGGCCGGCCTTACCATGTCCGCGGTCACGGACGAGGAACTCCAGCCCGCCATTTTGAAAAAACTCGCCGTTGCCTCGATGGACGACCTCTATGCTTCCATTGGCTATGGCGGCATGACCGCGACGAAGGCCGTCAACAAGATCAAGGACGAGATCCTCAAGGCACAGAAGCTGCCGCCGAAGACCCCGGTCGAAAAAATGGCCGAAAAGGTCGAGTATCAGCAGAAGAAGGCCGCGCAGCAGGGCGAACGCCACCCGGTCCACGGCGTTCTCGTCGAGGGCCTGGACAACTGCCTCGTCAAATTTTCCCGCTGCTGCACACCTGTCCCCGGCGACGATATTGTCGGCTTCATCACGCGGGGATATGGCGTCTCGATCCATCGGACAGACTGCAAAAACTACCTTCAAAGCAAAGATGACCCCGAGGACGGCGGTCGCTGGATATCGGTCAGTTGGGCGGACGCGCCGAGCGAGAGCTATGTCACGACCATCCGTATCCTTGCGCGTGAGCGCAGCGGCTTTGTCGTTGACATTGCGACAGTCCTCAATTCGCTCAACGCTAAGGTCCTGAGCCTCAATGCCCGCGATCTTGACGGCGCGAAATCCACCGCCGTCGTTACATTGCAGGTAAAGACGCTTGCGGACCTCGAAACCATCATCACAAAGCTCAAGACCGTGGTCGGCGTGACCGAGATCACGCGCGCGGGCGACTGAAAGGAGAGAGGACCTTGCGCGCAGTTGTTACCAGAGTAAGAAGTGCCGCCGTTGACATCGACGGGAAACGGGTCGGGGAGATCGGACAGGGCTTTCTTGTCCTGCTCGGAATCTCCGTGAACGATACCGAACGGGAAGCGGATAAGATTGCGGACCGCATCTGCGGCCTGCGCGTTTTTGAGGATGAAAACGGCAAAATGAACCTTGCGCCCGACAAGGTCTCGGCAGAGCTTCTGATCGTTTCGCAGTTCACCCTTTATGCCGATTGTTCCTCCCGCCGCCCGGGCTTTACACAGGCTGCCGGCGGCGCGATCGCAGAGCCGCTGTATGAGCGCTGCATGGCGCAGTGCCGCGCGCGCGGCTTCAAGGTGGAGCACGGCGTCTTCGGCGCAGATATGCTCGTTTCATCCGTCAACGACGGCCCTGTTACGCTTCTTTTGGACACAGACACGTTATGAACCTTTTCTACCTATTCAACCGCGGCCTTTTCCGCCGCAAGATCGTCTCCCATGACGTTATCAGGAGGAACAATATGCTTATCAAATCCTTTACAGTCGGCCAGATCCAGACGAACTGCTACATCGTTACGGACCCTGTTACACTGGAATGTGCCGTCGTTGACCCGGGGGCGGAGTCCAACACGATCCTGAATTATCTGGATGACAACAAACTCAAGTGCCGCGCTGTTTTGCTCACGCACGGACACTTTGACCACACCGGCGGCGTGGACGCGATCGTCTCGGAGACGGGAGCGAAGGTCTATATGAACCGGAAAGATATCCGCCGCACGGCCCTCGACATCGGCTATCACTATGACCCGCCCGAGGGTACTGTTTTTGTTACCGATGGCGATGAGATCAAAGTCGGCTCGCTCGTTTTCAAAGTGATGGAAACGCCGGGACACTCGGAGGGCGGCGTCACCTATGTCTGTGACCGCTCTTTATTTGTGGGCGACACACTCTTCCGCGACTCCTGCGGCCGCACGGACCTTCCCGGCGGCAACGGCGCGGAAATTATGCGCTCGCTCAAAAAGCTTGCGCTGCTCGACGGCGACTATGAGGTCTATCCGGGCCACATGGAGTGGACGACGCTGGACCGTGAGCGCGCCTGCAACGAGTTTATGCTCTCTGCAATGGATGAATAAAAAAATCGCTTTCCCTTTCACGGGAAAGCGATTTTTTGAATACCTTTTTAAAGCCCCAGTGCTTTGATGTATTCCTCCGCGGGTCCGACCTTGCCGATGGCGGAGAGGGAAAGCTGTGAAAAATCGAAGCGCTTCTGCGCGAGGGAGAGGATATCTTCACGCGTGACGGCGTCGTAGCGCTCCAGAAGCTCGTCCGGCGTGAGACAGCTTCCCATAATGAGCATGGAATTTCCCATTTTGAGCATACGCGCGTTTGTCGATTCAAGACTCATTACGAGTGAGGATTTCACCTGTTCGCGGGCGCGGTCGAGTTCATCCTGCGTGATGCCCTTGTCCGCAAGCGCCTTGAGCTCGTCCCCGATGAGGCCGAGCGCCTTCGCTTCCGTGTCCTTGCCGACGGCGGTCGCAACGGCGAGAATGCCGGTGTCCTGAAAGCCGGACTGGAAGGAGTAGATGGAGTAGCACAGGCCGTGCTTCTCGCGGACGTTCTGAAACAGGCGCGAGGACACACCGCCGCCGAGTGCGGTCGAAAGCAGGTTCATCGCAAAGCGCTCCTCGCTGCCGCTGGAGCAGGAGGGAAACGCGATGCAGAACTGGTTCTGCTCAGTCCGCTTACGCTTCGAGACGGCGACGCGGGAATAGTCCGCGCGGCGCGGTTTCGTCGTCTTCGACTTCGGCATCGCGGAAAAGGTGTCCCGGATGCGCGCAAGATGGCTCTCTTGGTAGTTCCCGCAGAGGGAGACAATAATGTTGCCGGCGGTGTAGTGCGCCTCCTTGTAGGCTTTGAGTCCGGCGCCGGTCATGTTGGCGAGTGTGGAAGGCTTTCCGAGTACCGGACGGCCCAGCGCGCCTTTGTAGCAGCCGGCCATAAGCTTTTCGTAGCAGACGTCGTCCGGCGTGTCCTCGTACATTCCGATCTCCTCCAGTATGACGCCGCGTTCGCTTTCGAGTTCCGCTTCGTCGAACGCGCACTCGAAAAACATCTCGCTCAAAAGGTCGATCGCTGTGTTGAGGTGCGTGTCAAGAACGCGGGCGTAAAAGCAGGTGGCTTCGCGGGTCGTGAACGCGTTGACCTGACCGCCGATGGCGTCCATGTCAAAGGCGAGCTGCGCTGCGCTGTGCTTTTCCGTGCGCTTGAAGAGCATGTGCTCGATGAAGTGGGCACTGCCGTTTTCCGCAGGGGATTCGTTGCGTGAGCCGAAATTGATGAAAATGCCGATGGCGGCAGAGCGAACGTAGGGCATCTGCTCGCAGATGATGCGGACGCCGTTTTCAAGCTTTATGATCTCGTGCATGTTGTTGACCTCCAGAAGTGAGGATAAAAAATCGGGGCGGGCTTTTGCCCGCCCCGACGACATTCGTACTTAGTCCTTGAGCCCTTGAGCTTCGCGCTCTTTGAGCGCATCCTTGCGGGAGAGGTTGACGCGGCCGCGGTCATCGATCTCGCTGACCTTGACCCAGGTCATATCACCGACATTCAGAACATCCTCGACCTTCTCGGTGCGCTTGAACTCGAGGTCCTTGATGTGGCACATACCCTCCTTGCCGGGGGCCAGCTCAACGAACGCGCCAATCGGGATGACGCGGGTGAC
Organism: Oscillospiraceae bacterium; assembly: GCA_050943775.1. Lineage (GTDB taxonomy): Bacteria > Bacillota > Clostridia > Oscillospirales > Oscillospiraceae > UBA2658. The sequence continues at coordinate 7,996 of JBMNPV010000075.1, forward strand.
CTTGCCGTAGTAGAGCTTGCCGACCTCGGGAACAAAGACGATGTTCTCGATGGTCTGCTGCGCGCGGCGGCAGGCTTCGATGTCTTCACTCGCGATATAGATGGAGCCGTCGTCCTCGATGTCGATCTTGCAGCCGGTGTCGGCCGTGATCTTCTGGATGACTTTGCCGCCGGAGCCGATGACTTCGCGGATCTTGTCCGGATCGATGTGCATGGTGAGCATCTTCGGCGCTGTCTTGGCAAGCTCCTTGCGCGGTTCGGGCAGGACGGGAAGCATGATCTCGTCGAGGATCTGAATACGCGCCTCGCGGGTGATCTCAAGGGCGTTTTTGATGATCTCATGGGTGAGACCGTCGTTTTTGAGGTCCATCTGGATGGCGGTGATGCCAGCTTTTGTGCCGGCGACCTTGAAGTCCATCTCGCCGTGGAAGTCCTCAACGCCCTGAATGTCGATGAAGGTGGTGAAGCCGCCGTTGTCGTCCTGAATGAGGCCGCAGGAAATACCGGCGACCGGCGCGGTGATCGGAACACCGGCGTCCATCAGCGCCAGAGTGCTCGCGCAGATGCTGCCCTGCGAGGTGGAGCCGTTGGAGGAGAGGACTTCGGAAACGACGCGGATGGCGTACGGGAATTCCTCGA
>JBMNPV010000076.1:0-8578 GCA_050943775.1 Oscillospiraceae bacterium
TCGGACTCGACGATGTGCAGGCGCAGGCAATCTGTGACATGCGCCTCATCGCACTGCAGGGACTCAACCGCGAAAAGCTGGAAAACGAATATAAGGAGCTTGAAGCGAAAATTGCCTATTATCAGGAGCTGCTCGGCAGCGAGGAAATGATAAAGGACGTCCTCAAGAAAGAACTGCTCGAGCTTCGAGACAAATTTGGTGACAAGCGCGTGACCGAAATACAGGATGTCGAAGATGACATTGACATCGAGGACCTCATCGTGGAGGAAGACTGCGTCTATACGCTCACACATGCGGGCTACATTAAGCGCCTGCCGACGAGTGAATACCGGGCGCAGGGACGCGGCGGCAAGGGTGTCCGCGCCTTGACCACGCGCGAGGAGGACTATGTCGAAACCGTTTTCACCGCCTCAACGCACGACTATATCCTCTTTTTCACGAATATGGGCCGGGCTTACCGGCAGAAGGGTTACCTCATCCCGGAGGCCGGCAAAACCGCCAAGGGCACAAATATTGTGAACATCCTCCCGCTTGACCCGGGAGAAAAGGTCACGGCCATGCTCCACACGCGGGATGTGGAGGCGGATGACTTTGTTCTCGTAATGGTCACCAGAAACGGTACCTGCAAGCGCCTCAACGCAATCGAGCTCAAAAACATCCGCACAAGCGGCATACGCGCCCTCAATCTGGACGAGGGTGACGAATTGATATCCGTTTGCGAGACAAAAGGCTCTGCGAATATCCTCATTGCCACACATGACGGCTATGCGATCTGCTTTAACGAAAACGACGTCCGCACCATGGGCCGTGCTGCGGCCGGCGTACGCGGCATCAAATTGCGCGAAGGCGACTTTTGCGTCGGCGCGGTACGCGCGGACGAGGACGGGCTGCTTTTGTCCGTCACCGAAAACGGCTACGGAAAGAAAACGCCGATCCGTGAATATCTCCGCGGCGGCGAAGATGCCGGACCCCAGAAGCGCGGCGGCATGGGACTCAAGAACTATAACGTCACTGAAAAGACCGGGCCGGTCACCGGCATCAAGCTTGTCACGGACAATGACGATCTGCTCCTCATTTCGGACGACGGAACGATTATCCGCATGGACACCGCCTCGATCAGCACGCTCGGCCGCGCCACGCAGGGCGTGCGCCTGATGCGTGTAGCGGACGGCGCGAAGGTCATCTCCATTGCCCTCACCGACAAGGAAGAGGAGGAAGACAGCGACCTCCCCTCGGACAGCGAGGAGAGCAAAGAACCGGAGAATACAGAAGCATAAGTTATCCTATTCAGACAGAAAAACAGGACCGATGCAGGCATCGGCCCTGTTTTGTTCCCAAGGAGGAAGCATGAAGAACGTCACGATCTATACAGACGGCGCCTGTTCCGGCAACCCCGGCCCGGGAGGCTGGGCTGCAATTTTAAAGTATGGCGACAAAATTCGCGAACTTTCCGGCGGCGAAGCGCAGACGACGAACAACCGCATGGAGCTGCTGGCCGCGATCTCCGCGCTGGAGCTTTTGAAGGAGCCCTGCGCGGTAGACCTTTACACGGACTCGCAGTATCTCTGCAACGCGATCAACAAGGGCTGGCTCAAAAGCTGGAAGGCAAAGGGCTGGAAACGCAAGGAGGGAGAGCTGAAAAACCCCGACCTCTGGCAGCGGCTTGACGCGCTTCTCGGAATACACCAGGTCACGTTCCACTGGGTCAAGGGTCACGCCGACAATGCGTTCAACAACCGCTGCGATGCCCTCGCTGTCAGCGAACGGGAAAAGTTTGCTCGATGAAAAACCCCGCACAGGCAAGTTCTGTGCGGGGTGTTCTTTTAAAATTCTGCGTTGCCGACCGTTCTCGGATGCGGCAGAACGTCGCGGATGTTGCTCACGCCCGTTAAATACATGATGAGGCGCTCGAAGCCCAGACCATAACCCGCGTGACGGCAGGAGCCGTAGCGCCGCAAGTCAAGGTACCACCAGTAGTCATCCTTGTTGAGACCCAGCTCGTCCATGCGCGCCTCGAGTACATCGAGCCGCTCCTCGCGCTGCGAGCCGCCGACGATCTCGCCGATGCCGGGAACCAGACAGTCCGCCGCGGCGACGGTCTTTCCGTCCTCGTTCATGCGCATATAGAAAGCTTTTATCTCCTTCGGATAATCTGTGACGAAAATCGGCTTTTTGAATATCGTCTCCGTCAAGTAGCGCTCATGCTCGGTCTGAAGATCGGTGCCCCACTCGACCTTGTATTCAAACTTGTCGTTGTGCTCCTCAAGGATTTTGATGGCCTCGGTGTAGCTGATGCGGCCGAACTCGGAGTCCGCAACGTGGTGCAGGCGTTCGAGCAGGCCCTTGTCAACAAACGCGTTGAAAAACTCCATCTCCTGAGGGCAGCGTTCCAGCACGGTGCTGATGACGTATTTGATCATCGCCTCTGCGTTGTCCATATAGTCGGTGAGATCGGCAAACGCCATCTCCGGCTCGATCATCCAGAACTCAGCGGCGTGACGCTGTGTGTTGGAGTTTTCGGCGCGGAACGTGGGTCCGAAGGTGTAAACATCGCCGAAAGCCGTCGCGAAGTTTTCGGCGTTGAGCTGACCGGAAACGGTCAGATTTGCGCTCTTTCCGAAAAAGTCTTGCGAAAAATCAATTTTTCCGTCCTCCGTGCGGGGAGGATCATTGATGTCGAGCGTGGTCACGCGGAACATCTCGCCCGCGCCCTCGCAGTCCGAGCCGGTGATCAGCGGCGTGTGGACATAGACAAAACCGTTCGACTGGAAGAATTCATGGATCGCCGCCGCCGCAACGCTGCGGACGCGGAACACGGCGGAAAAGAGGTTCGTGCGCGGACGCAGATGCTGGATCGTGCGCAGATATTCAAGCGAGTGACGCTTTTTCTGGAGGGGATATTCTGGTGCGGAAACGCCTTCGATCTCGATTGAAGCGGCGTGCATCTCAAACGGCTGCTTTGCCTCCGGAGTGAGCACGATGTGACCTTTTACGATCAGCGCCGCACCGACGTTCTGGTGAGCGATATTATCGAAATTATTGATCGTACCTCTTTCAAAAACGACCTGCAAGCTCTTAAAATTACTGCCGTCGTTGAGCTCGATAAAGCCAAAGTTCTTCATGTCGCGGATGGTGCGCGCCCAGCCGCAGACGGTGATCTCTCCCTGCGTGAAATCGGCGGGAGAGGCGAAGATCGCGGAGATTTTTGTACGTTTCATAGTAATCCGGCCTTTCTGAGTTTTGAAAAAAGTACGCATGGGCAAGTTTTGCCTTGTCTTTGCGAATATAATAAAGTATTATATCATTAAACGACTAAATATTTCAAGAGCGAGTCGCGTTTTATAAAGGCATTTTCTTCGCAGGCAGAAGAAGACGGCTCGCGCTGCTATGTAGAGTGCGGAGCACGCACCGAAAAAAGATCTTATAAAGATAGCTTGTTAATATTATTATCTGAAAGGTCGATTTTATGGAACATATCTATTCAGACGTCACGACACTGGTCGGAAACACGCCTCTGGTGGAACTGCGCTTCTTTGAAAAAAGGTATTGCCCCAAGGCCCGCCTGCTTGCAAAACTTGAGCGGCAGAACCCCGTTGGGAGCGTCAAGGATCGCGTTGCGCTGCAGATCATTCGCACGGCGGAGGCTTCCGGCGAGCTTCGTCCCGGAGGTACGATCATCGAAGCGACGAGCGGCAATACCGGCATCGGACTCGCGGCGATGGCTGCCGTGCTCGGCTATAGGGCGGTCATTGTGATGCCGGACAGCATGAGCGTTGAGCGACAAAAGCTCATCCGCGCTTACGGTGCAGAGATCGTCCTCACGCCGGGCGCGGAGGGAATGGCCGGTGCGGTCAAAAAAGCAGATGCGCTGCACGCGGAAACCCCGAACAGCATCGTTGCAGGGCAGTTCGTAAACCCCGCAAATCCGGAGGCACACTACCGCACGACCGGGCCCGAGATCTGGCGGGATACAGATGGTCATGTCGACGCCTTTCTCGCCGGTGTCGGCACCGGCGGCACGCTGACTGGCGTTGGAAGATATTTAAAAGAGCAAAATTCAAGGATCAAGATAATTGCAATGGAACCGGCAGGCAGCCCGTTGCTCTCCGGCGGGAAGGCTGGAGCGCACAAGCTACAGGGCATCGGCGCAAATTTTATCCCAGATGTACTGGACACGAAGCTGTATGACGAGGTGGTCACGGTCACGGACGACGAAGCATACGAGGCAATGCATTTGCTTGCGGAACAGGAGGGGCTGTTTTGCGGCGTTAGCTCCGGCGCCGCCGCGATCGCCGCGGCAAAGGCTGCCGCGCGTCCGGAATTTGAAGGAAAGACTGTCGTCACGCTCCTGCCCGATACCGGAGAACGCTATCTGAGCGTATTCGAATAGAATTGTGCGTTCTCCGCACGTTGCTCGATTGCAGAGAAGCGTCAGCGTTGTCGAATACAGACAAAATTTGCAGAATAATAGAACATTTCGAGATAATAAAATAAGCTCTTGACATAACTGTTCCGCCGTGTTATACTAATGGAGCTCTTAGGGGAGCGAATGAATATCGCGGAGTGGAGCAGTCTGGCAGCTCGTCGGGCTCATAACCCGAAGGTCATAGGTTCAAATCCTATCTCCGCAACCATAAGAACAGCCCTAAATCATCGATTTGGGGCTGTTCTTCTATCTTTTTGGTCTTTTTAGCGCAATCGCAGGATCGCTTCTACTCCGGTTTTACCCCAGTTGGCTTCTCATTCACTCCAAAATAGAGGTCGTCTATGATAAAAGGCTTGATACAACGAAAGGCTACACACCCGCATAAACAATAATACAGGGTCGGAACCAGGCGGTTCCGACCCTGTATACTTTTAATATACAATTGTGCGCCGACGTTATTGCACCGATTCCCGCTTTTTGTCATACAGCAGGACCAGCAGGAGCGCGAGTGCTGCGGCGATAACGGTTGTGAGGTAAATATCCCAAAATCCGGCGTTGATCGTACTCTGGAATGTTTCCTCTATTTTGTCGCTGCGCTTGTCGATTTCTGCGAGATAATTATTCAGCGCTGTTTCAAATGCGCCGGGGACCGCTTCTTTCATCACCGTCATGTGCGCGGAGAGCGTTTCCATCTGCTGGATGGAGTGGTCGAGTTCCTCTGCTGCCTTTTTCATTTCAGCCTGGCTTGCCTGGCTTTCCTTTATCTTGTTATCCAGTGTGGCCGAAGCGGCTTCAAGGGCAGCAATTTTTTGATCAAGCTCCTCGGGGGATTTGATTTCTGCAAGCTGCTCGAGCGCGGCGGGCGGGATGTTCTCTTTGACCTGCGGGGGGATCCTATCAGCGATGGACATGCCCTGCGGCATCGCGCTCATGTCCGCGCTTGCGGCCGCAGCTTCCGGCGGCATTTGTGGGGCGGCGTTAGAGAGCAGCTGAGAAACCGCTTTCAATTGGGTGAGCGCGGCTCTCTGAGAGGAAAGGCCTGTCTGCATACCGGCAATGCCTTTTCCGATCCCGGAATAGCCTTCCATTATTTTTTCCTTTGCCGACTGCATTTCCGCTTTGCCCGAATTTATCCCCTGAATTCCCTGATCCATGCCGGCCTGGATTTTTTCGATCAGTTCCGGTTCCATCTGAGAGAACATCGTCTTTGCCATGGTCTTGGTGTTTTCTGAGATGGTCGTTACATCGCTGGACTCCATCAGTGCCAGCAATTCTGCGGGCATTTCGTAATCCGAATTTCCGTTCATGTCGATTTCCACGGTTTTCATTTCGGCAAAGTCCGGCATATCCATGTCCTTGAGCTTCTCTTGCATCTGCGGGTTTTGCTTGAGCTCGTTAATCTGCGAACTGACTTCCTGCACATAGGGAAGGCTCGGCATGTTGATCTCTTTTGGCAGCAGCTCCATGATATTGCCCTGAACGGCCATTCCCGCGTTGGCAATGAAGCCGACCATGATGGCTGGCGCGACGGCCATTCCGATGGAGCGGACGAGGGAAAGCGCAGCCAGAGCGGAATTTGACTGCCGCGGGTCTGTATTTGCCAGCATCATGTAGTTGACAGGCGTGCCCATCGTAAAGCCCATGCCGAGGCCCGAAAGCGCGAGCCCGACCATTACGGTGAGCATCGAGGGATGCGCGGTGGTGACGAACATCATAAATAGGGCGCCCAATATCGAACAGGCAAAGCCGAAGGCCAAAATGAGCTTGGCGCCGAATTTATCGATCAGCTTTCCGGAGACAGGCGCGCCCACGCCGGCAAACAGGCCCAGAATAATCACCAGATATCCGCCGGAGCCGGTCGGCAGCTTCAAACAGTTTTCCGAAAACTGGGGGACGAAGATAACGCCCATCATAACAAAGCCACTGATCGTTGACAGCAGCAGCGTGACCAGAATATTTCTGTCTGTGAAATATTGCAGACTGATCACAGGGTCTTCCGCGCGTTTTTCCACAAAAATGAACACCGGAATAAGCGCGGCGAAGATCAGCAGGAACGGATATACCTGCGTCGTAGCGACAGAGGCGCTGAAATCAAAGAAATCCAGATTTTTGAGACCGTAAAGCAGGGACAGGATCATCACGGTCAGAGAGAAGATCCCCCAGATATCGAGTTTGCTTCGATCTTCCGTATCGCGAGTATTTTTCAGGGCAAAAAACCCGACGACGATGATAAACAGAGAGATCGGGACGTTGATATAAAAGATGTATTTCCAGTTGTTTACGCCGAAAGCATCCAGAATGGCGCTGCCCGCGGACGCGCCGAACACGTTGGCGACACCATATACACCGCCCACCAGGCCCAACGCCATGCCCCGCTTTTCTGGTGGGAAGGTCGTGCCGAACTCCGCCGTTGCGATGGGCATGATACCGCCGCCGCCTATGGCCTGAACGGCGCGGGCCGCCAACAAAAGCGGAAACCCGCCAAAGCTCTCGGACAGGCCGCAGAACAGGGAACCTGTTCCGAACAGTGTAATACAGATCAAGTACACATATTTCCGGCCGAATTTGTCGGCCAGTTTTCCCATGATGGGCACGGAGACAGCGTATGCCAGCGTGTATATGGTTATCATCCAGATGCCGCTCTGCGCCTCCACGCCGAAGGTGTTTTGAATGATGGTCCGCGCGGGGGTCACGATGCCCGTGTCGATCGCTCCCATAAAGATACCCGCGAGATAGAGTATCATTATAAGAACAAAGCCGCTTTTCTTTTCTGTTTTTTCAGATTTACTCATTTATCCTCACCTGCGTTGTTTTCGATTTTTGCGTGATACTCCCGGCAATACTGTATCGCGTTTTCCGTCATCTTGTTAAGCGCCCCTTCCACGATCTTCAGAGTGTTCTCGTCAATACCTGCAAGAAAGTGCACATTCCACTGGCGCAGCAGGCCCAGCAGCGTGGCCTTGAACGCCTGGGCCTTTTCCGTCAACGAAAAAATGTATGACCGGGAATCTGCGGGGTTATCCCGGCGCAGGACATAGCCCTTGTCCTCGAGCGCCTTCATGGTCCGGGTCATCACGCCCTTGTCATAGTGTAGCTCCCCGATGAGCTCGTCCTGCGTGTTTCCCGCCGCCCGATGCGCGTGTATGGAATCAAAGATCTGCTGTTCCGTACTGCCGCTTTTTCCGTACATGGACAGCAGCACCGTCCCCTCCGCCGCGTTCAGATCATAGGGCTTGAGCGCGTCGCGCAGATAAAGCCGGAAGTATTTATCCGTGATGTTCATGTTTCGGCCGATGCTGGCATACTGCTCCATTCAATATGCACCTCCAAACGAGATATGCTTGCTTTTGCAAACACTTCGAAAGCATAACACAACTTATTTGCAAAAGCAAGCATTTTGTTCTCGCAATTCTCCTTGAAGCGGAAAGCAGTAGAAATGTTCGCCACAAGATGATACAATAAAAACAGGATCGGCATGAAAACAAGGTCCATAGGACAATATGTATGGGGTAACAAGGAGAAGGGCTGCGTTTTTGCAAAGCGATCCTTATTCAGATACAGGGAGGTGCAGTATGTCTGAGATTTATCTTGCGGGCGGGTGCTTTTGGGGGCTTGAAAAGTATCTTGCCTCTATCCGCGGCGTGAAAGCGACGCAGGTGGGCTATGCCAACGGGAACACCGAAGCTCCCAGCTATGAGGAGGTCTGCCATAACCACACAGGACACGCGGAAACAGTAAAAGTCAGCTATGACCCCGCCGTGCTGCCGCTGGACTTTCTTCTGGATCTGTATTATGAAGCGATCGACCCGCTTGCGCACAATCGGCAGGGCGGTGATACAGGCGAACAATACCGGACCGGCATCTATTACGTCAGCGAGGAGGATGCGCCGGTCATCAAAAAGTCCATCGACAGGTTGCAAAGCCGATACAGCAGCCCCGTAGCGATCGAAGTGCTTCCGCTCCGCAATTTCAGCACAGCGGAAGAATACCATCAAAAATATCTGGACAAGAATCCCGGCGGATATTGTCATATCGGGAAAGCGCAGTTTGAAAAGGCGGCAAAAGCCATTGTAAATCCTGTCGCGTATGCAGCGCCGGATCCGGACGCGCTGCGCCGGGAGCTGACTTCCGAGCAGTATGCGGTTACACAAT